>JAIXVI010000086.1 GCA_027483065.1 Planctomycetaceae bacterium
ACAACGAACTCCACGACCGACGCGCACGCCGCGCATGGTTCAACGACGCTCGCAACAAATCCGCCGAGTAAACCGCAGAATCCAACGCAACTCTCGTCGGCGTTGGCGTTTGCTGCGGTCTTTGTGGTGATTCAGATCGTCACCAAAGCGACGATCGCGTACGCGGGCGCTGCTGCACTTCTCGTCGTGGCTGCGGCGAGCGGCATCACCGACATGGATGCGATCGCGCTCTCGGTTGCGCGCGAATTTGAAGCGGGCGGTATGGACGGCACACTGCTTGTTCGCGCAACGCTCGTCGCGCTCGCGGTCAACACGCTCTTCAAACTTGGCGTCGCACGCATCATGGGCGATGCGAAGCTTCTGCGCGCGGTGTTGCCAGGACTCGGCCTTGCGTTGCTGATCGCGGCAGCGGGCATCGCGTTCGCGTGATCGAGCTCCGCGCGAAGTGTTTCACATCCGAGGCATCGCGAAATGGTCGGCGGGAAACTCGATCGGTTCGATGCGACGCAACACGAGTTCTCGCGGCGGAAACGGTGGAAGCATGCCGCGCGCAGGTCGGTAGTCATCCATCGGCGGCGGCGGCGGGAAGTCGCCCATCGACGGGGGACGCGAACCGGGCCGCTCTCCACGCGGTGGAGCATCGCCGCGCGGTGGCGCATCACCACGAGGCGGAGCATCACCACGAGGCGGAGCATCGCCACGCGGTGGAGCGTCGCGCATGCCGCCGCGTTCGCTCATGCGTTCCCTCGCGCGGTCACCGCGCTCCGTGTTTGGTGCAGTTTGCCACGCGAGTTTCGCGGCAAGGACAACGTTGCGCTTGGTGTCGATCCAGAGTTCGATGTCATCTGGCCCGCGTGCTGCTTCGACGCGCGTTGCCACGATGTGCATCGATCCACGAAGTTCGGCGGGGCTTTCGTCGCCTGCACGTGCGGCAACCGCGATGTACGAGCGTTGCACGAGGCGAAGCAGGGCATCCATACGTTCGATCGCAACCCCACCCGAAGAGTTGCCAGACGGATCCTCAATCCAGCGCGGCCAAAGTTCACGCGAATCAAGCGGGCGCACGGTGCCGTCGATCGAGCGCTCCCACGCCCCGTCGACGCTTGAAGCACGCGTCGTCGAGCGGGTGCCACCCGCAGAAAGATCCAGTCGCGCCTCATCGCCGCGCAAATCCCATGTACCCGAAAGTTCCGTCGGCGCGTTCGGTCCGCGATCTGAAGCCTCGCGCGGCGGCAGTACAACACGCACTTCGTAGCGGCGCGAGCCCTTGATCGAGAATGGCGACGTTTCAGCGGTCAGCGCGCGATCAAGCAGCGTCGAGGCATTGGTTTCGTAGGGGAACAGAAGGAACATCGCGCCGAACGCAAGTGCGATCAGCGCAGCGCGGGCGAGACGAATGATGGTGCGTCGATTCGTACGCAACGCGGGCCGCGCAGCGCGTGTTGATGGGCCATGCGATGCAAACGGAAGTGGCGCGGGCGGCGCGGCGGACTCTGCGCGTTCTGCATCCAATGCGGCGAACGCGCGGGAAAGTCGCGCTTCCATCGCAGATCTGTGGGCGTCGCGCTCACTCGGCGAAAGATGCGCGTCAAGCAGCGCATCGACAAGCGCATCATTCGCGCGGGTCTCTGCTTCTCCCTCTGCCATGCGCGCACGATCGAAGGCGTCGTCGTGTTGTTCGTCGTGTTGTTTGTCGTTTTGTTCGCTCATGCGCATGCCTCCGTTCCATCGCCGCATTCGCTCGCGAACACGCTCTTTCCGCGCAAACACTCCGCAAGCATCGCGCGCGCGCGTTGCAATCGCTTCTTCACCAACTCTTCGTTCCCGCCGATCGCATGCGCGACTTCTGCCAACTGTTTCGTATCGCGATAGGTTGCTTGCACGACTTCGGCGTACATCGCGGGGAGTTTCGACAAGCAATCATCGAGTGCGACGAGTCGTTCGCGGAAACTCATCGCAGGCTCTGGTCCGTCGCCGCGCGCACGCTCGAATTGCGTGATGTTGCGTTCGATGCAGTCGAAGGTCGAAGGGTCGGCAACCTGCATGCGGCGATGGCGGCCCGCGAGATCGAGCGCGACGAGTCGCGCGATGCCGCGGAGCCACGGGCCGAACGGCCGCGTGCGGTCGTAGTCGGCGAGGCGTCGCCACGCGACGAGCACGGTTTCCTGGAAGACGTCGTCCGCGTGCGCGCGCCCAGCACCCGCACGGATCGAAGCCATCAAGCCATCCGCGTGCTCTCGGACGAGCACTTCGAAGAGTTCGCGGGCGGTGGGGTCATGCATGTGGATGCGCCTTCATGAGCATGCGGAGGCTTCAAAACCGCGACGACACAAAGCGCGGGGGTTCTTGCGGTTGGCGCACGTTCATGGTTGGGGACAACGAACGCAAGAGAATTCCGGATCTTGCGCGCGGTGCGTCCTGATCGCGCGAGACGTGTGTCTCACGCGTCGATGCCCGATTGCACGAGGAAGCCCATCGCGAGTACGAAACCCGCAAGCAGCACACCGCTGAACATCATTAGGAAGCCGATGGCGAGGCAAAGTCCGCTCGCGAGGACCGCAGCGGTCGATTGCGCGCGCCGCCGCGGCATGCAGCGCCCGAACACAACGGGTGTGAGGCGCGTCGCCCGATAGCCAAGCCACGCGCATGCGAGCGGTACGGGCGCGAAGAGTAGTGCGGCGTTGAGTGGCCCGAGCTCGGGCGTACTTGTAGCGTTGACCGCGATGGTGAGAAGCAGCAGAAACAACATCGCGACCGCAAACGGCAGCGTGAGGTAACCAAAGACGCGAAGGCGGCGCATTCGGCGAGGGACCGTCACCGTCTGCGGATCGAAATCGGTGCCGCATTCAGGGCAGTTTCCGCGTGTGACGTGGCTCTCAACGTGGCTCTCAACGTGGCTCTCAACATGGCCCGCTACATGCCCCGTGAGCGCGAAGCCGCAGTGATCGCAGTGCGGCTCTGGGAGCGCACTCGTGTATCGCTCGATGAACTTCGGCGATTCGGCCATGCGCGAAGCGTCGCAGGAGGACGTGCCTCGCGCAAGCCGCGGGCGTCCACTCTGTCGGCCCGTCCCGTCAGCGCGCGGCCGCCACGCGGGGGTAGTCGTTGTAGCCGCGCGCGCAGTCGCCGTAGAACGTTGTGTCGTCCCACGGCGCGAGTTCGGCGTTCGCCGCGAAGCGCTCCGGGAGATCGGGATTCGAAATCGCGAGTCGGCCGAACGCGATCGCATCGCCGAGGCCGGCCTCGATATCTCGCTCAGCAGCGGCAACATCCGCACCGTAACCATTGAGCACGATCGGGCCGTTGAAACGCGCCTTCATTTCGCGCGCGAGTCGCTCGGAGAAGTGGCCGTTCCAGCCGTCCTTCCCCCAATAGTGGTTGAAGAGGTGGAGGTACGAGAGGCGACGCTTGCCGAGTTCCTCGGCGACACGCTCCATCAGCGCTTCGTCGTCGTGGTGGTGCGGAAGATCGTTCGCACTTCCCATCGGCGAAAGCCGAACGCCGACGCGCTCATACGAGAACGCTTCGCCCGCGACGTCCACAACATGCATGAGAAGTCGCATGCGATTTTCGATCGAGCCACCCCACGCGTCGTCGCGCTGATTGAGGCTTCCCGAGAGGAACTGATTGATGAGGTACGAGTTCGCGGCGTGCACTTCGACACCGTCGAAGCCAGCGGCCTTCGCGCAGCTCACGGCGTGCGCGAAGTCACCAATGACGCGCGCCATCTCGTGTGTTTCGAGCGCACGTGGCATGCTCGCTTCAACGCGCTCGCGGCGGCCATCGGCGTGGCGAATGCTGACGTATCCCTTCGAGCGCGCGGCGACGGGCGCGACCGGCGGCTGACCATCGGGCTGATGCGCGACGTGGCTCACGCGACCGACGTGCCAGAGTTGGCAAAAGATGCGTCCGCCCGCGGCGTGCACGCGATCGGTGACGAGTTTCCAACCCGCGATTTGCGCTTCCGAGTAGACGCCGGGCGTCTGCGGGTAGCCCTTTCCTTCGGGAGAAATCTGCGTGGCCTCGGTGATGAGCAGCCCGTACGACGCGCGCTGCGCGTAGTGCTCAGCCTGCAATTCGCCCGGAATATCGCCCGGCTGCTGCGCGCGCTGGCGCGTCAGCGGCGCCATGAAGACGCGGTTCGGGCAAGCAAGCGAGCGCAGTGCGATCGGTTCGAGAAGGCGCGTGTGGTTCGAGTTTTGTGGCATGTCTTGTGGCATGTCTTGTGGCATGGCTTGCTGCATGGATCACGCGGGCGGCGCGCCCGCGTTGGGCGCATATCTTCGCAGGAAAGCGCGCCACCGATGCGCCTCCACCCCGACTTCTCGCGAGCAATTACACTCGCTTGGCGTTGTTCCCTCCGACCATCACACGCCGTCTCGCGCTATGAAACTCTTCACATCTGCCACGCTTTCCGTGATCGTTCTCGCCACAGCGATCGCTCCGCTCGCTTCTTGCAACACCGCGCCGAAGTATGCGAACCGCAAGTCGTTTGCGGTGGAAGCGAAAGCGGCTGAGTCGTGGTTTGAAGAGAACGTGAGCGGATTCCGAGAACAAGTCGGCAAGAGTGGCGGCTACATCATTTTCCCTGACATCGGCGAGTGGGGCGTCATCTTCGTCGGTGGAACGTTCGGTCGCGGCGCGGTCTTCAGTGCCGATGGCACACAAATCGGCTGGGCGGCAATCAATCGCACGGCGCTTGGTGTCACGCTCGGCGTGCAAGGTCAGAAAATGGCGATCGTTCTTGAGAACGCAGACACGATGCGCAAGTTCAAAGATGGCACGTGGTCGGGCGATATCGCAGCAACCGTGGTGGCCGCGCAAGCTGGAACCGCAGCCTCGAAGCAATTCGATCATGGCGTTGCGGTGTATGTTGGTGACCAGTCAGGTTTGATGGCGGGCGTTTCAATTGCGCTCTCGCGCGTTCGTTATAAATCGCTCGCGGATCTTGAATGACTCGCGCGGTGCGCATCACTCGTATTTGCATTGATTTCCTCCGCGAACGGCGCGCGGCCTTCGTTCGGCGAGGCGGCTCCGTTATCTTGCGGTTGCGCAGAAGCGAATGAGTCGCGTCGCGCGCTCAATAGAGGAGTATGAGATGCAAGATCACACCCGTCGCGAATTCCTCGCCTTGACCGCTGCCATCAGCGCCGCAGGGCTTGTTGCTCCCGAAGGTTTCGGCCTTCGCATGGCGTCTGCGCAAGAGGCGAAAGCGGGCGACGCGAAATCGTCGGCATCCGCTGTGGGCGCGCAGGCTGCTGGCAAAATTGTCCGCATCGGGCTTATCGGTTGCGGCGGTCGTGGCTCGGGCGCTGCCAACGACTCGCTCACCGCGAATCCCAACGTCAAACTCGTCGCGATGGCCGACATCGATCTCGCGAAGGCCAAGGCCGCGCGCGACGCACTGAAGGAAGCGCACGGCGAGCGCGTCGACGTGAGCGATGAGCGCATTTTCGGCGGCATCGATGGCTACCAGAAGATCTGCGATTTGAAGGATGTCGATCTCGTGTTGCTCGCGACGGCGCCAGGTTTCCGTCCGATCCACATCGCGGCAGCGGTCGGCGCGGGCAAGCATGTCTTTGCGGAGAAGCCGGTGTGCGTCGATACGGCGGGCTACCACATCTGCTGCGCCGCGCACGATCTCGCCGCGAAGCAGGGCACCGCGATTGTCACAGGCACGCAGTATCGCCGACAGCCGAGTTTCATCGAAGGCATCAAGCGCATTCGCGAAGGCATGATCGGCGAAGTCGTCGGCATGACCGCGCGTTACTGCTCGAACGGCATTTGGTACCGCGAGCGTCAGCCAGGCATGAGCGACATGGAGTACCAGATCTACAACTGGATGCACTTCATTTGGCTCTCGGGTGACCAGATCGCGGAGCAAGCGGTGCACAACATCGACATCATCCACTGGGTGATGGGCGGCCCGCCGACGCGCTGCTTCGCATCGGGTTCGCGCTGGAATCGCCCCGCCGACAGCGAAATGTGGGACTCGGTGTCGTGCGACTTCGAGTGGGCAAACGGAAAGATCTGCTCGTTCACCGGCCGCCATTGGCCGAATTCCGACAACCAACTCGACAACGTGGTGTACGGCTCGAAGGGCGTTGCGTACTTGCGCGCGTTCGACGCGGGCACACAGATCTACGACCACTCGGGTAAGGAACTCTTCTCGATCAAGGGCAATCTCGGCGCTGCGTACCGACAAGAGCACAAGGAGCTCGTCGAGTCGATCAACGCGGGTAAGCCGATCGTCGAACTGCGCCAAACCGCGGAGAGTTCGATGATGGCCGTCATGGGTCGCGAGGCTGCGTACTCGGGGCAAATCGCCACGTGGGACTTCATGACGACGAAGTCGAAGCTCGATCTCATGCCGAAACTCGTGCAGATTCCAGGCGACGCGCCCGCGCCGTTCGTCCGGAAGCCAGGCGAGTATCGCTTGCAGTGAGTTCCGATCGTGGCGTTTCATGCATAGAAAGTTTCATGCATAGAAATTTTCATGGATAGAAAGACGAGGCCGACGCACTGTGCGTCGGCCTCGTCTCTTTCAGCCCCGCCTTGTCAGCCCAGCCTTGTCAGCCCAGCCTTGTCAGCCTCGCTTCTGAGAGCTTGCTTCCGCGACACTCGACGTTGCGGAATGCACGGCATCGCGCTGTCGGTGAAAGCGTTACTTCCGACGTCGCCAAATGGCGAGGCCCACGAGGCCCATGCACGCGAGACCGAGCGTTTGTGGCAACGGCACCACGGCGAGTTCGCCGGTCACCTTGTCGCTGCCGCCATCGTCGAAGCCACGGAATCGCGCTGCGAAACCGTAGCCGTTCGACGTATCGAAGAAACTGGCGTCCGACAGCGTCGCGAGGAGCGAGTCGTTGCCTGACACTTGAAACGAGAATGCGCCGGTTGATCCCACGGCGATTCCCGCGTTTGGTGAACCGCCGCCGAGCCAGTTGCCGCCGAGCGCCGCGCCGAAATCGAAACTCGGAAACGGGCTCGCAGATACGTTGCTGACGCCAAGCCACGACGCACTCGGTGCGGACGTCAATGAAAGGTTGACGCCGTTCACGGTGTTGAAGTCGAAGCCGGTGAGAAGGCCACCATTTGCAGGATTTGAGGTGTTGGTGAGCGAGACCGCGAGCGTGCCTGTCCCTGAACCGAGATAGGTCCACGACATCGAACCTGTGAAACTCCCAAGGCCCTCGAGACCGTTGGATCCCGTGATGGTCTGCGTGGCATGCGTCGCGGTTGCGAGCGACATTGCGATCGCTGCCGTCGCGATCACGCGTGATGCAACACCGCAACTCCGCTGCATGCTTGGATTTCCCTGAAGATTCTGCATGTGATTCTCCCTTCGAATCTGCACCGATCGCAGCGCGCGCCACGCTTCTGCGGTGAGGGTGTGAACCTTAGTGGCGTGTTGTTCGCCTGTCGCGCGCCAAGGCATAGGGTTTCTTCCGCGAAACACGTGGCATCACGTCGCGACGCATGAGCGCACGCGCGATGCATGCAGCGATGCGAAAGTTTCCCTCTCATCACGAACGTGCCTCAAGGGATACTTGCGCGCCGTCTCACATTGATGTGAGTAGGAGTTGATGTGAGTAGGAGTTGTTCGACATGGCAGCAGATCGAAGTGCTCACTCTGAGATTCCTCGCAGTCGAAACGCACGAAAACGTCGAACTTGGACGCGGCTTGCGATCGCTGCCGTCGTTGTCGTTGCGATCATCAGCGGCGCTGCTGCGGCGCGAATGTGGCGTCGAGCGCAGCAAGAAGAAGCCGCGCGTGTGGCCGGTCTTGCGGCCTTTGAGCGAAGTGAGTGGGACCTCGCGCTGCGAGAACTCGGCGTGCTACTGAGTCGTAAAACCAATGACGTTGAAGTACTGCTCGCGTTTGCGACAGCGCGCATGCATGTTCCGATGGAACGCGGTGCGCATGTCGCGATGGTGATTTACGCCATCGATCGTGCGCGGGAATATGGCGCAGATGAGACGCGATGCGCGCGCTTGAGATTGCAAACGTATGTCGGCGGCGGCATGCTCGCGGAAGCGCAGCGCGAAGCAGAGCGCGTGCTCGCGATCGATGAGCGCGATCACGAGGCGCGTCGCGTTTTCGTGCACGCCAGTTGTGCGCGCGGTCGGTTTGAAGACGCGGAAAGCGTGCTGAGACGCGCTGTGAAACTTGAGCCATCGTCGCTTGCGAATCGGATTGCGCTCGCGGAGATTCTTGTCAAGCGCGCACGCGCAGCAGCGCTCGATCGGCCGCCAGATAGAGCGGCATCGAACGCGATCCTCGAAGAGGTTACATCTTGGGCGCGCGAGCCCGACGCGCCGTTTGGCGTGGGTGAACTTGTCCACGCCGTCGCGCTTGAACTCGCGACACACTCTCGCGAGTGGCTCGCGACGCATGTTGCAGGGCCAGCGGTTGCCGCACGTACCTTCGAAGAAGCGGAACTGCGAGCGCGATTACTCGACGAAATCGGTCGTCATGACGATGGAGATGCGTTGCTGACCCAACTGCTTCAATCGAAAGAACCGGCAGGTACCGAACGCATCGAGATCGCGCGAGCACTCTTTCGCCGCGCCATTTTCTCGGGTGATTTGCTGTCTGCGCGTGACTTGATGGCGCAGGAGTTTGCCAATCCTGAGGGCGAATCGCCTTCCGATCTCTCCATCGTCTATCGCATGGTGCTTGCGCTTGTCGAAGGTGCCGCGAGAGATGAAATCACGGACGAAGCTGCGTGGAAATCAGTTTCGCGTGAGACGCGCGCATGGCTCTTGCGGGTCAAGTCATTTGTCGGCGAAGAAGGCGCGCAGAGTGCACGGGAGGCAGGAACGATCGATGTGGCGGCGGAAGCAGCATTGCGCGCTGCGGAGGCGCAACGATCGTTGCAGGCGGGGAAGTGGTCGGATGCACTTCGACGTGCGAACGATGCCGTACAACTTGCGCGGGGACGGTTTGACGCCGCAGAGATGATCGCCATCGAGTCGTTGCACGGGCTTGGTCGGAACGACGAGGCGCTCGTGAGATCTGCGCGCTTGGTCGACGTATCGAACGGTCGGCCACCCGCACGAGCGTTGCGTTTGCTGTCGGAGTCGAAATTCAACGCAACGGAATCTTTGCAGCGGGTGCGCTCGCCGGAGCTGAGAATCGCGGACGCGCGAGCGATCCTCTCGTCGCACGACGCAACGCTGCGCGACTCGACAGTCGCGACGCTCGTGCTCGGGAGTGCTGGTTTCGCCGACGAAGCACGATTGAGTTTCACGCAATGCGTTGACCGTGCACGATGGAACGAGAAGGAAGCGATCGCGCTCTCAGAAAGCGCTGTGCTATTGGCGCGCGCTCTCAACGACATGTCCTACCTTGCCATTGCAAGAAGTGCCATTGCCCGCGAAGGCGATGTTTCCTCGGAGGATTACCGATGGGCATTGGCTTGGATGGATGCACTCGCTGCTGAGCGAGAAGGAGATTTGGCGCGAGCTTGGTCGACACTTTGCGCGGCGGCACCTGCGATGCGCCAAAGGCTTGCGATCATCGGACAGTTTGGTGATCTTCACGACATCGCAGAGGCTCCTGCCATGCTTCGATCGTCGCTTCCAGAAGGCGCAGCGATCGTCGGTGGTACGCGTGCGGTGATGAACGACCCGCAACTCGCCCTTGAGACGCTCACGGCGCTGAAAAAGTCGGGAGATCTGCGCACGATCGCGGTGGTCGGACTTCGCTTGGCGACGGCGCATCCATCGCACTTTGACTCCGCGGAGATTCTCGCAGTTGCCGCCGATGCGCGTCGAGGTGCATCCCGTGATGCTGCGGGCGATGTCGAATTGCTTGCCGCGATCGCGGGCTTCGTCCTCGTCACTTCACCGCCAGATCCAGCGCAGGCGCTTTTGTTGCTTGACGAAGCAATTCGAATCGCGCCCGCCGATCGAAAACTCCGTGAATACGCGGGTTATGCAGCGCTTTTCGCTGGTGATCCGCAGCTTGCCACAGCACATGCAGATTCGCTTGGAACAAAGGATCCGCATGGCGTTGTCCTTCGTGCGGCGATTGCGATCGCTGTCGGAGACGGTAGTCGCGCGGAGATGGAGCTTGCACAGTTGAAGGAGGGCGAGCGCGATCTTCCGATGTTTCCTGGGAGCGATGTCGCATCGCTGCGCTCGCTCGCTGCCATGTTGCGAGGTGATTTCGAACGAGTGCACGTTGATGTTCTTCCACTCGAAAGTGTGCGTGTTGCTCGCATGATTTCGGCGGAAGATCACCGCGCGCTCGTGTTGCACTGTGAGCGGCAAGGTGCGGACCGTGTGCTCATCGCGCATCTTGCCGCGGAGTACTTGCGTCGTGCGATGGCTGATGAAATCGCGGAGATCGCGCAATCGACGGCGATGCAGTTACTTGATCGAAGCGACATAGCGTGTGTCGTCGCCGCGTATCGCGCAGCGGTTGCGTGCGGTGATGCGCAGTTGGCAGAGCGAGCGCGTGTTGCGCTCAGCGCCGTGGCGAGCCCGCGTGCGATTGCATCGTTGCGGCGTGAAGAGGCAGTCGCGGCGCTCGTGCGCGATCCGACGCGTTCCCACGCGATCACCACGGAGATTCTCGAACGTTTTCCAGACGATGCAGAGGCGGCGTTGCTCGCGGCCGCGAGTGCGGTCGCGCTCGGCGAAGTGTCCGCGCGAGACGTTGAGCGGCTTGCACGACTTCCGAAATCTCCAGAGTCGCATCTCATCGAAGCGCGCATGGCGCTCCTCGCTGGGCGCGAGATGGAGGCGCGGCGCGCCGCACGCGATGGGATCGAACTCTCAGCGCGAAGAGCCTACGTCGCCTTCGACACACGCGATGCACTCCGTGTGATCTCCGAGATGGGTGCGTCGCAAGCGGCTGTGCGCGAAGGGCGGGAAGCTGACCAGCGCGTGGTCGAGGCGCGTACGACCGAAACGTCTGAGTGATCTCGCTTGCGGTCAATATGCGCCACGCGCGCGCGGTGCGTCAATCTCGGAAGATTCAGGAACCCCACGCACTCAGAACGATCGCAAGATCGGATGCCCCGACGTCGCCGTTCCCATCAAGATCCGCGGCGCAACCTTTGCACGCACCCCACGCGCTGAGGAGAAGCGCGAGATCGCCGCCGCCGATGCTTCCGTCCCCATCGAGGTCCGCAGGGTTCGACGCGGTGGTGAAGTCCACAGAAAGCGTTGAAGCCGTTCCCGCACCATCGCGCGTGCGGACCGCGTCCATACGCACTGCTTCAGAAAGCACGGCGGCGGATGTGACGCGCACCGTAAACACGGCGGTGGCGCCGGCCGCGAGTATGGCGCTTTCGGCCGGTTCGAAGATCACCGTCGACGTTGAACCGACGACACGTGGCCGGATCGACGTCGCGTCGGGGCCAACATTCGTCACGGTGAGCGTCGTGGTCAGTTCCTCGCCGACCGTGCCTGAAAGCGCGGTATTCGCAAGGGACGCCGTGGTGCGTGCATCGCGATTGATGGTGATTCCGGCGGGTGCCGCGGCGTTCCAACAAGTCGTGAAGGCTTCGGCGTCGCGCTTGAGGTGCGCGTCGAAAAAGTCGACGAGCAGTGCGCGCGTCATCGCGAGTTGCTCCGCACGCGGCAGCGAGATCGAGTCGCAACCAAAGAAACTGGTGTCGACGAAGCCGCAGTGCGATCCGCCGGCCATATTCACGAACTGCCTCGGTGCGTCGCAGTTGTTGTACTGATTGATGGTTGTCGCCGGCGTGACGATGGTGTCGGCGCTTCCAACGATTGCGCGCAGCGGAAACTGCACGGTGGTCGAAGCCGCGGCCGACGATGGAATCGTTTCTGCAGCGGCGAGCGTCACGGCGCAGCGGATGCGTGCGTCGGCGGCAGCCGCGAGCATCGATGCGCCACCACCCATCGAGTGTCCCGAGACGCCGAAGGCGGCTTCGTTGACCGCGCCGAAGAGGGAACCGCCTGCGAGCACGTCTTGCTGCTCGAGCCATGTCAAACACTGACGCATATCAACCGCGTAATTCGCGTGGTTTGGAAAGAGTTCTCCGCCCGACGTGGTTGCAATGGTGATGTAACCGTGGCTTGCGAGATGATCGAGCGTTGTGTCGTAGAGATCGACCGAGGTGAGGAAACCGTGACCAAAGGTGACCGCAGGCGCGGGCGCTGCCGCCGACGCGAAGGGCGCGTTCGCCGCAGTAGAAGTCGCGGGATAGCGAAGCTGCGCCGTGAACGTCGTGCCATTCGCGCGCGTGACGGTGACGTTCCGCTGCGAGACCGCGAAGGGGCCCGGATCAGACGAAGAAGCGCTCGCGATACCTGCGAGCATCACAGACGAAACGAGCGCGGCAGCGCGTATGAAAGGGCCCGCCCGACCTGTCTTCGGGAGCGCGATGTGGGCGGCGTCGTGGGATGTGTTCGGTCGAATTTCTCGCATGTGTCTCACTTTCGCTTTCGCGGGGTGCTGGATTCTGACGTTGATCGCGCATTTCGCAGCCGGAAAAACGGGAATTGATGCCTCTTCGTTTGCAGGCGGGATGAATCCGGACACATTCTCACCCATGAGGGGTCCCGCCTTCGCCCGTGCTCTCGTGCGGGTTGATCGGTGATACTGCGCACATGCTGATGAAGTCGATGCATCGTTCATTCGCGGTCGTGGCGTTGTGTGCGCTTGGCGCGCCGCTTTCTGCGGCCCCCTTGCAAGAGATGTTGCGAGAGACGTTGCAAGAGACGTTGCAAGAAACGAAGCAAGCAAGAGAGCAAGATTCGCCGCGCACGACCGCCGCGTCGGCGGCGACCGTCTCGGCATCGGTCGACGTGTTCGTCGGCGGCGAAGGCGGATATCCCGTCTATCGCATTCCATCGATCGTGCGGCTTGAGCGCGGCGATGTGACGCCGCGATTGCTTGCGTTCGCGGAAGCGCGCGGGAGTTACGCCGATGTCGACGAGAACGATCTCGTGATGCGCGTCTCCGACGACGACGGCCGCACGTGGCAAACGCAGCGCGTGATCGCCGAGATCAGCAATCGTTCGCTCAACAATCCAACAGCGGTCGAAGTGCGCACAGGCGCGCACGCGGGGCGCGTGATCTTGATGTTCCAGTCGTATCCGAAAGCGCGCGGCGAGCACAAAGTCGTCGAGGGATATGGCGTTTCTCCCGACGTGCCCGATGATCTCGTCTGCCGCACCTACGTCATTTCGTCGGACAATCGCGGCGAAACGTGGACGGCACCGCGCGAAGTCACGCGCGAGGTGAAGCGGCCAACGCGCGCGACGAGCACTGCGACCGGTCCTGGTATCGGCATCGAGCTTTCACGCGGCCCGCACAAAGGTCGGCTCTTGATGCCGTTCAACGAGGGGCCATTCGATCAGTGGAAGGTCTACGCCGCGATCAGCGACGATGGCGGCGACACATGGCGTTTCGGCGAGACTGCGCCCGATGGCGCGAAAGGCGTCGCGAACGAAATGCAGATGTTTGAGCGCGCAGATGGCGCGGTGGTTCTCAACGCACGGCAACATCTTGGCGCGAAGTGCCGCAAAAGCGCGGTCTCGACCGACGGCGGCGCGACATGGAGCACGCTTGTCGATGAAGCGAATCTCGTTGAGCCGCAATGTATGGCTGGTGTGGTCACGGCTGACGGAGTGACGGTCTACTACACCGGCGCAGACAGCGCATCTCGGCGCGCGCTCGGCACACTGTGGATTTCGCGCGACGGTGGGCGCACATGGCCCGCGAGTGGTTCGCCCGACCGCATCCTGATCGAGCCGGAGGGCTTTGCGTACAGCGTGCCGGTGATCGTCGCGCAGAACAAACTCGGCGTCCTGTACGAGGGTGCTGGCTACAAGCGCATTGTGTTCCGTCGGGTCGCGCTCTCGCGCACTCCGTAACGCGGCTCGCCCGAGCGCACATGCCCGAACGCGAACGTGCGTCGCGCTACTATGCGCCCCATGCGAAACGCACTTCTTGTCGCGGCGCTCGTCGCCGCTCCGATCTCACTCGCGCCGTTGATGGCATTCGCACCGCTTTCGTCGCAAGAAGCCGCGGCAGCGACATCGGCAAGCGCCATCACCATGGATCCCATCCACTCGATGGCGATCTTCCGCGTGCAACATCTCGGCGCTGGCTACTTCTACGGCCGCTTCAATGAACTCACGGGCACCGCAACGTGGCCGCTCGATGACAGCGCTGCGCCGACCTTCGATGTGACGGCTGAAGTGAAGAAGGTCGATACGGGTAGCGAAAAACTCGACGGCAATCTGCAAGGCCCGAACTTCTTCAATCAAGCAGAATTCCCGACGATTCAGTTCAAGTCGAAGTCGGCGGAGCGCGTCGGTGAACGTCACTGGAAGATGAAAGGTGACCTCACACTGCGCGGCGTGACGAAGGAAATAGAAGTCGATTGCACGGTGTCGGGCGTTGGTAAAGGTCCAACCGGGCAGAAGGTCGGCTTCGAGTGCATGTTCACGATTCTTCGCGCGGACTACGGCATGAAGTGGGGCATCGAAGCACCGAAGGGCGCACTTGGCAATGAAGTGCGCATGACGATTTCGCTCGAAGGCGATGTTGCGAAAGCGGCTGGTTGATCGATGGACGGCGTCGTTGGCTACATCCTGTCGGTGGTGGTGATTCCCGCGCTCGTTGCGGCGGCGGTTGCGTCGATCGCTCTGGTGACGCCGCTTCGTCGGCGCGCGTGGGCGGTGGAGTGCTTTCCCGCGATGGCGGTGGCGCTCGCGTTTCTCGTGAGTTTTACGAACGAACTCGGGTGGACAGCGGTTGCGCGACAAGTCATCACGATCGAGGGTGACGACGCGCCGTTCGAGCGTTGGCATCGCCTTGGGCTTGCTGCGCTGATGCTCATGGTTGGCGCAGTGTGCATCGTCGCGGCGCGCATGCGCATGCCGCGCGGTGGAGCGCCGATCGTGACCATGGTCGCGCTTGGCATCGCTGGCGCGCTTGCGGCGCAGTTCGTGCAGTTTCCGCAGCCGACACTTCTTAAACAACTCGGCCTCGCAGCCCTCGTCCTTGCGGCCGGTGTGGCGCTCCCTCTGGCAGGCGGAGCGATCTATTGGATCGCGTGGGGCGCGTTTGGAATCGTCGCGGCACTCGCTGGACTTGGTGGTTTCGCATCACTCGCCGTGATGTGTGGTGCTGTGAGTGTGGCGTCGCTTCTTATCGCGATACTCGCCGCGATCGGTGGGAAGTTTGCGAAGGACGCGAAGCCCATGGAAGCGGCCGGCGCGCCGCTTGTTGTCTGCGCGGTCATGCTCGCGCTCGCGGCGCGCTGTGGCGACGCGTACGACCAATCACAGACGCCCGATTGGCTCTGGTGGCTCGTGCCGCTTGTCCCTGGTTTCGCGCTGATTTTCACGAAGCAAGCCTTGCGCGCGCCGTCGATCGCGGCGGCGACGTTCTGGCGCACGCTTGGTGCGGCTCTTGTTGGCGTTGCGATACTTGGTGCAGCGCTTGCGATCGATGCGTCGAAGGCAAGCGGCAGTGACGACGCCGACGATCCATACGCCGACATGTACGGCGGTTAACGAGCGAATGCGTTGTGCAGGGCTTCAGCAGCCCGCGCCAGCTTCGTCGAACATGATTTCGAACGATCCCGCCGCGGCGTCGCCCACAACTGCATCGCTTCGCATCGTGAATCGAACCGCAAGACGGCGGCTCTTCGGGCCCTCGCGCTGCGCTGCGTGCGAAAGTTCAATGCGCACGCGCACGGGTTCGTTCGTCGAGATTTGCTTCGACATGCGAAGGTCGAGCGAAGTTCCCCAGACCGGAAACGCTTTGGTCGCGTATCCGAGCATGCGCAGCGTCGACACGATGGCGGCATCTCCAGCGAGTCGGATTGCAAGCGGCATTGAGACGAAGCCAACTGGGCTCGCGACTGCGAACTCGAATTCGTAAGCGTGTGTACCTTCGCTCGTCGCGGCGACATACGCGAAGCGCTCCGCGCAGAGATCTTCGCGCAAGACTTTGCTTGAGAGCGGCGCAATGACGTCGAGCGCGAGGGGCATGCGCGTTTCATGCGTGGTTGCGAGTGCGCCCCATGCGTGACCTCGTGCGAGCGGTTCATCAAGCCCCGACGCGCGCGGCGTTGTGCGTTCGATCGCGCCGTTCGCGCGCAGTACCACCGTGCCTCCGCTGCGACGACCGTTGAAGGTGCTCGCGAGTGACGCGCAATAGGCGCCCGCGTGTTGCACGAGCATCGGATCGCCGACTTTGAGATGCGACGTGTCGGTTGCGGGAATGAGCGTGTCACCCGAGAAGCAAAGTGGTCCGCCGAGCGCGTCGTTTCCGGTCGTTGCGAGCGTGTGACCATCCGGCCCGAGGACAGGATGATGCCACGAAAGCAGCGTGACTTTTGCGAGTTGATCGGTGCCAACATCGGCAATCGTCCAACGCTTTCCGCGCACGCTCTTCACGGAAACAACCGATCCAAGGAGGGCGACTGCATTGCCGACGAGCGCGTGGCCAGGTTCAAAGAGGTAGGTGAAGCGCGGATCGAGTGTGGTTGCAAGCGCATTTCCCAGCGCATCGATCGATGGGAACTCGTCAGTCGAGGTGAATGGAATTCCAAGTCCACCACCGAGATCAAGCAATGTGGGAAGTACCCCTGTGCGATCCGCGATCGCGTCGGCGATTTCGCCAAGATGCGCCGCGAGTTGAACAAACGGCTCGACGTGGTCCATCTGCGTTCCGACATGCGCGTGCAATCCAGCAACGCGCAGCGTGCGCAACGACGCGACTGCCTCGACAACTTCTTCTGCGGGAATGCCAAATTTCCCCGTCTTTTTCGCATGCGACGTCAGTTCACTCCACGCTTCGCACTTTCGATAGCGAATGTCGATCGCAGGATTGACGCGTACAAAGAGTTGTCCGAGCGCGGGTGCGTCACCAACCTCGCGCGCGGCAGTCGCGTGTTCGTCGAGTGCCGCGAGGAACTCGCGCGAGTCAGCAATAACGGTGCCGCCTGCGACGAGCAACCTCCACGCGGTCGAGAGGTCTGCGGCGGGTGAGTTGTAGGCGATCCGCGCATTCGGAAATCCCGCGAGTCGCGCGAGGAGAATCTCGGCAGGTGATGCGCACTCAGCGCTCGCACCAGCTGCTGCAAGTAACTCGAGGACAGCCGGTGAAGGGTTCGCTTTCACCGGAAAGAGCACGCGTTCACGCGTACCCGCGATGCGCGTCCACGAGTCGAGATTGGCGAGGAGTTGCGCTTCCGAAACAACCCAGACGTTCGAGCCGTGTTCGGCGAGCAACGCGCGGAGCTTGAGCGCGGCGGACCACGTTTCGATGCAGGCTTTCTCGGGAGCCGCGCACGCATCGGCGTATGGCGTCGCCGATGGTCGCGTTGCGCGTTCCACAGCGAGTTCGACAGGTGCCGCGGGCATGGGATTGCCGACAGGCTTGCGGGTACGGGCAATCACGCCACGTGCGGTCGTGCGATCAGACATCGGGCCTCCTCGCAACGGGCAGTCGCGCGAGGTCGGACGAGACCTGCGCGAAGACAAACGCTGCAGAGTGCTTCCGCGCGAGAGTGAGCGATCTCTCAGATGAGATTCAAATTGTCGAAAACCGCCTCGGGAGAGGTATCGCCGCCATGTGTACCGTTCAAAGCCAGCGACCCGAGGTCACCGACGTACGAGCGCCTCACATCGCGCGGTGATCGGCGAAAGTTCGCCGACGACCGAGCGCGCCCTTGAAACAAGCGCTTCGGCGCGCGTCCGCGACTCCAAGCGATCCGCAGGATCAGCGCTGGAGCCAAGGAGTTCGCAAAGCCCGAGTTCGACGAGGATGTGCAACGCTTCATCGACTTCGGATTCCGCATCGACCGCCGCGAGGTCTGCGCGAACGAGCGCAATCCACTCTTGGTCTGCGACGAACAACGGTTGTCGTCTTGCATCGACGAGGACGGGTATGACGGCTGCGCGCAAATGTGCTTCTGCGAC
>JAIXVI010000072.1 GCA_027483065.1 Planctomycetaceae bacterium
GCGCGACTTCGCGCGGCGCACGGGTCTCGACAAATCGATTGGTTGGAAACTGTGGCGCATGACGACGGCGCCGTCGGCGGTCGCGTTGCTGCGAGTCTTTCCGAAGACTCGTGGCGTGCGCGTCATTCTCGATGCGGTGCAGGAGAAATCTCGCACGCGTGCACTGGCCGACGAGGTCGCGCGACTTGCGAATGAGTTGCTCGCCCTTCGCACAGCGGCTGATCGTGAAGGACGGACCGTCGAACAGAAAGTCGTTGCGCCGGCGCTCCCTCGAACGAACATCATCGCGCAGCTCGAGCAGGGTTTCGACGAAGCGGTGAAAACGCAGGGTTTTCGCTGGAATTGCGCGTTGGCGCGTTCTTGCTTGCGCCCGATGCAGCGCGTGAGCGCGTCGACCTAGCGGCGTGCACGCTCATCGATGGCCCGCGTTGCTATCGCGCCGAGACACGCGCGGTGGTGTACGCGCCGATCACGCGGTGGGAAGGCAAATCCGCCGTCGAGCGGCCGAGCGGTTCACCTTCAGATCTCAGCGGTGTTCCAGGATTCGTTCCTGAACTCTCATCGCCCGCGATCGACGCATCGCAGTTCACGGCGTTTCGTCGAAGTGAGAAGTCGATCATCGATGAGTGGTCGTTCTTGCCGCGTCCGGGTGTACCCGAGATGCTTGCGTTTCTGGAAGTGTCGCGCAGCAGTGGAAGCATCTGGGCTGCGCAGGTGCACGACTTCGGCTCGCTCGCGATGGCGATCACCGCTCCGATGCGCCGCGCCGTCTTCGATATCTGGGTGCATCGCGCGATGCCGACGCCTGACTTCACGGTGTCGTTCCGTCAAGTGCAAGCGGTGATTCCGCATCCCGGTGCGCCGTCGCGCGTGCTGCCGAGCCCCTTCGCCGATGGCGTGTTGCTTGAGTGTCGAAAGCATGGACTCGGCCCGAGCATGGGTGAGGTGAGCAAGCGGTATCGCGCCTTGCTTGCGCGCGGCGCCGCCGCGATTGGCGCTGATTTGGCGGATTTCCGGCTGTTCCGCGTGAGTGTGCGTCATCTGGCGTACGCGAACTTCATCGTGGTCGACTGGCCGCTCGCGCATCGCTCCTAACGCGCGGGAGATGTCTCTATCAACGTCTCCATAAACGTCTCACGCGACGTCTTAAAACTCGCGAAAGACACAGAAGTGTCTCCAGAGACACATTCCGTGGCGTCATGCACGCCTGCGTGATGCGCTGCGCCGGCTTTTCACGCCTTCACGGATGAGTTCCGGAGGGGAGCTCCGCGAGAAGGGTCGTTTGCCGACGAGTTCGGCTGTGGTGATCGGTGTGGGTCCTAGGAGGACCAACCGAGTTTTTGATGGGGCTCGTCCCTAGGAGCTGGTTTATGCGTCAGTCACTTCTCAATGTTGGTGCAATCGCTGTGCTTGCGACGACCGCCTCGATGGCGAACGCCACGATGCTCGCGCAGTGGACTTTCGACAACTCGATCAATCCCACCAACGCGAGCTCATACGGCTGGGGAAGCGAGTCGGGGTCGTACTTCGGCGTGTTCACGATCGATACCGGCAACAGCAACTCGACCTTCTCCTCGCCTGCCGGCAATGGCTCTGCCTACGGCTTGTCCGCGGACCGGTGGTCGCAGGGTTCGTACGCGCAGATCGACGTGTACGGTTTGCCCTCGTACCTCAATTCGTTCACGGTCTCGTGGGACCAGACCCGCGCCACCTTCGGACCCGCCGACTTCCGCGTTGACGTGTCGTACGACGGCGGCTCGAACTTCACGACGCTCCCGAACTCTGACTACACCTCGATCATTGCTGGCGCAAACGGCTCCGGAACGAACGCGTGGTCCGTGAACGGAGGGCGGCAGTCCGAGTTCACTCGCTCGGTCTCCTTCAGCGGGGCGCTCACGGGGAACGCGGACATGATCAGGATCCGGCTCGTCGCGACTGGTGCCAACCTCGGCAACGGTGCAGCGCGCTTCGACAACGTCGTGGTGTCGGGCGTCCCCGCACCTGGCGCGATCGCGCTCTTGGGGTTAGCTGGTTTCGCGCGACGCTCGCGTCGCTGATGTGGCTCACGCGACCGTTGTTGTCGCTGAGTGCGCAAATCATCAAGATTGGTTCTGTCGCAGCGCTCTCCGAAAGGGGAGCGCTGTGCTTTTTGAGTTGGTGCACGGCACCCAACTTCTGCCATGACGTCGCCGCGAAAGGCTTCTTCAGAATTCCGCGTCGCGCGGAAGCACCGCCGAACCGGATGCGGGCGACGCGGTACCCGTCGGTGATGCTTCGGAAGGAGAAGAGGGCGTCGGTGTCGGTGTCGGTGTCGGTGTCGGCGTCGGCGTCGGCGTTGACTTCGACTTTGGCGTTGCAGGCGTTCGCGCGGGTTCTGTCGTCGTGATCAGGAGTAGTCCGCGGTCGCGCGTACGAATCGCGCAAGGGTCGACGCCCGCGAGCGCGAGCGGTTTCGCAACAGGTTCCCAGCTCGTTCCGTCGTTCGTCACGATCGGCCACGGCCCAGGGCCCGTGCCGAAGAAGAGCAGGGAGTCGCCGTTGCTGAGCAAGTTGCCCCACCAACGATTCTGTGTCGAGGGCAGTGTGAGATCTGCGACGCGTTCGAACGCGAGGCCGTCCTTGCTCACCGCGTGGAAGCCGTTGCCGCCAGGTTGCGCTTCGCCGCGCTCGCGCCGCTCGAGGAACTCGCTCGCCGTGCCGTTGTCGGGCACGATGAGATGAAAGACACCTTGGTGCAGCGCCGCCGCGGCATCGAGCACAACACGGCCTTCGACGGTGAAACGCACGCCCGGTTCAAACTGGTAGCGCACGCCATCGGACGAAACCGCCGAGTAGATCGACGTCTTCGTCGGTGGTGCGCTCGGCTTTCCTTCCGGTTTGACGTACGAGATGAAGTAGAGGCGCACGCGTCCGTCGGGGAGCGCCACGATCGCTGGATCGAAGGGCGGCGCGAGATTCGGATCGATGCCGTCGACCACGATCGGCGCAGCGTCGGTCCACGTGCGGCCGTCGTCAGGCGAAAATCGCACCGCGGTTCGATTGAACTCAGCTTTGTCGTCGGCGGGGAATCCTTGGTACGCGAGCAGGAGACGGCCGTCGTTCATGCGCGCCACACTCGAGGTGTCGGCGCCCGCGAGCGTGTCGAGTCGCGCGATGGTGCCGTCGTTTGACATGCGTTCGACGCAGAGACTGTTGGCGCGATTGTTGGCGAGGCCTGCGGCTGGTGGTTTCTTCATCGACGATGTCGACGTCGGAATGTGCTCGGAGGACTGCACTTCCACCTTCGCCGGAGCGGTTGTTGCTTGCGTGGCGAGCGTGGCGCTTACGCACGCGGCGAGAAACGAGAACGCGGCGATGCACATGTGCGGGGGCCTTTCAAGTGACTCTGTCGCGCGCATGGGCTCCGCCATGCGAAGAGCGCGCGTGTGAACTTCGGGTGAGCGTAACAGCCGCTGAGTTGCATCGCGAAACTCGCGTGTTGCGCGTTCTGTTACGGTTCGCGCACGAGTTGGAACGTCCCGAAAAACCACCTCACGCATCGGAACCTCATGCATCAAGACCTTCGAAACCCAACGCACGGACACCCTCGCCTTCAAACAACCCGTTCAAGTGCGCGTGTCGTGGCTGGCGCTGCGGTGCTTTGCGCACTCGCGAGCGGACTCCTCGCGCTCCGCGCACCAGACGCGGAGACGCCCGCGACCGTCCCCGTGCCCTCAACTGCACCGGACGTCATCCTGCTCGACCAAGGTTGGAGCACCGAGGATCGCGCGGCCTATCACCGCACGTCTCAGGGTTCTGCGGTCATGCCGTACGACCTCTTTCTCGCGCTCGAGCAAGCCGACAACACCGATCTCTTTCGCGCGGATGCAATCTCGAGCAAGTTCGGTCTCGTGACCGCACCTACCGATCCGAAGTTCAATCCGGACGGACTTGCGATTGGTCTGGCGAAAACAACGGTGAACGATGGTCGCTGGAAGGGCGAATGGGTTGGCCTCACATGCTCGGCATGCCACTCGTCTGAACTGCATTACCAAGGGAAGCGCATTCGCATCGAGGGTGGCTCGAACCACACGTTTGATTTCGCGGGGTATATCTCGGCGCTGAACGAAGCACTCGCGGCGACGAAGCGCGACGCGGCGAAGTTCGACCGCACAGCCGCCCGTATGAAGGTCAACAGCGACGACGCCCGCACCGCACTGCGCGCCTCGCTCGACGAAGCTGCAGCGGGCGTCGATCAATACATCACGCGCGATGCAGCGATGGATACGCCCAGTGGCCCTGGCCGCATGGATGCGCTCACGCTCATCCACAATCGCGCGATTGCCGGCGCGACGGGTATGACGGAGAACTGGATGGCCGCGCTCGCGCCTGCGAAGCCGCCGTTCCTTTGGAACGCGCCGCAGTCGGCGTGGGTGCAGTGGAGCGGCGTTGCGGCCGATCCGCTTGTACGCAACGCCACCGAATCGCTCGGCGTCTTTATTCGCGCCGACTTGCGTTCTGCTTCACCAAAGGACGGCCTCTTCGAGTCGACGATGAACATTCGTGGTCAGTTGAAGATCGAGGAATTGCTCCGCCGCTTGGCACCGCCGCAATGGCCGGAGCAGGTGTTCGGCGCGATTGATCGCAAGAAGGCCGCGCACGGTCGCGATCTCTTCGTCGAGAACTGCGCGCAGTGCCACTCGACCTTCCCGCATCGATGGAGTACGCCGAAGGTCGATGGCAAGCGCTTCATCGAGAATGCGCTCGTGCCAGAGGCCTACATCGGCACCGACCCGCAACAGTTCCGCACGCCTTCGTTCAACCCGCAACCCGATTTCCTTTCGGGCGCACTCGCGCCGTATCTCAAGAAGCCGCTCACGAATGCGCCGCTCGCGCCGTCGGCGGTTTTGATCGGCGTCGCACACAACGAGACGATCGGCCTCGCCGCGAAGAAGGCCGGCCTCACGCCCGCGGAACTCGTCGACGCGCACGGCTACCGCTTCGATTGGGAACAGCCACCGACGCAGGCCTCGTTCAAAGCAGGCCCGCGCGACGGTGTGTGGTCGACGCCGCCGTTCCTTCACAACGGTTCTGTTCCGAACCTCTACGAATTGCTGCTTCCCGCGAAGGAACGCTCGAAGCAGTTCATGATCGGTCGCGACTTCGATCCTGTGAAGGTCGGCGTCGACACGACCGGCGCGTCGGGGAAGTTCCTCTTCGATACGACGAAACTCGGCAACTCGAACATGGGTCACTCGTTTGAGCATGGCCCGCGTGGCGCTGGAGTGATCGGTCGATTGCTCACCGACGACGAGCGCTGGGCAATCATCGAGTACCTGAAGTCCATTCCGACCGCGCCCGCGCAAGTCACGCCGTACGGCGGCCCGAAGGACCCGGCGGAAGCATGGCGCGATGTTCACTTCTTCAACAACATGTATCCCGAGAGTTACGCGATGCCGGTGCCGCCGCTGGCGCTCGGCGAGGAGCGTGTGTTGCCTGGTGAAGATGGCTTGATTCAAGAGTTCATCGACGAAACGATGGCGCGCATGCGCATTCAGTACCCAACGGGCAGCGAAGTGCTGCGCGATGCGCACCCGAAGACGCACGGACTTGTGAACGCGCGCTTCGAAGTGCTCGACGGCTTGCCTGCGGAATTGCGCCACGGCATTTTCGCGACGCCGAAGTCGTACGACGCGATGGTGCGTTTCTCGGCGAGCGGCACGTCGGTCAACTCGGACACCGTTGAACAGGCGCACGGCATGGCGATCAAGGTGCTCGGCGTGCCGGGCGAGAAGGTGCTTGCCGACGAGCGCAACGCGACGACGCAAGACTTCGTGATGATCAACTATCCGACGTTCCTTTCGCGCACGGTGTCGGATTACACGGCCTTCCACACGGCGCGCGTCGAGGGCTTGAAGGCGACGGAGGTCTATTTCAAGATCAGCCCGAAATCGTTCAAGGCGATCGAAGGCTTGAATACGGCGCCGTTCTGGAATCCGCTGGAATCGCGCTACTGGAGCCAAACGCCGTATCGACTCGGGAAGGGCGCGATGAAGTTCTCCGCGCGGCCGCTCGCGAAGTCGGAGAAGCCTGCGTCGATCGTGAAGAGCCAGAACTATCTGCGTCAGGCGATGGTTCAAACGATTGGCGAAACGGAAGTCGTGTTCGAGTTCCTCGTGCAACGACAACTTGATCCGGTGAAGCAGCCCGTTGAAGACGCGCTGACGGAATGGGAAGAGTCGGAGGCGCCATTCGTGCGCGTCGCGCTCTTGCGGATTCCGAAGCAAGATCTTTCGACGGGCCTTGATCTCAAGGTCGCGGAGAATTTGTCGTTCACGCCGTGGCATGCGCTGCCCGAGCAAGCACCGCTCGGTGGCATCAACCGCACGCGCAAGGTGGCGTACGAAACGATCTCGAAGTACCGCCATCAGCAGAACGGTGTGCCGCGCGTTGAGCCGTGATTGGCGCGCGCGTGGCTGCTGTATCGCAGCTCGCAGCGCTTGAACAATTCGCAAAAGAACCACCGCCGCGGGATTCCGCGGCGGTGGTGTTTCAATGTTTCACGCGGTGCACGGCACGTGCCATGCAGTGCCAGGCACTGGGTGGCACGTGCCGTGCACTGTCTGGCACCACGCAGGCGCTTTCGTAAGAAGGCCTGCGCGATCGCGCGCTGCGAGAGGCGCGCGACGAGCGAGTCACGGCGCGTAGGTCACAGCACGCGGGTCACCCCGAGCAGGGACCCCCGAAACTGTTCCGCGCACCGCAGAACCGAATCACTTGGTCCGCTTTCCCTCTCGCTTGGCCTCTTGCTTCCGCTCTTGCTTGATCGCGATCGGCACGTAGCCCGCTTCGAGCCCGGCGGGCGGCGTGACGAGAAGCGCAGCGTCGAGCGACGCGAGTGAGCCCGTTGTCGGCGGCGCGATGTACTCGCGCTCCTTCGTCCACGCGCGGTGGATCAGTTCGACGCGCCGCTGCGCCTCTTCGCGCTCGGCATCGGTGAGGCCGGCGTTGAGCATCGCGGGTTGATCGGCGAAGCGGTACCACGCGTAGGTCACGGTGCTGCCGTCGCCGAGCGTCGTCTCGAAGGGGCCTGCAACGGGGCCAGGCTTCTTGAACGGGCTGTCCGCTTCTTCAGGCGTGACGTACGCGCCTTCGCCCTTCTCGCGCGGCGTATTGAAGCGGAGCTTCGCAAGGCCGGTCTCACTTGGAACGTCCTTCGCGTCGACCGCGGTCCAAAGCGGCTTCTTTCCTTCGCGCGGCGTAAGACGGAAGTACTCGGGCAATCGGACGCGCGGGCCGCGACCTTCGGCGGCTTCATCGACGGGCTTCACGAACGCTTCGTTCCACGTGTATCCGTACGAATACTCATCGTGCGCGACGGGTGAGCCGAACGCGCGCCAATCGATATCGCGACGCTCGTCTTTGTCGGTTTTCTCACCGAAGATGCGCCACGTCGATCCGCCGCCACTCTTGAAGCGCTGCACATGCGCCGCCGCCGGATCGAGCGCGCCGCTCGCGGGGCTTCCACCAGCGAACCACGCACGCACAGCGTCAGGGAGCGCGGCGCGCGTGTAGCTCGTCAGGCGATGCAACACCACGGTGCGGCCGGAAGCGTCGACGGGAAACGACGTCGGCGCAACGCGTGCGAAAGTCGTGCCGTCAGGGGTTTCGGCAGCGATCGACGCAGGGACCCACTGCGTTTCCATTTGGAACGCCTTGTTCGGATCGCTCGCGCGCGTGTCGAGCAGTTTGCCCGCGAGTTCGGGGCGCGTGAGGATGTTCTCTGCCCAGAAGTGCGGCGTGAAGAACGCGACCGGGCCCTTGAAGTTCGCGGTGTTCAGAAAGAGCGTCCAGCAGTTGTCGCCGGTTGCGGCTTGCGCTTGGCCATTGATCTCGCGCGCGGGCTTCGCTTCAACAAGCGGCAGCGGCACGTAGCCGTATCCGAAGAGTTCGCCGCACGTTCCCTGCGCGAGGTTCAAACCATCGGGCGGCCACACGACCCACGGTGAGAGTTGCGCGACGGCGTACTTCCCGAGCGGATTCTTCCAATCGCGGCCTTTGCCGGCACCGGGGCCATTCGCCCACGCGGAGAAGTCGGGCGCAACGCCGCCCATGATGAACTTCGGCGTCTTCGTCGCGAAGCGCGTGTCGCGCCACCAACCGAGACCGCCTTCGATGTCGGAGTACATGTTGCCGGGCTTGTCGTTCGGATCGTGCTTGCCGTCGGCGCCGCGCGCGTACTGCGCGAACATCCACGTGCCGAAGAGGCCGGTTTGGAAGTTCGAACCTGGGTAGCGCTCGACGACGGGCCACGCGGCGGCGTAGAGCGAGAAGCCCGCGTTGAACTCTTCCGGCACGCGCTCGACGGGCACAAGCATGTAGCCCGACATTTCGCCTTTCTCGGGAGCTGCGGCTGGCTTCGGCGGAAGCGTCGGTACGAAAGCCGGTGCGCCGTCGACCGCAAGCGCGCGCATCGCTTTCCCCAGTGCGTCGCCGACGAGGAAGTACGTCTCGCCGTTGCCGAACTCGTGGTGGCCGTGGCCAGGATTTGGTGAGTCGCTCGGCTCGCGCACGAACGCCGCGGTCGGTGCGAAGAGTGCAAGTGGCTTCGCGCGGTTTGCATCGCCCTTCACTTCGACGCGCGCGGCGGCAGCGGCCTGCGCTTGGCGCAGCGTGTTCCACTCGCCTGGCGCTTCGACCCACGGGCCCGTGATTTCGCCGATCACGACAGGAAGTTCTGGCGTCGCGAATTCGCGGCGGAGATCCTCGACGAGGTGCACGAGATTCGCTTCGTACTGCGGCACCGCGGTTTTCGGTTCGCAGCCGTCGTTCCAACCGTGGTACCAGACGAAGCCCGCGAGTTCGGGCGTGCGTCCGGCGAGCGCGGGGATTTCATCATCGGCGCGATCGAGCGCGGTGCGCACGTCGTCGATCATCATGCGGTAGTAGGGGCCGACTTCGCCGCCCGACGATGGCGGACGGAAGTCCTTGTAGAGACTCTTGCCGCCCCACGCCGTTTTCACAAGCAATACAGGCTCGTCCATCGCGTCGCCGAGCACGTGGCCGAGTTGGAGTTCGGGGCCGAAGTGATGCTGATCGAGGTACGGCGTGAAGCCGAGCGCGAGGGGGCCAAACTTCGCAGTTTCGTCTTGCTCGCGCTTGTAGCGGACGAAGACGTCGTCGCGCGTCTTCCACGTGCCGTCGGCGTTGCGAAGGTGCGCAACGAGCGCTGCGGTCTTGGGGTCCTTCGCCACCGAGAGCAGCGTTCCGCGGCCGTCGTTGTAGTCCTTGCCGTCGAGGTCGACGACGCCGTGACCTTGCATGTTCGATTGGCCGGCCAAGATGAAGACTTTGTAGGTCTTCGAAGTTGGTGCGCTCGACGTTTGCGCGGCGCCAGTCGAACCGACGACTGTCATCGGCTGTTGCGAGGCAAACGCGAATGTGACCGTCGAAAGTGCGATGCACGCAGCGGCGAGTTTCAGCATGCTCGCGATGGTACGAAATCGGTGCACGGCACGTGCCATGCAGTGCCAGGCACTGGGCGGCACGTGCCGTGCACCGTTCAAATCCCGCGCTGAATACCTCGCGCGAACCCCGCACTCGAACCCCACCGAAGCGCCCCGATCAGTTCGCTCCCGCGCGCGCGTTACGCCTTCAAACTCGCCATGTCAATCACGAAGCGGTACTTCACGTCGCTCTTCAGCATGCGTTCGTAGGCGGTGTTGATCTCGTCCATGCGGATCTTCTCGATGTCGCACACGATGTTGTGCTTGCCGCAGAAATCGAGCATTTCCTGCGTTTCGGCGATCCCGCCGATGCACGAACCCGCGAGATTGCGGCGTGGGAGGATCAGGCTAAACGCCGCAATCTGTTGCGGGCTCGGCGGAACGCCGACCATGCACATCGTGCCGTCGAGTTTGATGAGCGCCATCAGCGCATCGAGCGAGTGATCGGCCGAGACCGTGTCGATGATGAGGTCGAACGAACTTGCGTGCTTCGCCATCTCGGCTTCGTCCTTCGAGATGACGACTTCATGCGCGCCAAGACGCAGGCCATCAGCGACCTTCGACGGCGACGTCGTGAAGAGCACGGTGTGTGCGCCGAGTGCGCGCGCGAACTTGACCCCCATGTGGCCGAGTCCGCCGAGTCCGACGATGCCGACCTTCTTGCCAGGGCCCGCGTTCCAATGCTTGAGCGGCGACCACGTCGTGATGCCCGCACAGAGAAGCGGCGCCGCGGCGGCTGGATCGAGGTTCGCGGGCACGCGCAGCGTGTACTTCTCATCGACAACGACGCGCTCGGAGTAGCCGCCGTACGTCATGCCGCCGAGATGCTTGTCTTCGCCGTTGTAGGTGAAGATCGCGCCCGTCATGCAGTATTGCTCGAGGCCTTTCTTGCAGCAATCGCACGTGCGGCACGAATCAACGAGGCAGCCAACCGACGCGAGGTCGCCGACTTTGAACTTCGTGACGTTCGCGCCGACGCGCGTCACGCGGCCGAGGATTTCGTGGCCCGGAACGACCGGGTATTCCGTGAAGCCCCATTCATTGCGCGCGAAGTGCAGGTCGCTGTGGCAGACGCCGCAGAAGAGGATGTCGATTTCGACGTCGTTCGCGAGCGGCGCGCGGCGTTGAATCGCGTGCGGTGCGAGAGCGGAGGTGGGCGACTGAGCGGCGTAGGCGCGCGCGGGTGCAGCGTGGGTGGACATCCCGCGAGTGTAATCGCAGGTGCGATGCTGCTTTGTTAGGATTTTCGCGCGTGCGGCGGAAGTTCGGCAAGAGCCTCGCAGTGAAATTCGCAGTGAAGCTTGCAGTGAAGCTCACCGTGGAGAACGTGAGGCAATCCGCGACACGCGATATTCATCGGGAGGAATGTGATGCAAGTGACAGCGAAACAGCGCGCACTCATCATTGCGCGAGTCTGCGAACGTTTGGCGCACGGGCAATCGCTCAACGATGCGTGCGCGCTTGAAACCAAAGGCGCAACCGCGCTCAAGACGTCGACGTTCATGTTGTGGGTGCGTCGGTACGGTCGCGCGGGTGGCGCGAGCGCGGACGGCAAAACCGTCAAGCAAGGTGAGCGATCTTCAGTACGAAAGGTTGTTCCCTTCTACGGCATGCGGTCTTCGAAATGCGCGGTACTCGGTGGAAGCGGCGACTGGCTCACACTCGGCGGTGTTGGAACGTCCTTCAGTTCGTATGTTCGAACGCGGCTCATCGCAGAATTCGATGAGAAGAAGGGAGTTGAACTCTGCTACCGATCGAGTTCCTTGAACGCATGGCTTTCAGATGACGGGCATGTGATGATCACCGACATCGACTCGGGGCTTCGATCGATCGCGGAAATCCGTCGCGCGGTCGACCTTGCTGGCGATCCGCAATATGGAAGTGGTGTTGACCCCGATCAAGCGGCCGACAACGCGCGCGAGGCGTTTCCGTGGTTGCCCGAGGAAATCGTGCGGCCGTCCGCGTGACGTCTTGTGGCTAGGTCTGCGAAGTGCGAGAGTGCGCATCACCGCGCTCTCCTGGTCTCTGCGATTCGCGCCGCAGCCAGTTTGTGCGGCGAACGCAGCGTTCAACGCTTGAGCGAGCGGCTTGGATCGTCCGCGTCGCGTGTTTCTTCGGAGTATTCCTCTTCATCGCCGACCGCTGCAAGCCACACGGATCCGCCGAAGAGTGCGAGTCCAAGGAAGGCGATCAGTGCTCCGATCGCGAGGAAGCGCACCTCGAGCGCGAGTGATGCAAGAAGCGCACCAGCAAGCGCAAGCACGATGACGATGCGTAGGCTGATCGAAAATCCAATTCTCCGCCGCGTGTCGCGGAGACGCTGCTCTTCCGTGCGCTGTTCATGAACGGATTCGCTTGCCGCAACCGCGCTGCGCAAACTGCGACGCTTTCCATAGATTGTGAAAAGTTCGATCACAAGTAGGGCGCAGAGAACACTGACACTCGCTCTCACGTGTTCAGAGCGCATGACGAACAGCACCAGCGTCACACACGATGCAATCAAGATGGAAAGGGCGAGGAGTCGATGCGCGGAGCGCCAACGTGAGGGCCTCCGCGAATACCTTTGTGAATGCACCAATCCGCCACTCGGCGGCTTTGAGAGCGTGGTTGATGCACGTTGCAAGGCCATACATCGATGATTGCCTGCTTCGCGTGCGGTTGGACGGGGAAGAGTCCGTGCTTCGTGCGGGCTTTCGTTGCACGCACCCCATGTGTCGAGGAGCAGCGAAAGATCTGCAGCGTTCACCGTGCCGTCGTTGTTCACATCGGCGTCAGCGTCTGCGGTGCCCCACGCTGCAAGCAAGAGCGAGAGATCAGCCGCGTCGACCGCGCCACTTCCGTTGACATCGGAAGGACATGCGACCGCGCAGGAAATTGCGAGTGAACCGATGCCGCTCGCGCCGTTGTGTCCGCCGACGCGGATCATGTAGCAGCGGCCTTGCGTCGCTTCAAACTCGACGCGTGAACTCCAGCCAGAGCAACCAACTCCGTCGTCGTTACATCCAACGAGCATCGTGCCGATCGTGGGCGGGCACGAACATGTTGCGGGGAGTACGCCTGTATACACCGCGAGTTTCGAGTCGAAATCGACCGAGCCGCAGGTCGAAACCGTCACGGTGCCGGAGCACGGAGCGGTGTAGCGGTACCACACGTCTTTGCCGACTTGCGTGTAGCCCGAAGTGTTGCATTCGACAGGAAGCGTGGTTCCGTCGGTGTTCGCCGCGAGTGTTGCGAAGCTATGCGAACCGTTGCCGACAACTGCCGCATTTACGCATGTGTCGTTCGCGGGGGTTGTGTAGAGGTCGAGCGACAGCGTCGCGCTTCCACCGACATCGGCGTTGCGCACTGCTGCGCGAATCATGTAGCAGCGACCCGCAACAACGGAAACGTCGGCCTTCGCGCCGCGGCCGCATGCACTCAACGCGGCTGAACACCCGACGAGCGTGGAGGGCGTCGCCGAGTCGGGGCACCAACACGTCGCGCCCGCGTTCTCGTAGATCGCGACGCGCGAGTCAAACGCGTCGGAGCACATCGTCACACGCAACACGCCCGCAGCACTCGCGGTGTAGCGATACCAACGATCGCGCACGATGGCGCCGCCGCACGCGTCAGCAGGGCCCTCCGAACTCGCGCCGTCCATCGTGAGTGGATAGTCGCCGAGCGTGATTTGACGAGCGCCCGCGCATGTGTCGTTCGGCGCGTCACATGTTGCCCACGCGCGCGAGACGCAGACCGAGTCCCACTCGGTGTTGCAACAGAAGGGGTCGGCCGTGCACACCGTGGTGCAGCAGGCCATGTCGTTGCACGCCGTGGTTGCGTGCACGGTGTAGCAGTTCGGATTGACCGGCGAACCACAGAGGCCTGGCCCCGGCGCCGCAGCGATGCCTTGCGGATTCACAAGCGCGGCGAGCAGCCCCGCGTTTTGAAAGGTTGTGCCGGAATTCGCGCTGGTTTCGGGATTCGCACCCGCGCAGCCGCCGTTTGTGTGAATACCGATCGAGGTCGCGGTGCCGTTGAGCGTCATCGGGCCACCAGAGTTGCCACCCCGTGTGTCGGCTTGATGCCACACAGAGGTGGTGACGGAGTTGAAAATCGCGTACGGGCCAGTGTGTGTCTGCAACGTCGCGTTCGCAGCACCGGAGTCGCTGCCGTAGCCGCGCACGGTGATGGTGTCGCCCGCGACGGGTGCTGCCGCGAGTCCGATGGCGAAGCTTCCGCCACGTGCCTCTAGCACCGTGTCACCGGTCGCAAGGTTTGGGTAGACGCCGAAGTAGCCCCAGTCATTTCCAATCAAGATAAACGCCGACTGCACCGACGTCGGGTCGATCACGAATTGGCTTTCCACCGGCGGATGCTGCGGCGTGCCGTCGACGAGCGATGGGGGCACATCGAATTCGACGACATCGATTTCTGTGGGATTCAGCGGGAAACAGTGACCCGCGGTGAGCATGCCAAAGTGCTGGCCGCTGAAGAGCCACGCGGTACATCCGATGGGCATCAATCGTCCGACGCGCGCATCGGTGATGGCCGTGCGATCGTCGGTCGTACCGCAAATCGATGCAAGCTCGCCTTCGGTGCGTTCGACCCACATGCCGTCGATGACCACTTCGCTGCCGCCGATTTCACCAGGATAAAACTCAACGAGCACGCGACCGCCGTTGAAGTAGGCACTCGTCGATTGCCACTGCGCAAGACTGCGCGCATCGAACCACTGTTCGCTCGCGTCGACGGGCGACGCGATGCGAATACGCGCGCGATCGTTGTCGACGGCTCCATCGATGAGTCGCGTGCCCGCGAGATTGAGTCGAATCCATGCCGCGTTTGTGTCGCCCACGACGGTGCGCCACGCGGGTTGCGCGCCGCGCTTCGGATGCACGGGCACACGCTCGACCAAACCGCTGGACTCACCGCAGTTGAGATACATGCGGCCAAGCGACGGCGGGAATTCAGTGTCGGCGAAGGCGGTGCTTCCGACGAAAATCGACGCAGCGCAGATCGTGAGCGCGAGCAGGAGTTGCGGGCTCTTCGAAGCGCGGGCGATGCGACGTTGTTGGAAGTGCAGCATGGATTCCTCGGGCGGGCGACGTCGGTTCGAAACCTACCTCGCGATCTCGCCGGCGGAAGGATTCGTGCGGAATTCGCGGGACGAACGCGAGATTGCACGGGTAGACGCGCCGTGGTGCGCCACATTCGCGGACGGAGGGGATGTTTGCAGAGTTGCGTGGCTGCGGTGCGAACGCGGTGGCCTTTCTGCACGGCAGACGCATGTTGGCGCGCGACGCGCGTTTTTGCGTGGCAGATCGCGCGGTTGGATCGCAGATCGCGAGCCAGCTTCGCGCGCGACGGGTTAACGTACTTCGCACGAGCGGTCGCCGATCGCGCGTGAAATCCTGCACTGCACGAGGTACCGATGAGTGAGCAAAATCTCGGCGTCGCGAGCGCGACGTCATCCCAATCTGCATCCGACATCGCAACATTGCAGGCGAAGATTCTCGCGTTCGCGGCCGAGCGCGAGTGGCAGCAGTTTCACGATCCGAAGAATCTCGCGATGGCCGTGGCGGTCGAAGCGGGGGAGTTGATGGATCACTTCCGCTGGGTGCGCAGCGAAGAGGCGCGGCGCGTGCTTGACGATGCGCGCACGCGCACGGAAGTCGAAGAGGAAGCGGCCGATGTTGCGATTCTCCTCTTCGAGTTTGCCGCGGTCTGCGGGATTGATCTTGGTGCTGCGATCGAGCGCAAACTCGCGCGCAATGCCGAGCGCTATCCGGTCGCGCTCGCGAAGGGCCGCGCGGTGAAGCACGATCGATTGCGCGAGGGGTGAAACTGAGCTGACGGTGTACTGTCTGGCACCGACGTCTCGCACGCGCTTCAAACTCCAGTCCACGTCACCGTCTCTTCTCGCGGGACGTGCCTACGATCCGCGCCCCCAGATGTGCGCACAGATGCGCGCCCAGATGTAACCCACCGCGCAGCACGTGCAGTTCCACAAGCAGTTCCAACAAGCAGTCCCCACGAGCATGATCCACGCGCGACATCACGCGCGCTTCTCAGGAAACATCGATGATGAACAACCGCGAAATCGAGGCAGTCGGAGCAATCTGCGTCTTGGCATCACTGGCCGACGGAGCGATGAACGAGCGCGAGCGTGAACACGTGCGTGCCGCGTTTGAGGGTGCGGGAGCAGGCGATGGAGATGCCGCCAGCGAAGGTGGCGAAGCGCGGGCGCTCGCTTCGGCGTATCGGCGCGCGATGTTGAAGCAGACCGACGCTGCCCAGGAGGCGCGAGAACTCTCGAGCCCCGAGGTTCGTCGCTACGCGTTTGAAATGGCGGTTGCGGTGTGTGATGCCGATGGGCGCTGCAGCGATGCGGAACGGCGGTTTCTTGAAACACTCCGCGCGTCGCTTGGGCTCGATGCGAATGAGTCGGCGACGGTCGTCACTGAGGCAGATCGTCTCGCCGACTTCGAACTGGCAGCCGCGCCAACGGCGATGGCCACGGCGATGGCCACGACGATGGCCACGACGCCCGCGATGACACCCCCAGCCGCGCCTTCAGCCGCGCCTTCAGCCTCGGCCTCATCCTCATCTTTTGGCACAACGCGCGATGTCTCCGCCGAGGTCGATGCGAGCATTCTGAAGTACGCGATTCTGAATGGCGCGCTCGAGCTTCTTCCGCAAGGGCTCGCGACGATGGCGATCGTGCCGCTCCAGATGAAGATGGTGTACGGCGTCGGAAAGTCCTACGGAGTTTCGCTCGATCGCGGGCACATCAAGGAGTTCATCGCCACAATCGGCGTCGGTATGACGTCGCAAGTTGTCGAGAATTTCGCGCGCGATCTTCTCGGAGGTCTCGCGAAGAAATTCCTCGGGAAAACGGCGGGGAAAGTCGTGAAGACCGCAACGGGCGCCGCGATGAGTTTCGCAACCACGTATGCACTTGGGCAAGTGGCGAAGCAGTACTACGCGGGCGGTCGCAAGCTTTCGTCGGTCGATCTGCGCGCGCTGTTTAGCCGCGAGGTCGAGCGCGCGAAGGGCCTCTACACGCAGCATCGACCCGAGATCGAACAGTCTGCGCGGACGCTCGATGCGAAGCAGGTGCTTGCGATGGTGCGTGGCGGCTGAGCGGGTGACTCGTGCTCCGCGCGTCGCGTGACATTCACGAGCGGCGTCGTCCCCAACAACCAAGCCCGCCCAACCGGCCGTGACGCCCGATCAGTGCGACAAGACCTGCGAGCGGAAGCGCGCCCGGCGCGGGGATCGACGCGAGGTCGTTGAATCCGATACCGGGGGTCGTGACCGTTGCAGTAAAGACGCGCGCGCCAGTGGTTGTGTTGATCGCGTAGACGTTTGTTCCTTGCACGCCGAAGAGGCCGGTGTTGCCAAACGCAAGTTGAAAGCCCGACGTGCTCATCGACACGATTGCCGGTGCGACTCCGAGTGTGTTGAGATTGAAGCGGCGCAGGCCAGCAACGCCTGTCGTTGATGCGTAGGTGATGCCCGTCGACGTCGAGGCGATGTCGCCAAAGCCAGCACCCGCCGGAAATGCCGTCGGCAGCGTGACGTTTGTGAACGTCGAACCAAGCGGCGTGCAACGCAGGATCGTGTTCGAGGCGCCGTTCGGAATCGCCCAGTAACTCCCGTTGTAGAACGTGCCCGACAAATACTGCTGATTGACGGTGAGTACCCCGAGCGTTGTTTCAACGCCGCCCGAACTCGTCAGTGCGTTGCGCATGAAGTAGTTCGTGCTGCCGACGCGTCGGATGTAGTAGAACGCGTTGGTTGTCGCGTCGAACGCGAGGCCGTTGCCACTCGCGCCGCTTGCGGTGAGCGATGGCGTCGACGCGACGAGCGTGGTCGCGCCCGTTGCGGTGTCGATCTGGTAAATGCCCTTGCTCGCGGTCGAGTTGAGGCCGTAGACAAAGTCGGCGTGCGCGTGCGGCGCAGCGAAGTGGCTCGTCGCTGCGAGGAGCGAGGTCGTTGCGGAAAGAGTGAGAAGCGCACGAAGTGCGCCCGATGCGGTGCGACGATTCTTTTGCATGAGGGAAGTCCTTTCGGAAGCGCGTGAAGCGAATGCCTCGCCGCGTTGTGGAACCGAAAGGACTCCGCGAGTGCGTAGGCGATCTCTCATCGAAGTACGCGCTCTGGGGAAGACGCCGGATGAGAAAGGGCGGCGGAGAAGTGGCGGAGGCGCAGTGGGGGCAGTCAGCAGTGAGGCAGTCAGCGGTGAGGCAGGCAATGCACGACACGTGCCACACAGTGCTTTACACCGTTTGGCACGTGCCGTGATTTGATGTGATGCACCGATGTGATGCGTTGCGACCGAGGTTCACCGGCGTCGGCGCGCGGTGATTCCTGCGAGGCCGAGCAACGCGAGCGCGCCCGGAGCTGGCACCGCGGTGATGTCCATGTACGCTTGGTCGACGAAGCCCGTGTTGTTGCCGATCGAGGCGTTCTGGTAGGCGACTTGATAGACAACCCACGTGGTGTTGACTGGAATCGCCGCGGTGACCGAGGCCGATTCCCACGTGTTCGGATTCGCATCGAGGTTGAGCGCGCCGTTCCCTGAGTTTCCAAGCATCGAACCGAAGGTCGAACCACTGAAGAACATCACATTCACGATCGCGAAGGCGCCGATGTAGCCGCCGTTCGTGTTGAAGAGCGCGCTGGCGTTGACGTTCGCGTTGCCCGAATTGATGAGCGCGGAGTACGACGACACATCGACGGCTTGGAATGTCTGCGTGTAGGTGAGGCCGTCGTCGGTCATGCCGAGCATGCGCGCGCCGGAGGCGGGCGTCACGCCGAGTGCGGGGCCGGTGATGTTGCCAACTTCGATCCCCCAAACATTTTGGAAGCCAGTGAAGTTGTTGAGGACATTGGCCGCCGTCGTGGACGAGAGGCTCTCGAAGCCTGGGTTACTGAGGATGTTCGCCGAGGCGTCGCTCGTCGTGAGGAGTGCGGAGGCGGCGAGCGCCGAGAGCGAGAGGAGGGATGTGCGCGAGAGGGTGTTCAGATTCTTCATGGGAGTACATTCCGCCGCGCGTGTGTGCGTGTTGCCCGGAGAATCGGGTTGTGATTCGGGTTGTGAGTCGGGTTGCGAGTTGCGTGTCTGTGTGCGACTCAGGTCGCGCGGCGCAGGGACTCCGCGAAA
>JAIXVI010000011.1 GCA_027483065.1 Planctomycetaceae bacterium
CGCGCAGGAACCTCAGGAAAACGCGTCCCTTCCCTTTGTGCCAGTTGCGCCAGTTGCGCCAGTTGCGCCAGTGGCGCCGACTTCGCCTTGCGGGCCTTGTGGACCGACAGCGCCAGTTGCACCAACGGGACCCTGCGGACCAACGTCGCCGGTGTCGCCCTTGTCGCCCTTGTCACCCTTGTCACCCTTGGCGCCAGTCGCGCCAGTGGCGCCGACTTCGCCCTGCGGGCCTTGAGGACCAACAGCACCAGCTGCACCGACTGGGCCTTGAGCACCAGTCGCGCCGGCTTCGCCGTTGTCGCCCTTGTCACCCTTGTCGCCCTTGGCGCCCGTCGCTCCAACAGGCCCCTGCGGACCTTGGTTACCCGAGAGCGCGTAGAGAGCTGTCGGCGTCGGCATCAGAACCTGACGCGGCGTGAGGATCGTGTTGTTCACTTGAACTTCGAGCCAACGCTTGTTCCCGTTGTGCACATTGCCGAAGTCCAGGTCAATCGAGAAGTATCCCTCTTCGATCAACGACTCTGGGAAGATCAATTCCTGCGAGATCTGATTACCGCCGACCGCCGCGTCGTAGAGACGGAAGCGCAAATCGAAGCTGCCTTGTGCGGGAAGTCCGTTGCGACGCAGACGGCCTTGGTACGAAAACGCCGTGCCGAGCGTCGTCGATTCCTGCGGCAACGCGAGCGCAACTGGCGAAAGCGCCATTGCTGCAACATTGGACAACGCGACAATGACACGAACACAACGGCTGCGGAAAACGCGCATGGGGACCTCAGTGAAGTTCTGATCGAAGCTCTCGGAGGGTTTGCGGACGAGGCAACTCTGCGAGGAAACGCCAACACCACGTGAACAATCGAGACCGACTGGTCTGTGGGGCGACGATGCCGCGGAATTCACTCGTCGCGCGATGCACGGATGTGGATTCCGTAACTTCGCCATCTTTGAACACTGTCTTGCACTTTTCGGACGCGGTTCCTCGGACGCTGCTCACCGTTGGCATCCAAGTGTGCGCGAGACGTTGATGGTTCTCACACCAAGCGCGCACGTATCGAACGCGCGGTCGGAACATTCTGTTGGCAAGTTGCAGTTTCGGCAGTAGTGTCGTGCGCCCCTTTGCATTCTTACGAGGAGAACGAATGAACACTCACGTGTTGTTGAACGAGTTGCGTCGCGCTGCGGCGCGTTTGGTTTCATGCGCGCCGACTGTTCGGTTGCCGATGATGATTCTCGCGGCGGCGCTTGCACTGACGGCGATGCCGAGTGTCGTGCAAGCTCAGTCGTTCGAACTCACGCAGTCGCAACCCTCTGCTGGCGGCGGAGTTTCTTCGGGTGGCGAGTTCTCGCTCATCGGAAGCGTCGCGCAGGTCGCGGCTGCACCGACGAGTGGCGGCGAGTTTGACGTTCTTGGCGGCTTCAACCCAGCCTGCGATGTAGCTTGTCGGCTCGGTGATTTGAATTGCGACGGCGTCGTTGATGCCAACGATATCGCTGAGGTTCTCGCTTGGTGGGGGCCGTGCACGGATGCCTCTGTCTGTCTGAGCGATATCGACGGTGACGGTGTCGTTGGGCCGAGCGATCTCGCGGTCATTCTCGCTGAGTGGGATTGAGTCAGACGCTGCTCATTCTCACGAGTGCAATCGTGCGCGAGGAGAGACGCCGCGACCGACGCTCGCTTGAGCGAATGACCTGACCTCGACGTCGATCACTGATCGACGCGAGTTGCTCTTCGCTTCGCCACGATGTGATGAACATGCCAGTGTTTCGCGACACCCCGGCCGACGCAGCCGTCACGCTCCACTTCTTCGCGTTCGATCACTTGCCAGTCGCGAAACAGCACATCGAGCTCAGCCGCCGTGTGCGAGGTCATCTCACTCGGCGCGGCTGTGAGGATGAACTCATCATGCGCGCCAAAGAACTGTCCGGCGAAGATGCCGCCATCTCGCAGTGTGCGAGTGAGTGCATGCCAACATCGATCGAAGGCGGCCGGGCGAACGAACGGTAAGACAAAGCCCGCGTGGACGATGTCGTAGCGGTCGATGGCGAGTGACGCGGCGTGATCTTCGAGTGTTCCGACCGCGAGGTACACGCGGGAAAGATCAGCGCGGGCGGCAGTCACGGCTGTGCGCGCGAGGTCGATCATCTCGGGATATGGATCGATCGCATCGACCGCGAAACCCGCTTCGAGTAACGCGACAATCTCGCGGCCCGGTCCGCATCCCACGTCAAACGCGATCGGCGCGGCGTGTCGCGACACCCCCGCTTGGGGCGCTTGCGACTTCCAGGCCTCGATTGCCGCAAGCAACTGTGCCCGCGGTGGCGCGCCGGCCGTCCCGGCGAGATAGGTCGCGCAGCGATCAGGGCGAAAGCCCGGAATGTCGGGTGTCGCGGGCGCTTGGGGAAGAGGTTCGAACGAAGACACAAAGAGATTGTGGTTTGAATGAGCACGCAGCGCAACCTTGCGTCGATGTGCGATCATGAAGGACATGCTCGAGCGCTCTCGCCCTGAAAGTGTCCGTCCGCATCGTTGCCACGCCGCGTCCACACGTGCGCATGGTGGCATTCGTTCTGACGCGAGATCCGAGGAATCACGTGGCACGCGCTTCTTCGCGCAGATGGGCGTCGTTCCGGTTGCTTTCACACGTGGCGTCTTCTCTTGTTGTGTTTGCGTCGCAGTCGCGATGAGCGCCGTCTCCTGCGATCGAGAAACTGCGACATCGACAGACAAGGTCACTGAAGCGAATGAAGCGGGCACGAAGAACGCAACGAGCGCATCGCCTTCAGACGCCACTTCCGACAGTGCGAACACATCCGCGCTCCGCATCGAGCCCGCCGAACTCGACATGGGCGACCTTCTCCCCAACACGCCGGTCGAGAAGACCGTGCGCCTGACAAACACTGGCGCGACGCCCCTCCTCATCCGCAAGGCGCTCGCGGACTGCGGCTGCACGACACCGACTTGGCCGAGTGAGCCGATCGCACCGGGCGCGTCGGTGGACACGGTCATCACCATGGACGCTGGCAACCAACAGGCGGTTGAACTCGTGAAGCGCGTGACCTTCGATATCGAAGGCGCCGACCCAGCGTTTCTCACTGTGAAAGGACGCGTAGGCTCGTATCTCACCTTCGAACCCGCGAATATTGAGGGCGCGAAAGACGATGACGCGCAGCCGCCCGTCGCAGCGATCACGGTGAGGTCGATGGATGGAACCCCGTTCACCATCGTCGCGCTTGATCCGCCGATTGCGAAGGGCCTCGCAACGACACCAGCGCTTGAGCAACAGGTCGAGATCGACTGGACACGATGGCGCGAAGAGGGCAAGCCTGTACGTGTTGTGATCGAGACCGATCACCCGATTGGTCCGCCGCTCGGCATTTTGATTCGCCGATCGTTGCGGGGAAATCCGAATGCGCCGAAGGCCGACGCGCCGAAAACTGAGTGAACTGGACTTTCCGATGAGATGGAGTTCCCGATGACAGTCACCACACGCTCACTGCTCGTTGTGTGCCCGGCAATGATCCTCTCGACCGCCTCCGCTGTGGCGCAGACGCCACCTCAGACGCCATCGCAGACATCTCCTCAGCTCGCGCCGCCAGCGACCACCCCGCCCTATCGCCTCGAAACGCCCGGTGTGTTTCCCGGCGCGAAGATCGAGTTTCCACAGATGGGTTCATTCGTGAAGGGCGCGCCGGTGCGCGCGTTCGAACCCGGCATCACATACATCTTCGACTTCTTCAATACGAAGTGCAATCTCTGCGCGGCCGCTGCGCCGAACGTCGCGGAGTGGGAAGCGCTCTATGCGCCCAAGGGTTTCCAGTTCATCGCCGTGACGTGGGAGAACGAAGACGTGACGCGCGCGTGGCTTACTGATCCGAAGCACGCCGAGCATGCGCCCGCGTGGGTCGTTTCAGATCCGGCGGAGGCCGCCGCGAAGGCGATGCAGTATCCGACGTTTCAGAATCAAGCACCGCGACTTTTCGTGGTTCGTGATGGCGTTGTGCTTTGGTATGGCCATCCCGAGTTTGCCGAGAAGCCACTCGCAGAAATCGCCGCAGGAACGTGGAATCCCGAAGCGGTGCGCGGAGAGTTCATCGAGCGATCCCAGTGGGCGCGCGCGCTGGAGGACATTCAGAAGAAGTCGAAGGATGCGGAGCGCACGGGCGCTTGGCAAGAAGTTTTCGATCTCTACGACGGCGTGGCCGCCGCGCTGCCTTCGCGCGCGGACTCGTTGCGCGCGCAACGCTTCGTGCTGATGATCGGAACGGCGAACAAAGTCGACGAGGGTTACGCGTACGGCAAACAACTCGCGATCGCCGCGGCAAAGGAACGCGGCGTTCTGAGTAACCTCGCGCGTGGCGTGCTCGAAGCTCCAACGGTTCGGCGACGCGATGTTGATTTCGCGATGGCGCTTGCACGAGCGGCCGAAGCGATCAGCCCGGAAGATCCACGATCGATTGAAGTCGTCGCACTCGCCCACTTCGCGAAGGGCGACCGCGCCGCCGCGCTCGCGGCGATCGACCGAGCGATTGCGCTTCAAACGGATCCCAAAGTGAAGCGCGCCTATGAGGCGACGCGCGGGCGATTTCAACGAGAGACGCCTGGCCCGAAGCCAACGACGGTGACGCCGCCCCCAACCTCAAAGCCTGCCGGATCACTGCCCGGGCGCTAATACTCATGCGGAGAACCCGCGCGAAAACGGCATTGCAGCAGCGCGTGCGTTCAACCGCGCGAAAATCTCCGCGCGGCAGAGTGCTGCCCGTGACCGAGCCGTGACACATCTGTGACACGTCTGCGACACATCTGTGACCCTTTGGGGGGCCGCATCAGGGGCCCATGCGGCCGCATCCAGGACAACGACGACGTTCGTCAGTGTGCAGCTGCGACCGCAGCCTTGATGGCTGCGAAATCAACTTGCGTCTTTGGGATTTCGGCTTCCCACGCGTAGGCGACCTTGCCATCGGTACCGATGACGTACGCCGCGCGCTTGGTGACGCCCTTCAGACCCATGAGATCGGCGTGCAGTGCGTCGTAGGACGCCGCGACCGTCTTGTTGAAGTCGGAAAGAATCGGGAACGGCACGTTGAGGTCGGTGCGGAACTTGTCCACGACAAACGGGCTGTCGATCGAGACGCCGAAGACTCGGCAGCCGAGGCCTGTCCATTCCGCCCAGTTGTCGCGGAAATGGCACATTTCTTCGGTACAAACCGAGCTGTAGGCCAACGGGAAGAAGAGGATCACAACCTTCTCGCGACCGAGGAGGGCTCCGATATCCACCATCTCGCCGGGCTTGGCGGGCAGTTCAAACTTGGGGGCAACGGTTCCGACTTGTAGTGCCATCGATCAGCTCCTGTGGAAAAGGGGCCGGAATATATCGCGACCGTCGCGAGGGAGGAGCGCTCGGTTGCACGAAGTGGACGACTCCTTTGCGGAATTGTGCGAACTGCGGCATTCCGGTTTGGAGATTGTGTGATCGGAGTTATGGTCGATTGCTTCTGTGCGGTCGCCACCGTGCAGGGGCTGTGTCGAGGTGTGTGCTTGCGGTCGGTTTCGTCCTCAACAACCGGAGAGGCGTCTGAGGAGAAACCGTCCCCGACCACAACATCTTTCAAATCCTCGAGCCCGAGGCGGGGACGACACAGGAAGAACGCGAAGGTTCATCGTGCGATGAACTTCGTAGATCGAGTGCAAGAGACCGGAAAAACTCGAGTTAGGAGATTTCTAAGATGCGTTCGACGAATTGGACATTCATCTGTAGCGCAGCGGCTGCCGCCGTTGTTTCTACGGCGACGATGGCGCAGAGCACCTGCGGCACGGCGCTCCCAGTCGTGGTGGGCGACAACGCCTACGCGTGCAACGCGGCCTTCGGTAACCAACTCACCCAGTCGTCCCTCGCGGGCGGCACGACCACCATCTACAAGGCTGGTTGGTTCGTCTTCACCCCAACTGCGTCGGGTTCGTACACCCTCGGCGTCTGCGGCTCGAACGTGGACACCAAGATGGCGATCGGCACCGTGTGCCCCGCTGACGGCGCGAGCCTCTTCAGCGTCATCGCCTACAACGACGACTCCTGCGCCTACACCGGCGGTACCGCTCTCTGGGCGAGCCGTTTGAACGCAGGCAACTCGGGCATCCCGCTGACCGCGAACCTGCAAGCTGGCGTGAGCTACTACATCGTCGTCGGTGGCTACGGAGCGACCACGCTCCCAGCTGCAGGCAGCCTCTCGATTGGCTTCACGCCTCCACCACCGGCGGGCAGCAACTGCGCTGAACCGCTCGTGGCTTCGGAAGGCCCGAACGCCTTCAACAGCACCGACTCGACGACCGCGCAAGCGATCTCGGGCTGCGGCGCTGCACACACGATCTACCGGTCGATGTACTTCACGTTCACCGCGGCTGCGACCGACACCTACACGTTCTCAACGTGCGTAGGAACCGGCTTCGACACCCGTATCGCGGTCATGAATGATTGCAATCCCGCGAACGGCGTGCTTGCGTGCAACGATGACGCCTGCGCACTGCAGTCGTCGACCTCGACCGCGCTGACCGCAGGTCAGACCGTGACCGTCGTTGTCGGTGGCTTCAGCGCTGCTGGCGGCGGACCCGGCACCCTCACGGTCGCTGCTGCTGGCAGCGGCGGTGGCGGTGGCGGTGGTTGCGATCCTGCTTCGAACCCCGAACTCCTCGTCGGTCCGAACAACTTCACGACCGTCGCTGGCTCGGGCAACCTCGACCTCACCGGCATCTGCGATCCAGGCGTCTACGGTGACGACCTGCTCTACAACGTCAACTACTACCGCTTCACGCCGACGGCCGACGACATCTGGACGGTCACGACGTGCGAAGGCACCGCGTTTGACACGCGTCTCGCGGTTCTCACGAGCTGCGACCCAACCACGGCCATCGCTTGCAACGACGACGACCTCGCTTGCGCGAACTTCACCTCGACCCTCGAGTTCACCGGCACCGCTGGTGTTGAAGTCGTGATCGCGGTCGGCGGTTTCGCTGCGACGAACGCCGGTCCTGGCGTTGTCACGATCGTCCAAGGCAGCACCGCAGTTGCCTGCGGCGACCCGAAGGCGGGCGACTGCTGCTTGGCCAACACCACCCCAAGCTGCAACGACGAAGCATGCTGCAACTCGGTTTGCGCTGCTGACGCGTTCTGCTGCGACGTGGAGTGGGATCAAGTGTGCGCCGATCAGGCGGCCTTCCTCTGCGGCGCTTGCGGCGCAGGTAGCTGCAAGATCGCAACGGGTACTGTGACCGAATTCGAAGCTTGCGGTGAAGACACCAACGGTGGCTGCAACGGCGGCGGCGCTGCTGAATTCGCAGCGGTTGGCGACGTCATCAACGGCACGTTCTGGGCGGACGCGGACTTCCGCGACACCGACTGGTACGTCCTCAGCCTCACCGAAGCAACCGAAGTGACCGTCACGATCAA
>JAIXVI010000054.1 GCA_027483065.1 Planctomycetaceae bacterium
ATCACCGTGAGAGTGCAACCAATGCTCAAGCAAGTGTCGATGTTGATTGTCTGCCTGAATTCTCTAGTCGTGGGTTGCAACAAACAATCTATTCCTGCAGGCGATCCCGTCACGAGAAGCGAGGCTCTCTCAGCCAGCGCCTTCAGGCCACAAGCAATCCAAGGCTCCGAAACATCTTCTTCAACCAAGATGTTGTCGCTGGAGCGGCCACTTGTCGTCGACGTGGACCCGAAAGCTGAAATAAGTGGTGTCGTCCGAAGTGTCTTTCAAGATTCGAAAGGTGTGCTTTGGATAGGCGGCGAATGCGACCTGTTCCGCTACGACGGAAGCACGCTGACCAACTACGACATCAAAGATGATCTGGGACGCGGTGTCACGATCAAGAAGATCGTCGAAGACAAAGCCGGCAACATATGGTGTGGAACAACGGGCGGCATCACTCGGATTGACGGCAAGTCATGTACGAGTTTCGGCGAACAGCACGGCCTGATCAGCTGCGATGTCTGGAGCATGGCCGTTGACACCAGCGGCGTGATATGGATCGGCTCCATCGAGGGCGTTTGCCGATTCGACGGAAAGACCTTTTCCCCCTTCGCAATTCCAGAAGCCGAGCCCGATCCAACGCGAGGCGTGACGAGCGGTAAGTTCGTGCATTGCATGACGGTGGACCGCAAAGGGCAAGTCTGGTTCGGCACCAACGGAGGAGCGTACGTCTACGACGGAAAGACGCTCACGCACATCTCCGAACGCGACGGCCTGCCGAACAACGCCGTCGGCAGTGTTCTCGAAGACAAGTCGGGGAACATCTGGTTCGGCACGATTCACGGGGGCATAAGTCGTTTTGATGGAAAAGTCTTTGCAAACTTCACCGAGCAGGGAGTCGTTGAAGGCCAGGAGATCTGGTGCATGCACGAAGGTCCATCCGGAAACATCTGGTTCTCCGGTAAGCGATCGCCCATGTATCGCTATGACGGAAACGCATTCACAAAAGTGAATGATCAGGACGGAATCACGTCGCTTGCGTTCACCATCCTGGAAGACAACAGCGGAGGCCTCTGGCTCGGCGGTACGAATGGCCTCTTTCGGTATGACGGCAATGCGTTTGTTCGGGTCACAAAAAATGGCCCGTGGCATCAGCATGAGGCAACGCCGTTGCAAGATGCGACTGTCGCGGAATGACAATGCCATCAACCGGAGTACTGAACCAGAGTACTGAAGCGCAGTACTGAACCAGAGTACTGAAGCGCAGTACTGAACCGGAGTACTGAATCGGAGCACTCATGCACGCTGGAACTTGACATCAAAGTCTGCCCTTTGTGCCCGGTTACGGCGGTCTTTAGGCATCACATGACGCTACGCCCTTACACATCAAACGACTGGGAACGCTTGTGCCTCATCCATGATGCGGCGCGAATGCATGAGCTTGAAGCCAGCGGCCTTGCCGCTGCTTTCCTGACGCTTGAAGCAACAGCCGCGAGCGAGGGTTTGTTCGACGGTGAAGTCATCGTGGCCGAGTTTGAGGGACAGGTTTGTGGGTTCGTGGCCTATGCCAATGGAGAGCTCACCTGGCTGTACGTCGATCCATCGAAGTACAAGCAAGGCATTGGAAGGCAACTATTACGCCACGCAATCGAGGCGTCGGGGGGGAGCATGTCGACTGAGGTACTCGTAGGCAACGAGCCCGCACTGGCCTTGTACTTGAGCGAAGGGTTCAAGATTCAGCGGCGAGTCGACGGCAAGCTCACGGGCAATGAATCCTTTGTCGCATCCGGCTACGTGCTGCAACGCAACGCGAGCGATGCCTAACCCGCCGCTCAACCTGACGCGCTACGGCAAGCGGCGTAAGCCCGGCACGCGGTACGCGGTGTATGGCACATGGCACATCATCTCAGCGTGTGCTTACAGCGCCTGCCGCCGCGGGCAGCTTCGATCGAACCGTCGGCGTGAGGGAGCCTGTTCGCGGCCAATCGGTGTGGCCAATCCGCTGCGCGGCCCGCAGTTGAGCCAGAGCGCCCACGCTTCCATTCGTGAGGATATGAGTTCCGCGCGCTTGATCGTCGGCACTTGATTCGGGCGAACTCACCATTCGCCCGCGTAGCGAACGGAATACGCGCCAGCGTCGCGCGCGGCGAGTTCATACAGGCGTTTCGAGATCTGTCGCGCATGCAGCGCGTCGTGTGCTGCCCATGACGCAAGCAACATGCCCGCATGCAGTGCGCCGAATTTTGGATGCTGATAGGCCTTCGTGAAGTCCGCTTCCGCGAGATGCGCATCAAGCCACGCGATGTTCTCTGTGCGTTGAGACGTGAATCCATCGAGCGTTTTCGCAAGTTCCTGCTCGTTGTAGCGGCGCCGCTCTGCGATACCTTCGAGTTCGAGTCGCGGCCACGGGGTGGTTGGATCGCGCAGTGTCGACGCGATACGCACCGCGAAATCTTCGCGCTCTTCGTCGAGCATGTGGCAGCACACTTCGAGGATCGACCAGTGCTCCGGAGCAGGCTTCCAGCGCGCGTCAGCAGCACTGGCGGTGGTCGCAAGTGCGCGCAATGCTGCAGGAAATGCGGCCAAACGATCGCGCAACGCGCGCGGATCGAATGGCGATGGCGCGTCGGCGGCGTGCGTCTTTACGGAGTGCGTGCTCATCTGTCGTGTTCCTCGCGTTCGTCTTTCGCAATGCGTTCACAGTGCGCTTGAAGCGCTTCGAGGTCGGCGTTGAGTGCCTTCACAACCGCCCCTTTCATGAGCGGCATCATCAGCCCTGACATCATGCGAGCGAACAGCGTGAGCGCCTGCGCTTCGAATGTGAACGCGAGACGCGAACCCGCGCCCGACGGTTCGACGCGCACTTCTGAGCGATAGAACGTGCCGTGGTTGGTTGCGGTTGCGACATACATCCCGCCGCTTGCATGCGAAAGCGGTGGTTTCCACTCCGCGATCTCCATGGTCTCCGTCGCCGCGCGGCCGAACATGATGCGTGTTTCGCGCCAACGCATGCCCTTTCCCGAGCGCGGCCCGTCGAGCATTTCGATCGAAGTGATGGCGGGGACGTGCTCCGCCGCGTGCTCGATGTCGGTGACCACGCGCCAGACGGTTCCGGACGGAGCGGCGATTTCGACGGCGCATTCGATCGGCTTCATGGGCGCATCCTCGCGCCTTGTGTGGTGATTGTCGAGCGTGACGGCCGCGCGTGGGCGGCGCGTGGGCGGCGCGTGGTCGCCGCGGGGGCTGCTACATTTCCCGCCTTATGTCGACCGTCAAGACCATCGCCGTCATCGGAGCAGGAACCATGGGTTCCGGCATCGCCCTCACCGCCGCGCAGACTGGCTTCAACGCGATCCAGATCGACGTGAGCCAGCCCGCGCTCGATCGCGCCAAAGCCGGACACGCGAAGAGCCTCGCGCGTCTCGTCGAGAAGGGGAAACTCGCGCAGGACGCGGCAGACGCCGCGCTCAAGCGGATCTGCTACGTCACGTCGATGGCGGAAGCGAAGTCGGCCGACTGGGTTGTCGAAGCGGCGACCGAGAATGTCGAACTCAAGAAGAAGATCTTCAAAGAGATGCAAGCGACGTTCCGCGAGGACGTGGTGCTTGCGACGAATACCTCGAGCATTTCGATCACCGATATCGCGAGCATCGTCGGCAAGGACGCGCCACGCGTGATCGGCATGCACTTCTTCAATCCCGTGCCGATCATGAAGCTCGTGGAGGTCATCAAGGGCATCGCGACGAGCGAAGAAACGACCGCGCGCACAATTGAACTCGCGAAGGCGATGGGGAAGACACCGGTGCCTGCGAACGACCGCGCCGGTTTCGTTTCGAATCGCGTGCTGATGCCGATGATCAACGAGGCGTTCTACGCGTGGATGGAAGGTGTCGCGAAGCCTGAGGACATCGATCAGATCATGCTCCTCGGCTGCAATTTCCCGATGGGTCCGCTGCGCCTCGCCGACTTCATCGGCCTCGATGTCTGCCACGACATCATGATGGTGCTCTACAAGGAACTCGGAAATCCGAAGTTCTTCCCATGCCCGCTGCTGCGGCAACTCGTGCAAGCGGGGCGGCTCGGCGACAAGTCGGGGCGCGGTGTGTACGAGTACCCCGCGAAGTCGTAATCGGCGCGGTTCGTGCCCTCGTGGCGACGGCGCAATTTTCGACGGAAACCCCGTGAGCGTCCGAAATCAGTTTGGTCTTACGTCTTTCACGCAGCCGCAAACTCGCGTCTTTCACCATGCTCACGTCTCTCAGCGCTCCACGTTGTGTTTCTTTCGTCCTCGCTCCTGCGGCTGTGCTTGTCGCGGCCATCTCGCTCGCAGGCTGCGCAACCAAGCCTGCGACCAAGCCCGCGACCACCGACGCTGCCGCATCGCTTCCGCGCATTGCGTGCGTGTTCGAGCCGACAGGACCGGCGGCAGTGCTCGATGTTGCGGCACTGCAAGGCGCGATGTTGGCTCGTGAGGAAGCGGGAAATGTGCCGTGGGGCGTCGATGTCGTGAGCATCGCTGGCGCGGAGCAAGCGGCGAAAACTGCGATTGCCGCGCTTGGCACGAGTGACTCTGATGAGTTGCGCGCAGGTTTCGCGCCATTCGCTGCAGCAAAGACACCGTTTCTTGTCGTGGGTGCGACCGATCCGTGCCTTGCGCGGCTTCCGGGCGGCGACCTCCTGAGTTTCGCGTGCTACTCCGACTCAGCGCAAGGTGCCGCGATGGCAGAGTTCGCGCATGGCCAACTCGGTGCGCGCAAGATTGCGATTCTCTTTGAAGCGACGAGTGATTTCCCCGTCGCGGTGAGCCAAGCGTTCGCGGCGCGTGCGCGTGGACTTGAGGGCGTTCAAGTCACGACGATCGCTTTCACCGATGCGATGAAGATCGATCCGAAGGCGGTGCTTGCGGGCGCTTCCAAACTCGACGCGGTGTACATCGCGTGCAACGCGACCTCGGTCGTTCCTGCGATCGAAACGCTGCGCAACGCTGGTTTCCAAGGCGCGATCCTCGGCGCTGACAGTTTCGATATCCCCGACGTCGACGCGGCGTCGAAGCAAGGCGCTGTGTACTTCTCAACGCACGCGTGGTTCGGTACCGGTTCGAGTGCCGCTGCGCAGCGTTTCGCTGAGAAGTATCGCGCGCAGTTCAAAGCTGAGCCGACCGCATTCTCGGCACTCGGCTACGACGCGATGCAGGCGATGGTGCGTGCGATGCAGTCGCTTCCGGCTGAGCGCCGCACGCGCGAAGGTGTGGCCGGCGCGCTTCGTGCGCTTGCGCCGCATGCAGGCATCACGGGCGAAATCGCGTTTCCGAATCCTGGCTACTTCGCCGCGAAGCCCGTGTGGATCGTGACCGTCGAAGCGGGCTCGCGCGCGCGTGCCAAGCAGGTGTCGCCTTCGCGTATTCCCGAGCCAAACTGCGCACGCTGACGCGCGCAGGCATCCGCCGCGAATTCACGCGCCGCGCGCGGCAGCGATGATGCGTTCGACCGTTTTTGTTTCATCGCGCAGAACATCGATCGCGCTGACTTTGATCGTTCGCCAACCGAGCGAACTGAGTACGCCCGCGCGCACGAGTTCGCGATCGATGACCGTTGGTGCGGTCTGATGAAACGCGCCATCGAGTTCGACGCCGAGAATCCACTCGTCGGGCGCTTCGGGGAGCGCGAGTGCGAGCGAAACGCGGTAATCGCGTGAGCGTCCAACGTGGAAATCAACGCGGAAACCGCGCGATTCCAACGCGCGTGCGAGGCGTCGCTCGATGGCATCAACATCGATGTCCATGCCTGCGCGCGTTTCGTCGCGTGAGGCAGGCACGGTTCCGAGTTCAGCAAACGCGAGGTAATCGCGGAGATCCTGCGCACCCTTCGACGTGCACTTCTTCGGATCGAGTTCTGATGCGCGTACTGAGGAGAAGACCACGATCTTCTCTCGCGCGCGGCTCACGGCGACGTTCAGACGACGTTCGCCACCCGAGAGATTGAGCGGGCCAAAGTTGTGATAGAGCGTGCCGGATCGATCGCGGCCGTAGCAGATCGAGAAGAGCATCGTGGCGCGCTCGTCGCCCTGCACATTCTCGAGGTTTTTGACGAATACATCTTCGCCCGCCTCGGCTGCCTCAGCGAGACGCGTGCGCAGCTTCGCATCGCGGTCGAGCGCTTCATCGAGCAGGTCTTGGACGAGCGTCTGTTGCGCCACGCTGAATGTCACAACGCCGATCGAACGATTCGCAGTGCACGCGTCGTCGTCGAGCAATCGACGCGTGATTTCCGCGACCACAGCTTCCGCTTCGGCGCGATTCGTCGACGTTCCAGCGCGGTCGTAGACGCCACCGACGAAGCGGAACTCGACGCCAAGATTTGGATGCGCGCGCCGTGCGGCGGGGAACGTCTGCAAGCGCGCGCCGTAACTGCGGCGATTCGAGAACTCGATGAGGCGTTCATCGCGTGAGCGGTAGTGCCACAGCAAACTGCGCTGCGGAATGCCTGATGCGATCGCTTCTTCGAGCACACTTTCGAGCGGCTCAAGCATGTCGGCGAGTGCCGCGTCGTTTGCGCTGCGATCGGCGTCAGAGCCCTCGTCCTTCGCGTCGCCCGCGTCTTTCCGATCGAAGAAGTTCGTTGGCGGAAGTTGGCGAGAATCGCCCACAATCACGCTTGCAGTGCCGCGCGCAATCGCACAGGCCGCGTCCCACACAGGAACTTGCGAAGCCTCATCGAAGACGATGAGATCAAAGGGTGGGAAGTCAGGCGGCAGCATCGTTGCTGCAGAAAGTGGGCTCGCGAGGACGATCGGTTTGATCGCGGTCATCGCGGATGCGGCTTCTGACATGACACGGCGAATCGGGCGACGAATGGTCGAGAGCGCGCGAAGTTCATCAATCTTCATGCGTGCTTGACGCATGCCAGGAAGATCCGCATTTGCAAGCGCCATGCGTGCGCGATCGCGTACCGCAAGCGCGACCGCGCCGGCAGCACCCTTGCGATACTCACTCATACCTGCGACGAGTTGCTTGCGAAGTTCCTGCATCCGATCCGCGCCGCAATCAAGAAGTGCAGGTTCGCTGCGAAGTTTCTCGCGCGTCCATGCAGCGAGCATTTCGGCCTCGGCCGCGCTTTCAGCGAGCGTTGCGGGAAGTGCGCCCGAAAGCAGCGCGTCTGCGACAGGCTTCAAGCGGAACTCCGCGGCGCGCGCGCGTACAACGGTGAAGGTGCTCCACGCGGGGATCGTGCGCTCGGCGCGAGCGACGCGCGCGAGTCGCTCGCACGTTGTCGAGAGGCGCGCAGTTGCCTCGTGTAGTGGGGGATTCGCGCCGAGATCTGCGAGTGGAAGGAGCGCAGACTTCGCGGCTTCGAGTGCGCGCTTCGCCTCTGTGCGCGCTGTATCAAGTGAGCCATCGCGAATCGTGTTGGGGACGGTACACGCGAGAAGCGCGACTTCTTTCGGCATCGATGCGCGCGCGGTGCGAGCAAACGCGCGTGCAGATTCGATCGCACGACGTGCGGCTGTGAAGTCGATCGCGTCATCGGCTCCCGCCTGAGATACGGCGAAAATGCGCACGTCGTGTGCGACGGGGGCAGCCGCGTCGATCGCGCTCTTTGCCGCAAGAAGTGACTCGATTTCGCGGAGCAATTCTTCGAGCGCGGACGGGAGCGGCGACTTCGCAAGGCGCACGAGTTCTGCGCGGACTTTCCGCGCCGCAAGCCAGCGGAAGAGGACAAATTTCTCGCGCGCGGCGCGCAAATCGCCCGCGAGTGACGCGAGTGGAAGCGTGAGGACGGCATCGTCGAATCGCGCACGCATGTTGGTGCGGGCGACGTGCGCAGCCTCTGCGAGTTCGACGGCGCGAGCGCGCGCATCGAGTTGTGTCGCAAAATCAGGCGCAAGCGCGCAGGTTGCGAGCGGTGCCGCAGCGACGTGCGTCATGTCGATCGACATCGCGAGATCAACTTGCGCTTGCATCGCACCGAACTCTGAAGGCGTCGGTACTCCAAGTGCAGCAGCCAGTGCGCGAGCGGGTTCTGCGAGCGCTTCAAGCGTTGTCGTTGCGGCACGAGCTGCCTGCGAGAGGCGCGTGGCATCTTCAGGTGAAAGCGGGCGCGTTGGCTCGAAGTCGGCGAGTTCCGCCGCGCTCTCTGCGGGCAGCTCATCGAACGCCGCAACGAGGCGATCAACGCACTCGACGCGCTGTGCGAGATCGGCAGACGTCGCGTCTTGCGGGAGCGAGCCATCGAGTTGGTTCACAAGCGCCGGGTGCGGAATCGCGTCGTTCGTGCCTTCGCTGAGCGCCAGTGCACGCTCGATTGCCCGATGTGCACTGAGGCCTCCGTACAGAGTCAGGCCTGCGGAGGCAGTGGCACCTTCACGCGCCTTGTTCTTCGCGCGCTCTCGATGCGACGCATGCAAGGCGTTGCCTGCAGACGCCACGCGCGCACTGGTGCGATCGAGTTGCGCTGCGGTTTGCGCAAAGCTCGCAGCACCTGCCGTCGCGCGCGCATCGATTGCCTCAAGCGCATCTTTCACTTGCGTGACGAAATTCGTCTTGGTCGCGTGATCGGCATGCAAATCCAGCGCAAATGCGCCGAGACCTGTCTTCCGCAATCGCTCACTCACCACTTCGAGTGCCGCACTTTTCTCAGCGATGAAGAGCACGCGCTTTCCGCGCGCGAGACACTCGGTGAGAAGATTGGTGATGGTCTGGCTCTTGCCAGTTCCGGGCGGACCTTGCAAGACAAACGTTCGCCCCGCAGCAGCCGAGAGCACAGCCGCGATTTGCGAACTATCCGCGGGAAGTGGAAGACGCACCGATTCAAATTGCGCAACTTGATCAACTTCGGTCGGATC
>JAIXVI010000057.1 GCA_027483065.1 Planctomycetaceae bacterium
GGACGCGATCAGCGCGAATGCGAAAGCCGATCTCTCGAAGGCGCTCGAGGAAGGCGCGGCGCATCAAGACGCATCCGAGCGCGCATGGATCTACCGCCGCGCGATGGATCGCGCGATGGAGCGCATGATGACGAAGTCGGACGCGTGATGAAGTCAGCACGTGATGAAGGCAGCACGTGATGAAGGCAGGCGCATGAACGAGTAAGCACATGAATCGCTGAACGCTGGGCGATGTGTCGTCGCTCACTCGCGTCCCTCTCGTGAGGCGTCATGTTCCGCGCGTCGCGTCGGCAGAACAGCCGTTGCGTGCAGCATGATCATCCACGCCAGATGGCGCGCGCAGTTGCGGCTGTTGAGCAGGCGGTGTATGTGTCGGTGGATGTGTCGGTGGTCGCTGCCGTCCCCTACTCGCTCGAATGCGCGCACGAACCCGGAACAATCGAGAATGAGCGCGGGGTGTAGTTCGGGACGCGCAATTCGAGATTTGAACGAGGGTTTGAACAGGGCTTTGCCCCCGTGGGTGAGGCCCCTGCGATGCCAGCCACGATCCGCGCTCCGGCATGAACACAAGGGAGTTTCGGAACCGGTGACACCGCGGACAGCCGCCGCACGCCGCGCCGATCGGCTCGCCCCAATCACGCTCCCTGCGGATCAGAGATCGGTTATGAGACATTTAGTGGCGTTTGAGTGCGTACTTGTAGAACTTAAACTTCCACTTTTACGCATCCGAGTCTACTGTTCCACCCGAGACAACTCCCATGATCCACCCCGCTGCCACCCATCCACTGCTCCGTGAGCTCAACGACGCACTCGCGATCGAGGGCGCGGAGCCTGTCGACTGGATCGTCTGCGGCGGCACCGCCCTTGGGATCATCGGCGCGGTGCAGCGACCGACGCGCGACATCGACGTGATCGGCGGCTGGAGTTCGGCAACGCTCGAGATCGTGCAGATCGATCAATTCCCGCCTGCGGTTGAACGTGCCATCGCGCGCGTGGCCGATGCTCATCCCGAGCTTCAGTCATTTGGGATCACGAACGAGAGACCTTGGGTCAACCTCGGCGCAAAGGGACTCCTCAACTTCGGCCTTCCATCAGGATGCAAGGACAGACTCACGCCCCGCACCATTGGAACGCACCTCACACTGCGTCTTCCAGATCGACGCGACCTGATCGCCTTCAAGTTGTTCGCCGCCTCAGACGCTGCCCACGGTCGACAAGCAGTCCACAAGTCCGACCTGCGAGCGCTGTCCCCGAACGATGAAGAGTTGCGGTTCGCCATCGACTGGGTGATCACAATCCCCGACCCCAATCACCAACTCCGCGCCGAGCTGCGCGAGTTCCTGCAGGAGCTGGGCCATGAAGACCTCGCCTACTACATCGCGTGAGGACCGCGTCCGCGCAGCCCTACTCGACGTGCTGCACGCACAGTGGCGCGAGCTTGGCGTGCCGTTCCATGCGGCGGCGTTCGATCACCCGCAACGATTTCCATTGGAGGTGATCGACCCCGAGGCGCTGCTGTGGTGCTCGCTGCACTTCTTCGGTATCGAACCGCGGCTCGAGGAGGCCGTGCGCAACTGGTTCACGGCGAACCGGGCACGGGTCAACACCCAGCGCCTCAACACGCTCGCCAAGCGAAACGAACATGAGCCCAACGAAACGACGCGCGTCTCTGCATGGCGGAGCATCAGCGGCGTTCGAAGACTCGTGACACGCAAGCACATCGGCGTCGCAGCATCGACCCCCGCATCGCTTCACCTGCGGTCGCGCGACGTCCTTGGGAACGACTGTGCCGCGTATCTGATCGTGGTGCTGCTTGGCAGCCCGCGTGGCGTGCGCTGCCGCGACGTTGCGGATTCGACTGGCTACACCTATCGATGCGTCGCGGACACCGCGGCGTCATGGGCGGATGCGGGGCTCGTGCGCATGGAGCATGGCTTCTGCACGATCCTCGACCCGACGCCGTGGGCGCAGCTGCTGCGGTGCGACGTGGCCAACGTCGTGACGGTCGATTGGCAGGCCGCATACGGCGCGGTGCTCGAGTACGTGCGGACGCTAGAGCGGGCACGCGCGGCTGGTGTCGCCGAGGACAGCCCGATCCTCTCCGCAGCCGCGACGAAGGCCGAGAGCGTCCTCCAAGGCGCAGCCGCGGGCGTTGCGCCCGAGCGTGCACCCGCGATCGAGGCGCTGCGCATCGCGATCCGAGCGCGCTGACTCGCGCCCGCAAAGCAACGCACATCACGCCCCAAAGCGGCACACGAAGATTGATTTTCGTGCGAGCACCGGACCCGTCTCGCCGTCTCTTCACGCTCGCGGGCCACAGGCCCTCGAATCTGAGCGCGAGTTCCCCGACGTTCAGTCGTCAGCCGAGCAACAGTACCGTCCTCACGGCGATACCAACCGGCTGTGGCTACGTTTGTTGACATTCTTGGTGTCGGCTATCGGGCATCAGACATCGTGTTTGCTCATATCAAGTTGTCGCGATAGACAAAATACTCCTCAATCGGTCGACTTCTGCAGAACTCGAAGTACGCTCGGCTTCCGGTAGCATTGAACGCTCGAGGACTCGTCAGCCTCCTTTCGACGCTGCAGACTCGGAGATGATCATGAGCGCGCAAAACCGTGCCCGAGTACGTTTTCGATTCGTGAGTTGGCTGCTCGTCGTTGCAGCCTACGTGGCGACACCCTCCGTGCGGGCCGACACAAGTTTCTGCTGTCCCTCTGACATCTCTGGCAACGGCGGCGTCGATGGAGTTGATCTTTCACTCGTTCTCACAACGTGGGGCTCGGACGGACAGCAAGGGTTGCTCGATTGCGACATCAACGACGATGGCATCGTCCTAGGTCCGGATCTCGCGATTCTCCTGAGCGGATGGGGGCCATGTCCGCTGCCTTGCCTCAAGACCGTTGTTTCTGGAAGGGCGCGCTTCCAGGATGGAAGTCCAGCGACGGGTGCCGTGGTCACAACAAGTTTCGGCCCCACGACCGTCACAAACTCGAACGGCGATTTCTCGATGCTGATCGAGGCACCCAGCGCAAAAGAAACTTTGACCGTCTCGATTGAAACTGATTGGAACGGTCTGCTTCACTCTGCGCAGCGGACGGAACTTGTGCTCACGTTTGAAGGCGTCACTGCGGTCGGAACCGTTGTACTCACACCCACCTCGATTTGTGCGGCGAGCGATTGGATTGCGGTTGGCGTTCGCTCCGCAGCAACGAACGGGGAGGTCCGAGCCCTGTGCTCCTTTGACGACGGCGGTGGTGCAAAGCTCTACGCGGGCGGGTCCTTCACGATCCTCAACGGAGTCCCCGTGAATCACATCGCACGCTGGAACGGTGCGACATGGGAGAGTGTCGGGGCGGGCTTTAACTGGTATGTGAACGCGCTCGCGGTGTTTGACGACGGGACAGGCCCTGCCCTGTATGCAGGCGGCAGTTTCAGCGGTGGACTTGCTCGGTGGAACGGCAAATCGTGGGAGATTGTCGGCGGTGGGGTTCGATACACCTCCTCCGACATTTGGATACCTAGCGTGGAAACGCTCGCTGTTTTTGATGATGGGGGCGGAAACGCGCTCTACGTTGGGGGCGCGTTCACTCGAGCAGGCAGCGTCAACACCGACGGATTGGCACGGTGGGACGGCAACACATGGGCCTCGTTACCCGCGTTTTCGGGCTTTGCTGGGAACACAAGAACACTCTCGGTCTTCGACGCTGGTCTCGGCAACTCGCTCTACGCGAGTATCGATGTCCGTGGGATCGGCGGGTCCTACTCGGGATTCCGCATTGTTCGATGGAATGGTCAGTCCTGGGACCTTTCATATGGCGTCATGGATGCACCGATCGAGGCGATGACGGCATTTGATTTCGGCAGCGGTCCGAGGCTTGTCGCGGGCGGAGGTTTTACATTCGCCGCTGGCGCCTGGGCTCGCGGCATCGCCTCCTGGAATGGGGACGCGTGGGAGCCTGTCGGTGGCGGTTTGAACAGCGGCGGCGTGAAACGAGTGGTTCCGTTTACAGATGAGGGTGGGACTTCGCTCTTCCTCTCAGGAGGATTTCTAATGCAAGGCAGCACGGCCTTAGTGTCCATGGCACGCTGGGATCACAGCGGGTGGCGACCTGTTGGTGTTGAGCCAAACAGCTACGTCGTTGCGCTGATCGTCCATGACAGCGGAGGCGGACCCTCGCTCGTCGCGGGAGGTTGGTTCACACTGGCGGGGAACCGATGGTCGGCGGGCGTTTCGCGCTGGGGCTGTGAGCCCTGACGACCGCCTGTCGCGTGACCGTGAAAGGCAATCCAAACCTTGGAGAACACGATGAGCAAGAATGCGATGGCAGGAGCGGTCACGTTGTGCGGCGTCGGCCTGTGCATGATCGGTGGTGCGATGTTGATGCAGTCGGGAGGACAGGCGCATGCAGCCCAATCCTCACTGCCTGCGGCGGCGGCGGCGGTCTCCAGCGTGGCCAGCGCGCAAGCTGGGAGCGAGCCAACGGTGGTGTGGTATGGAGCCGACACAGTTGTCGTTAACTCCACGGGGCCAATAGTCCACACGGTAACGCGGGCATGGTCGGACGGCCGTATCGAAGCTCGCCGAGGAATGAATTGGCCAAACTACTCTCCGTGCAACCCGGGGTTCGAGTGCCAGACAGCATGGTTCACGGTCAGCGATCCGGCCGCCGGCTACCGCGCTGCCGCCGACATCAACGCCGACGAACTCGTCGACGGTGCTGATCTTGCTTCGGTTCTCAGCAACTGGGGCGACGCACCGCGCGTGCCGTTCCCGCTGTCGGACTGCCCGCTGAACCTCATCAACCCCTGAACCACAGGAGGAGAAGATCATGAAGAACATCTCGACTGGCGCCGGCCTCGTCGTGCTCGGCCTCGGCATCGCGCTGCACCCAATCGTCTCGGGGCTCGTTGCTCAGGCGACTGCCGCTCCCTCGTCATCTGCGACTTCAGCTGCCGCAGCAGTCGCCTCGACTGCCACCGCGCAAGCTGGGCCGACGGTGGTGTGGATGGGGGTGACGGAGTCACAAGACACCAACAGCTGGGGTGCAAGCTGGGTCTACCACCGACTTTGGTCAGACGGCCGCCAAGAAACCCGAAGCACTCCCATCGGCGTCGACTTCACCCAAGGCTGTCCCGTGCTTGTCGCTCGATTCAATTGTGCCCAACGCCCTTGGCAGGAGATCCCGCCAACTCCCGGCGGCAACGGCTTCGCCTGCCGCAGCGCCATCAACGGCGACCGCC
>JAIXVI010000241.1 GCA_027483065.1 Planctomycetaceae bacterium
CTCCCCAACAACTGTTTATGATTTATCGCAATACCTTATCAACGAATCGTGCTTTTTCGCGGAAATTCTCTCGGCCGCGATACCGATCCGGGGTCTGGAGCGTCTTTTACAGCCTCCGCGCTATGAATCCTCGTCGTTCGCTCCTCGCTCCGCATTTTCTGCTCGCTGGTTGTCTCGCTGGGATCGGCCTTGGTTCGACCGCTTCACTGGCCCAGGCGCCCGTGGCCACGGAGGCGACGCCGCCGGGGGAGCGCCGGGAGCGGCGGTGGCCGAACGCCGGAGAGATGCGCGAACGAATGTCCACCGCGCTGCGCGAGCAGTTCCAGGTCACGGACGACGAGGAGTGGCGCCTGATCTACGAACGCATTGAACGGGTCGCGGAGTTGCGCCGTTCCACAGGTGCAGGCGGGCCGATGGGCGCAGCCATGGCATTCCGTGCGGCCCGCGCCGCAGGAGGCAGCGGAGAAAATCCGGATGCGGCCGTTACCGGCGGCGGGCGCGCTGCGTTCGCGGGCCGGGCCAGTCCCGAGACCGAATCTCTCGTCACCGCCCTCTACGCCAACGCCCCCGAGGAGGAGCTGCGCGCGCGCTTGGAGCGCCTGCGCGCGGCCCGCAAGGCCAACGAGGTCAAACTCGTCGCCGCTCAGGACGAGCTACGCTCGGTGCTGAACCTCCGTCAGGAAGCCATCGCGGTGGTCGCCGGCCTGCTGCCCTAAGCCCGTCGCATGTCCGCGTCACCGCCCTCCACATCCTTACCCGAGACCCTCACCCGTCTCGTCGAGCAGCGGCAACTGACCGTCTCGGATGCGCATCGGTTTCTCGCGCAAGCGGGGCCAGGCGCGGGATCCGCCGTCCCCGAGGCCGCCGTCCTGCGTTGGCTAGCGAGCGAATACAGCGTCGCATTCAACGAACTGGCGGCGATCGCGCCGGAGCGCGAACTGTTGGCCGCGTTTCCAGCGCGACTGCTGGTGCGCGACGAACTCCTGCCGCTCCGCCGTCTCCCCGACGGGAGCATTGAGGTCGCCACCGCACGGCTCTTCGCCACCGCGGCCTTCGACGGACTACGCCGTCTCACCGGCCAGCGTCTGCGCCCCGTACTCGCCCCGAGCGAGGCGCTACGGAGGGAGCTCAAGGAACGCCTTGGCGTCGGGGCCGACACTCTGGGGATTCTCGGCGACGAAGCCGGCTTGCAGGTGGTCGAGCAGGAGGGCACCGACGACGGCAATCTGGACGGCGCCGCGGAAGACGCATCGATCATTCGGTTCGTCAACCAGGTACTCCGCGACGCGATCGAATTGCGCGCCTCGGACATTCATCTCGAGCCGTTCGAGAACGAACTGCGTATTCGCTACCGCATCGATGGCGTGCTCCAGGACGTACCGGTGCCGGCGCAGATCAAGCGCTTCCAGCCCGCGATCGTCGCCCGCGTAAAGATTCTCAGCCATCTGAACATCGCGGAGAAGCGCCTCCCTCAGGACGGGCGAATCAAGGTGCGGATTGACGAGGCCGAGGTCGATATTCGCGTCTCGATCATTCCCATGCTGCACGGAGAAGCCGTGGTGCTGCGTCTGCTGCGGCAGAACGCCGCTCTGCGCGGTGTGGCCGAACTTGGACTTGGGACGCGCGAGCTCGCCGCGCTGCGGCGGGTCCTGCAGCTTCCCCACGGAATTGTGCTCGTCACGGGCCCTACCGGCAGCGGTAAAACGTCGACTCTCTACACCGCACTTCAGGAGATCAACGTCGCGGAGCGGAAGATCATCACCATCGAGGACCCGATCGAGTACCAACTCCGCGGCATCAATCAGATCCAGGTATCGGAAAAGTCCGGCCTGACCTTCGCCCGCGGACTTCGCTCCATCCTCCGGCACGATCCCGACGTCATCCTGATCGGCGAAATCCGCGATGCCGAAACGGCCCAGATTGCGGTGCAGGCCTCCCTGACCGGCCATCTTGTCTTCTCGACGCTTCACACCAATGATGCGCCGGGCGCAATCACGCGTCTGGTCGACATGGGCATTGAGCCTTACCTCGTCGCCTCCGCGATCGAGGCAGTCCTCGCCCAGCGCTTGGTCCGCGTGCTCTGCCCACACTGCCGAGCAGTCGACGATACGCCCACCTGCCGCGCCTTGCGGACGCGGCTCGGCATTGATTCGGGCGCAGTGGTCTATCGCGCGGTCGGCTGCCGCGAGTGTCGCCAAACCGGTTACCACGGTCGCCGCGCGATCTTTGAGTGGATGGACTCGAGCACGGAAATCCGCGAACTCATCCTGCGCTCGGCTTCGGCGGACGCTCTCCGTGAAGCCGCCTCGCGCGCGGGACTGCGCACGCTCGCAGCCGACGGCCGCCGCTTGGTCGAGGCAGGGGTGACGACGATCGAAGAGGTGCTCAGTGTCACCTCCACCGGAGAAACAATGGACATCGTCGCTGGTGGCCCGATCCGCTGATGCCTGACTTCGCCTACAAAGCCATCGAGCCCGGCGGCGCGCTCATTGAGGGCCAGCTCACGGCCGCCGGCCGCGCGCAGGCGCTGCGCGAAATCGAGGCCCGCGGGCTGCGACCCATCCGAGTCGAGGATCGCTCTACGGAAGCGACACGGAACGCGCCCTCCGCCGCCGCGGAGGTTGGCTGGTGGGTTCGACGCCCACGGGTCACTCCAGCCATGCTCGAGGCGTTCACGCGCCTGCTCTCCAGCCTACTCGCTGCCGGCGTGCCCTTCAGTCGCGCGTTACTCATTCTGCAGCGGGAGGCCACCGCTCCGGCGGCAAAGGCGAAGTGGCGCGAGTTACACGGTCACGTGGTCGATGGGCTGGCGCTGTCGGCCGCGATGGCACGCTCTCCCGAGACGTTCCCCCGGGTCTACGTGGCCATGGTGGAAGCGGGCGAGGCTGGAGGATTCCTTGATGCAGTACTGGCCCAGATCGCCGACTTCCAGGCCCGCGAGAAGGAACTGCGGGCCAAGGTCACGGCCGCGATGGTCTACCCAGCGGTGCTGCTGGTCCTCGCCCTCGCGGTGATCATCTTCCTCCTCGTCTTCTTCATCCCGCGCTTTCAACTCGTGTTTCAGGGATTCAACGCGGAGCTCCCTCTGATCACGCAACTCATCGTCGGGGCGAGCCACCTCCTGCGTCAGGCCGGGCTTCCCCTGCTCGTGGCCGGCGTGGTCGGCGGC
>JAIXVI010000297.1 GCA_027483065.1 Planctomycetaceae bacterium
GATCCTCGTACGCACGAAGACTCAGGGAGGCGTAGGCCGCGCGATGGCTGTCTGCGCCGAGCGTTGCGCGCGTCGACTCTGCGATTTCCACGGCGCGCGCGAGTTTTTCGATCGCGGCCACAACGCCTTGCTGCGTTCGTGCGACGTCGGCAGAAACAAGAAGCGCGTCAAGTTCGATCGTCTTCACGCCGAGGCGACGCGCCGCATCGAGCGAAAGTTCGGCCGTCTTCGCAGCTCCGAGGGTGTCCTCGGTGAGCAACTGTGCCCGCGCAAGCCGCAAATCAGCATGTGCAACGTCGAGCGGACTCTCTCCAGCAAGCGATGTATTCGTCGCGCCTGCTTCGATCGCACAGTCGATCGCCCGCGAAGCATCACCAGTTGTCCACGCGAGTTCACTCGCGAGAAGCGCAGCCGCGCGATGACCACGAAGATCACCCGACTCTTCGATGATTGTTGCGGCACGCGCCTGTGCGTGCTGTGCCTCGGTCGTTCGACCCGCGGCGAGAAGCGCTCGCGCAAGTACAAGCGTTCCACGCGCGGATTCAGACTTGAGTCCCTTCGCGGCCGCGACTTCGAGCGCACGCGTCGTTGCATCGAGCGCTTCGGCGAATGCGCCGATGGCAAGGAGCGCTTCCGCTCGATCAATTTCAAGTCGCGCGTGATGGCCAGGCGCAACATCCTTGGTCGCACGCGCCGCGTCATCGAAGATGCGAAGCGCTTCACCTACGCGACCTTGTCGTGCGAGGAGATCCGCGAGATTTCCCGCAACAATCGCGCGTGCGAGTGGTTGTGCAGCGAGTAGCGCGTTCGCGCTTCGAAACGCTTGTTCTGACTCCTCAAATCGATCGAGTTGAAGGAGCGTCTCACCAAGCGAATTGAACGTGATGCCGCGCGCGTTTCCGTCGCTCTCCGGAATACTCGCAAGCGCTCGTTCAAGCGCGGCGAGTGCCTGCGACGTTTCACCGCGAACTTTGTGAATGTTCGCGAGGTTGAGTTCGGCGCGCGCGGCGAGATCTGGGCGACCAGCGGCGAGAAGCGCGTCGCGTGCGGTGGCACCCGTCTTGAGCGCATCGGTGGTGCGGCCGAGTTTCGTGAGCGCATGCAGCGAAGCAACGCGGGCGCGCGCAGCTTCGATGGTGTCGTCCGCCGCGAGCGCGGTGTTGGCGGCGAGTTCTGCGCGTGCGATCGATGCTTCGAGTTTCCCTTGATATGCAAGCGCTGGAATGGTCGCGCGAAGTGCGCGGGCCGCTGCACTCTGCACTCCGAGCGTTTGCGCGACGTTCGCAAGAGTTTCGCCAGCGGTGAGCGCATCGGCCGGTGACGCGGATGCGAGTCGTTCACATTCATCACCAAGCGCAACGAGGCACGCATGCAATCCGCGTTCGTCTGTTTGAACGGCATCAATCTGCGCGGCGGGCGCGAGCGCGATCCACGACGCGAGATTGATCGCGAGGCTCACGGCACGCTCCGAGACGAGAGTGGAAGCACGCTTGGTGGATAGAGCGTTGTGGAACCCACAGGTCCGCTCGCGTGTGGAACGACCGCGAGTTCAGCGGCCTCCGCCGGAAGACGCACAGTGAAGAGACCAACTTCGTCGGAGTCGACAAGATCGACAACACGCGCGGATGCGTCCAACACGATGATGGACGCACGCGCGGGTGAGCGGTCGCGCGCGCGAATCTCGCCGACGAGCCGAATGACGCCGTCTTGTCCGCGCGTGCGTTCAGCATCGATGTGCAAGTTGCTCTCGACGAGTTCTGCAGAGAGCGTGTCAGCGCAGAGACCCGATGCGATGTCGTCGCGCAGCCCAGCGAAGGCGAGGCGTGCTTCGCCAGCATTTTCGTCGGAGCTCATCCACGAGGCGACGACGGCACCCGCGCGATCGAACATCGAGCCGAGTTCGACGAGGTGCATGCGCACGCGATCGGCCACGCTCAGGGCACTCGCGCCCGCTGCCCGCATCGCAATGCGCGCACCCAACGCCCGCGCTGCGGCAACAGCTGCGGCTGGCGGCTCGAAACGCGCGTCGTCGCGCAGAATCTCCGCAAGCGCATTTGGGCCGCTCGGGCGCATAGGGGGTTGGTGCGGGTTGGAGGACATAACTTTAAGAGCCTGACTTCAAGAGCAATCGCGGGCGCGGGTTTGCCGGTGGGTACCGACGCAACCGTCCGTGCGTCAGGAGTGGAGGTCGGGGCCTTTCAGATACGTGCCGCGGGCGAAAAACGAAAAATCAGTCGTCGGGAGGACGGTCGTTGGTAGGGGTTGCGCGGCTTTGGCCTGGAGCTTTGGGCCGGTCACTCGACCGTTCCTGTCCGGCGTCGGTCGTGGCCACCTCAGGCTCAGGGCCGAAACCCAAATGCCCGAGAATGACGCTGAGTTTCTCGAGGCAGCGGGCTCGCGTCGGGCCGATCGAGCCGATGCGAAGACCAAGCCGCGCAGAAATCAGCGTGTAATTCGGTTCTGCGGGCGCAGAGAAGAGCGCCTCGAGGAGATCGCGGCACTTGCCGCCGAGCCGCTCCAACCCGTCGCGAATGAGTTGCCGCTCGGTGAGCCGCGTGAGATCGGCGGGGCTGATGCGCTCGTCCGCAACCGCGGCCATATCGCTTGGGTTTGCCCCGAGGGGAGCGCCATCGCGCCCGGCTTCGCCACCTTCTCCACGCGCCGCGGTGCCGCGCTCGCGTTCGCGGCGTGATTTCGCAGACATGCGCCACGTGCAGCGCTTTGCGGTGGTGATGAGCCAGTTCGGCAGTGCGCCTTCGTCACGAATCGCATCGATGTGTTCGACGAGCGCCGCGAAGACCTGCTGGAACGCGTCTTCCGACGCTTCAGGCGACAACCGCGCTTCGAGAATCACGCTCCAAACGAGGCGTCGGTAGCGCGAAACGAGGGCATCCCACGCGGCCGCGTCACCTGCGCGGCAGCGTTCGAGGAGGAGATCGTCGCGCTCGAAGCGGGCCACGCGCGCAGTGTACGAGTTCGCGTGTGAGGTTCGATTCTCGGCCGGCAGACGCGGCGAGGCTTCAACGCATCGCGACGGTTACGGGCACGCGCCCCAACCGCCGAGGACAGCCGCGAGGTCTTGCGCGTCGACAAAGCCGTCGCTGTTGGTGTCGGCGCGCGGATAGATGCCGCCGTCGGTCCCCCACACCGACAGCAACGCCGCGAGGTCCGCGCCGTCGACGATGCCGTTCGCCACGACGTCGCCGGGGCATTGGCAGAAATCGAGGATGCCGTCGCCGTTCCAATCAAACTCGGGTTGGTTCGCGATCTCGACGGCATCGGCGATGCTGTTGCCGTTGCAGTCGGGGGTGAGGACGCGGAGTTTGAAATCGAAGGGAGAGCAGCGCTCGTACTGAAGGCTCACGCTAGAAAGCGACTGTGCTTCGAACCACAGCGTGGCACCAGTGGTTCCGAAGTCTGCTTCATTCGCCACGAAGATCGGCTGGTCATTGACGTCCAAAGTGACCGGCTGATTATTCCCGCCAACGCTGGAATACTGCCCAAACCACTCAATTCGAGCAGGGATAGCGGTCGGTGTGTTCCACTTGAGCTTAGGACGTTGAATTCCCGATTGAGGCGTGCAGCACGAAGTGCTGTTGCCATGCATCACGTTCGATGTCGCGCCAGTGCGAGTATTTCGTAGACTGAAGATGTGACATACGGTTACATGAGTTGAGCAACCCACTGTTGGCGATGGTGCCCAAACAACCAGTTCGTAACCAGATGGCGCCTCGACAAAGACGGAGGCTTGCATCTGTTGCGGTTTCGAGCCAGCACCAGTTGTGAACCAGTAGCTCCATCCATTCTCGCCCTGTTCATTTGTCATCTGGGTGCTGCTATCGGCGAAGACCATCCAACCCGGAGGCACGACTCCGTCGCCCGCGAGCGCTCCCGACGCCACCGCCAACGCACCAATCGCCGCCAGGTTTGCCATCCGCATGTCATCCACCTCTCGTATCCGTGCGGCCGGGACATCCGCCGCAGCGACGAGAGATGCGTGATGCGCGTGGACATGTACGCGCGTGAGAAAAAACACCGCAAGAAGAAGCACGCACAGCCCGAGAACCGCGCGACGTCGGGCTCCGCTCGGTCGTTGTGGAGAGGCGCAATGCGGCTCGAGCGCCGATTCGATCTTCCATCCGGCCTTCGATCGCGTCCCAATCCCAGTGGCGGTTCGAATACCCCGCGCTTCCCGCGCGAGTCGGACGGCATTCTCGTAGTTTGGGAGTTCCTCGACGCTCATCGCGTATTCACCGCTGTACAAGCCGCTGGATCAGTTCGAGCTCGGCATCGATGTCGGCTTCCGCGACGCCGTCGCGCGAAAGCAACTCGGCGAGCATCGCCGCGAGACGCTTCGAGACCGCACGCACGATGTTCGCGCCGTTCGCCACCGAGACGCCCGCCATCGGACAGGCGTCCGCGTACGGCAGCCCGTGCAACACGTGCAATCGGAAACACTCCCACCAATTCTCGCGATGCTCCGCGATGAGCCCGACGCGCACGCGGTCGTGCGCTTCGGTGACGAGTCCGATCGCCCACGCGCGTTCGAGTGCGGCGAGAGCATCGGGCTCCGCACCATTCGTGGCGCGCGCATTGGCTAAATCGTGTGCGCGCGCGCCGTCACCGCCAACGCCCGCGTCGCCTCGCGCACGTCGCCGCGACTCTGCAATCGCGCGATTGCGAACGTGCAACAAGAGTCCGTTTAAGAGCCAGCGCCGCAGCGGCAAGCCACTCGCGAGCCAACGTTCGAGATACGTCGGGTCATCGAGTCGAGACGCAAAGAAGTCGTTGACGAGATCGGCCGAGTCGCCGAAGTTTCGCAAGCTTGAGCCTTTCACATAGGCCCGCAGCGGCTCGAAGTAGCGCTCCATGATGTGACGGGCGACTTCGTCGTTGGCAACACCCACACGGTCCGACAGCCAAGTCGCGTGCGTGGTGGGAAAGTGATCGCGCGTAGACATGCCTTCAGTCATGGTCGTGAGATATGCGCGAAGTACGTTCACATGTCGACCGCGCGACGTTTCATGGCTTCATGGTTTCATGGTTTCATGTTCTTCATGGCTTCATTTGGCTTCAAGAGGCAATCTCGTAGCTCGTGCTGCGACCGCCGCTCTCCGAGCGACGCAAAACGCCCTTTTCGATCAAATCGTTGAGATCGCGAAGCGCCGTATCGGAAGAGCACTTCGACAACTTCGCCCACTTTGCTGCGGTGAGATTTCCTTCGAAACCGATCAAAACACGACGGAGCACGCGGACTTGGCGAGCATTGAACGCGACACCCGCGTGTCGTGTCCAGAACGCTGAGCGCTGCGACACATCACCTGCAGCCGTGAGACCGCGTTGCAATGCGCGCTCAACGCAGGCGATGTACCACGCAAGCCACTCAGTGACATCGAGCGTGCCACGTTGTGTCCGCTCAAGCATGTCGTAATAGTTTTGTCGATCTGCTGCGATTGCGCTCGACACGCTGTAAAAGCGACCGGCCTCGCCATCTGCTCGCGCAATCACGAGATCGCCGATCGCGCGCGCGATGCGACCATTTCCATCGGAAAATGGATGAATGGTCACAAACCAGAGGTGGGCCATGCCAGAGCGGACAATCGGGTCAGCTTCGATGTCACGATTCAGCCAGGCGAAGAATGTCGCCATCTCGCGCTTCACACGCTCGGACGGTGGTGCTTCGAAGTGCACTTTCTGCCGACCATGTGGACCTGAAACAACGCGCATCGGCCCTGTTTGACGCGTACGCCACTTGCCGACTTCGATGCGAGCAAGCCCACTGAAACCCGTCGGGAAGAGCGCCGCGTGCCACGCACAGAGCCGCTCTTCGTCGAGCGGGGCGCGACATTTCCAAAGAGCGTCGAGCAAGATCTCGACAAGGCCTTCGACCGACCGAGTCGCCACACGGGGTTTCGCGACCTCGACCCCAAGTCGCCTCGCAAAGCTCGAGCGCACGGCATCCTCGGCGAGTTGCTCACCTTCAATTTCACTGGTGCGAAGCGCGTCTTCTGTGAGGCACGCAAGCGTGGCCTCGTCGCGCTGCGCGAGGCCGAGTGCATCGAGCCGCGCGAGGAGTCGGCCGCGTGCTTCATGCACGCGCGCGAGCGCGGGTGCGAGGCGTGCGGCGTCCGTGCGGAGTTCAGGCCAACCAGCGAGTTGCCAAACGTAGACCGTTTCACCGCGCATTCTGCGGAGAATACGTTCTTCAAAGCCAACTCGCAAATGAAACACCGCAACATTCGCGGAGAATGTTTCGTCGATCGCCGCAAACTTTCGACGTCGAACGTCAGCAAATTTTGAGACAACCCCCGCATGGATTCCATCGGCGCGCCACCCGGACCTCTTCCGGGAGGACAGAACATGCATGACGACTGCTCCGATCTCGCGGCGCTTGACGCGGGAGACCGTGAGGCAGGCAAGCGGCTCTACGACCGACACGCCGCGTTGATCTTCGCGCTTTGCCGCACGGAGATCGGCGTGCGCGCGCAGGCCGACGCAGAGGACGCGGTGCAGGAAACATTCCTGCGCGCGTTCCGAATGCGAGACCGCTTGACTGACTGCACCGGCTTCCGTTCGTGGCTCTATGCGATCGCGCGGCTTGTCTGCAAAGAACGTCGATCGTCGCGCGTGCGGGAACGTCGCGACATCGGCTATGCGCTCGATGCCTCACGCGATACGTCGCAAGGTGTTGCGCGCGAAGGAGCGCACCGCATGCCACCGCACGTCACAAACTCGATGTTGGATCGGCAATCAGGCGCGGCGCCAACAACGCCGCTGGAAAAACAAGAAGCGCTTCGGCGACTTGGTCGAGCGATCGACACGTTGCCTGAAGACATTCGCTTGGCACTGCACTTGTTCTACATCGAACCAGATCCTGTCGACGCAGCGAAGCGCGCGCTCGGAATTTCTCGAGCGCAGTTCTATCGACTCGTGACGCAGGCTCGTCAACTTCTTGCCGCGCAACTTTCGCGCGAGGACCTCACGCCATGACATCGGCGAACAACAACAACCAAAATCACAACGACGCTGCAGACACTCCTGTGCGCGGCGATCAGCTCGATCAACTGCTCCGCGCATGGCACGATGAAAACGCACAATCAGCGCGTGCGATGCGCGACCGCGTGCTCGCGCGTGTTGATGAAGATGCTGTGGTCTCGCGTCATGCACAAACGACTGCTCCGAATCAATCGACGTCCACGGGCGTTCTTGCACGCATCGGATTTGCGCGCATCGCTTCACTCGCAGCGATGCTTGCGCTGCTCGTGACGATGGCAACGCTCTTCGTCAAAAACACTGAGAAATCAGCGTTCGCTACGGGCGGAATTGCGCAAGTTCCTGAAGGCGGCGCACTCGATGCGCTCGACGATGATGGCGTTGCAATTGGTCCATGTCCGCTGCAACACACCGATGTTGCGGTTGAAATCTCAGGCCCATTTGCGCGCACAGTCGTCGAACAGACGTTCGCAAATCCCTATCCGCGCACGATTGAAGCGGTCTACACGTTTCCACTCTCAGAGCGCGCGGCCGTCGATCGCATGACGATGATCGTGCGTGGCCCAGCAGGCGAACGCATCATCGAGGGCGAAGTGAAAGAACGCTCGCTTGCGCGCGCGATCTATGAAGAGGC
>JAIXVI010000162.1 GCA_027483065.1 Planctomycetaceae bacterium
CACCCCAGCAACCTCGACCAACTACACGTTCGAAACCTGCTCGGGTCCAGCTCCGTTTGACACCGGTATCGAAGTTTGGAGCGCGTGCCCCTTTGATGGCGGTTCGCTCCTCGGCTGCAACGATGACGGCACTGGCTGCGCAGCGTTCGCCTCGAGCCTCACCCAGTCCATGGACGCGGGAATCACCTACGTGATTCGCGTCGGTGGTTGGGCGGGTGCATCGGGTGCAACTGACCTCGTCATCTCCGAAGCGGCTGCTCCGCCGGCGAACGACGAGTGCGCTGATGCACTCCCGATCCTCGTTGGTTCGACCGACTTCAACACCGCTGGCGCCTCGGGTATCACTGTCGCCTGCCTGAAGTTCAATAATCAGAACATCTTCAACGACATCTGGTACTCGTACGAAGCTACTGGTGAAGGCACCTGCACCATCTCGACCTGCGGTGCGTCGTTCGACACCAAGATCGCTGTGTTCGATGGTTGCAGCGGTGCGCTCATCGCATGCAACGACGACAGCACGACGTGCGGCGCAACCGCCCTCCAGTCTGAGCTCACCTTCGCAGCGAGCTGCGGCGTGACCTACAAGATCTCGGTCGGTGCGTTCGGCGTGGCTGGTTTCGGCAGCGGAACGATCGCTCTCACGCAAGAAGGCACGTGCGGTTCGAACTGCCCGGCCGACATTGACGGCGACGGATCGGTGAACGCGGCCGATCTCTCGGCGCTCCTCGGCAACTGGGGTAACTCAGGTGCTGGTGACGTCGACGGCGACGGCTTCGTGAACGCCGCTGACCTCTCGCTCCTCCTCTCGGCTTGGGGCACCTGCCCGTAAGTTGAACGGAGTCGCTTGAGTCAAGTGCAATGCACTCTGCAGCCCCCGGCCGAAAGGCCGGGGGCTGTCTTTTTTGTTGTACGGTCCTTTCCCGTTTCCACATTTATCTCACAGTTCGCCTTCCGTTGACCAACGGAGGACTTATGTTGCGAACGCGACTCGCGTCTTCTGAGTCGATTTGCCCGCGTTCGCCGCCCTGGTCACGACCCCGGGGATGAACGGCGAGTCGAGAAGAGTCGTCCCTGAATCGAATGGAGACTTGAGATGCAGAAGGCCAGTTTCCTTGCGTTGAGCGCGCCAGTCGCCGCGCTCATCCTCACATCAAGTGGGTACGCACAATCGTGCGGCGACCCGGCAACGGGCACCTGCTGCGCGGCCAACACAACCCCATATTGCAACGACGCAGACTGCTGCAACCTGATCTGCGCAGCCGACGCGTTCTGCTGCAACAACCAGTGGGATCAGATCTGCGCGAACGCAGCACTTGCGTCGTGCGGCTCCTGCGGTGGTGGCGGCGGCGGTGGTTGCGATCCGAAGACGATTACTGATGTCTTCGTCGGACCCAATAGCTTCACGACGGCGCTTGGCATCGGAAACCTTGACCTCACAGGTATCTGCGATCCAGGACCGTACGGCGACGATCTTCTCTACAATACGAAGTACTTCCGCTTCGTCGCGCTCGAGACGACGACCTATCGCGTGTCGACGTGTAACCAAGCTGCTTGGGACACGCGTCTCGCGGTGTTGACCTCGTGCGATCCTGCCTCAACGATCGCATGCAACGACGACGGCGCAGGATGCGGCGCGTTTACATCGCTCTTGACCTTCTCCGCGACGGCGGGAACCGATTACATCATTGCAATCGGCGGCTATGCGGCGGCGAACTCGGGTTCCGGCACTGTGATCATCGAGGTTCCCGTTGCGTGCGGCGATCCGAATGCCGGCGACTGCTGCACCGCCAACGGCGGTGCAGCGTGCAACGATGAATCCTGCTGCAATTCGGTCTGCGCTGCAGACTCGTTCTGCTGTAATACCGAATGGGATCAACTCTGCGCCGATGCTGCGGCGTTCCTCTGCGGCGCATGCGGCGCTGGTAGCTGCAAACTCGATGTCGGCGAGGTTTCCGAGGTCGAAGCCTGCGGTGAAGACACCAACGGTGGTTGCAACGGTGGCGGCGCGGCTGAAATCGCATCGCTTGGGCAAACGATCACCGGCACGTTCTGGGCGGACGCGGACTTCCGCGACACCGACTGGTATGTCCTCTCGGTGACGGAAGGCACGGAAGTCACCGTGACGATCAAGGCGAACATGCCGTGCTTCACGGCGTTCGTCGATCTTGCTTGCGGCGGCATCCTCGGAACACCGTCGAGCGGCAACTGTGGCGGTTCGACGACCTTCTGCTTCGCACCTGGTGATTACTACATCGTGGCCCTGCCCTCTGTGTTCGCAGGCTACCCCTGCGGCTTTGAGTTCGGCAACGACTACTCGATCACCATCAGCAGCGTTCCTTGCGACGCATCGGCTCCAGCAAACGACAACTGCGTCGATGCGACGACCGCTGTGGTTGGCGCGAATCCGTTCGACAACACGTTCGCGGGAACCGAAGTTGCTGACGTCACCTGTGGCTTCGGCGGCATCGCCTTCTCCAAGGACGTTTGGTTCAAGTTCACGCCATCTGCATCGCTGACCTATTCGCTCGAAACCTGCTCGGGCCCAGCCCCGTTCGATACGGGTATCGAGGTCTACAGCGCATGCCCAATCAATGGTGGCACGCTCCTCGGTTGCAACGACGACGGAACAGGCTGCGCGAACTTTGCGTCGAACCTGAACATCGCACTGACTGCAGGAACTGAGTACTTCATCCGCGTTGGCGGTTGGGATGGCGCAACTGGCGCGACGGATCTTGTCATCGTCGGTGGTGCTGAACCACCAGCGAACGACTTGTGCGCGGGTGCGCTCCCGGTGCTCGTCGGTACGACGCCGTTCAACACCGCTGGCGCCTCGGGTATCACCGTCGCCTGCCTGAAGTTCAATAATCAGAACATCTACAACGACATCTGGTACACCTACGAGTCGGTTGGTGAAGGCACATGCACCATCTCGACCTGCGGCGCGTCGTTTGACACCAAGGTTGCGGTGTTCGATGGTTGCAGCGGTGCGCTCATCGCGTGCAACGACGACTCGACAAACCTCTGCGCTGGCACCCTTCAATCTGAACTCACGTTCGCAGCAAGCTGCGGCGCGACCTACAAGATCTCGGTGGGTGCCTACGGCGTTGCTGGCTTC
>JAIXVI010000300.1 GCA_027483065.1 Planctomycetaceae bacterium
CGCGCGGTCGGCAAGCGATCGACCGACTTGATCCCGCGATCCGCGTACGCGAGGCGGAACTTCTCTCGGAACGCCATGTGAAAGACGCAGCCATCAAGGCCATGGGAGAGTCGCTCGGACTTTCGCCACGTGCCTCGCGTGCGTGGCGCCTCGCGGGCGAACTCGCGCTTGAACAGTTTGATTTCGAAGGCGCGGCGCGCGCCATCGCCGCGCTTCGACGCATTGCGCCCGCACACCCGTATGCCGCTTTCCTCGAGGCGCGCAGCGCGTTGATGCAAGATGACCCGGAGAAAGCACGGGCGGCGCTTGCGCCAGTACTCGCGCTCGAGCCGGTGCCGCCAGAAGCGCTCGCGTGGAAAGCAGCGTGTGATGCCGCGCGGTACGACTTCGATGCGATGCGCGCAACGCTTGCCGAGTTTGACCAGCGCGCTCCTGGAAGTGCGCTCGCGCTGGTGACGGCGGGTAAGCAGCTCGTCTTTGATCGACAATACGAAGAGGCACGCGCGACGCTCGAAGCAGCTGCGGCGCGCGAGCCTGCGTGGGCACTTCCGCGCGCGGAACTCGGTCTCCTCTCGATGCAAGATGGTCGAGAGCATCGCGCGGTTGAAGACCTTCGCATGGCGGTCGCGCTTGATCCGAACGATGAGCGAACGACATTCACGCTCGCACTCGCGGAAGAACTCGCGGGATGGGAGCGCATCGAGACGAAGCACTTCATCATTCGTCATCCGAAGGCAGTGACAAGCGCCACAACAAGTGCCACAACAAGCGCGCAAGCAGCAGGAGAGCAGAAGCGCGACTCGAAGTTCGCAGCGAACACCAACTCGGATGCTGCGCTTGTCGCGCGGCTTCTTGCGGGCGTGCTCGATCCGATGCATCAAGACGTTTGCGCGCGGCTCAATCACGAGCCTGCGCAGAAGACGCTGATCGATGTCATGCCCGATCACCGATCCTTCGGTGTGCGCATCACTGGGCTTCCGAGGATTCACACGATCGCGGTCTGCACAGGCCCAACCATCGCCATTGAGATTCCAAAAGAAGGGCCGCAGAACAAGCACCTCGGGCTCTTCGATCCGCTTGCTGTGCTACGACACGAGTACACGCACACAGTCACGCTTTCGATGACGAAGAACCGCATTCCGCATTGGCTGACCGAAGCCGTCGCAGTGACGCTCGAAGATACGCCGCGCACGTTCGATACATGCCAGTTGCTCGCGAGCGCCGCGAACCGCGGAACACTCTTCGATCTCGATGGAATCAACTGGGCCTTCGTTCGCCCTGAAAAACCAACCGATCGACAGCAGGCCTACGCGCAGGGTCGTTGGATGGTTGAGTACATGGAGAAGCGATTTGGTTGGGACGCGATTCGCAAGTTGCTCTTCTCGTATGCCGACGGCATTCGTGAAGACGAAGCGATGCGCGGCGCATTCGGTATCACGCGCGAGGAGTTCCATCGCGATTTTCTCGTGTGGGCTGCGGGTGAAGTCCGTGCGTGGGGCCTTTCGCCTGAGCCATCGATGCGCATGCTTGCGCTCGAACTCGCGTCGGCGGATGAAGCACAGCGAGCAGCTGTTGCTGCGGCAGAAACAGCGCGACTGACGAAAATCGCGACCGCGTGGAGTGAAGCGATCGGTCGGCCGGGATCAAAGCGATTCAACTTGAAAGCGGGCGACTGGCCATCGCCACCGATGCCTGCGGTCACATTTGATGACGCGGCGGTTGCCCGACTTCGCGAGTCGTACCCAGATCAACCGGACCTCGTTGAAATCGCGCTGCGACGCGCACGCGATGGCAGCGATGAAGTTGTTACGCGCACGCTGCTCGAGCGCTACGCGACACTGCGACCAGTTGATCCGCTGCCACATCGCGTGTGGGCGAAGCTCGCGGGTACAGAGACGCTCGTCGATCGCGGCGACGACGCTGCGTTCGGACATCTTCGCGAGCTTGATCTGCGCGCAGACAAGGACAATGTGTACGCACTCGCGATCGCGCGGAATCGTCGTGCGGCCGGCGAACTCCCGGCGGCGAGTGAAGCGGCAGAGCGTGCGGTGCGCATGAATCCGTTTGACGCCACCGTGCGCGAACTCGCGGCGGCCATCGCAGTTGAAGCGGGGCGTTTCGATCGCGCTGAAGTGCACATCGAATCGCTCGTTGTCCTCGAGCCAGACCGCGACATTCATCGCAAGCGACTTGCACGGATTCGCGAACTTCGAGGTACCCCAAGCGAGAACAAGAACGAGAACGCCCCGCAGACTGGCGAGCCGAGCAATGCCGGCAGCGGCGGATGACTTGTTCGCGCGGAGAATTCGCGAGGCGTCGGCGCGAAACGGCCGCATACGTCCGTGAGAGCGTTCCTTATCGGCGGGCCCATGGTCGTGGCAGTCGAGATTGGGCGCAGAAATGGTTCACGCTCGTTGAACCACATCGCCGCACTGCGGCCTGATTTTCGAAGTCACGACCCTCGAGATTCCCGCCATCAATTTCACTTTCACCGTTTGGATCGTTTGGATATTGGAACGTCCGGAGTACCTTTTCCTCATGTCTCTCTACCACCCTCGCGCTGCGATTTTGACCGCACTCACGCTGACCTCTGCGGTCTTGAGCCAAGCTCGCGCAGATGAAGTTCTCTTCGACTGTGACGTTGTGTCAAAGACGAGTTCCGTCACGCAAACGATTGATCTCGCAGCGCCGTTCGCGGGAACGCTCATCGGAGATTACGACGCCGTGGCAAACCCAGCGGGTACGCGCACGCTTCCAGGCATTTTTGGTGGGACCGGCAACAATCCGATTCCGTACAACGCGTCATTCGTCCTGGCGGGCGACATCGTGTCGAGTCCGATCGGCTCGCTTGTGCTCGGCGTGGACAGTGAAGGTTTGCAGATTCGAGTCGCAAACTTGTCGATCGATTTGCTCGGCGGAGAAGTGGGTGCACTCGGCGCGACGGTCAACATCAACTACCAAACGTTTCGCACCGTCAGTCCTTCGTCGCTCTACCCGGGCGGTGTGACGATTCCTGTGCCCGTTGGAAATGCGGAAGTGACCGAACTCACGGCCGTTCAAACTGGAAAGAGCGTCTTTGGGGCGCTTTTGCCGCAGAAGGATGGCTCGTACCAATTCACGGTGACCGTGCCGGTGAATTACACGCTGGTCGCAAACGCGCTTGGTCAACCCGTCGGTGACGGTGCGCCGACGCCGGGCGTGCTTCCACTGACGGGACGACTCGTCGAAGGCACGAACACCGTGACGTTGGCGCTCGCGATTTCGGATAGTTCTTCGACGAACGAACCAGTCACGGCAGATCCATTCGTGAATGTCCCTCTCGCGCTTCCGACGGTGATTCCAACGGGCGGCACCGCAAATCTGCTGCTGTCTGGCGATGTCACTTCGATTGCGTTGAGCCGCGCGTTGACAGCGGATCTTGACGTTGCTGGTACCCGTCAAGCGGTTCCTGGCGATCTCAACGGCGACGGCTTGGTGAATGCGATCGACCTCTCGCTCTTGCTCGGCGCGTGGGGAACGAGCGGACCTGGCGACATCAACGGCGATGGATTGGTGGGTGCTGCGGATCTGTCGATCCTGCTTTCAAATTGGCGCTAAGGATCGACACTCGAACAGGGCCCGCGTAGCATCGGATTCGGACGACACACGATGCAGAGCCCACACGACGTTCATCCTCACCGAATACAGGCGATGAAACGCACATGCTCGAGGAGCGGCACTTTTGCGTGTCGCGGGGGTTCCTTTCAAGTCCTTGGCTCGCTCTTGGTGATGGTTGGTGTTGCCACTGCGGCCATCGCCGACGAAGAGCCGCTTGTTTTCAACGCGCCCGTGATGACGGTTCTGCCTGAGCCGTTCTTCCCCACGATGTTCCGTGTGCGCGACATCGATGGCGACGGGAAGCAGGACCTCGCGATCGCTGGTCGTGATCCAGACGATCGGTTGCTCACGTACAAAGGCAATGGTCTCGGCGGTTTCACGCCGTTGCAGACGCTGAGTGCCGAGGGCTTCACCGACTGGCTCGAATTCGGCGACATGGATGGCGATGGCTTGGTCGACATCGTTTCGGCCTGGCGCGGTGATTTGCCTCGCGTGGTCGTGTATCGCGGACTTGCCGGGGGGCAGTTCGCGGCACCCGTTGTCGTTGCGGGCATCGAACTCGGAGTCGGCCGCGATCCGGAAGGAATCGCCATTGGCGACTTCGACTCCGATGGCGACATCGATGTCGTCGTGAGTTCTTACATCGGTCAGTCGTTTGAGTACTTCGCAAACAACGGTGGGCTCAGCTTCGAGCGTGTGCAACGCGTGCGTTGTGCGCAATATCTCGGGGGATATGGCTTCCCGCGCATGATTGAAACTGGCGATATCGACGGCGATGGTGATCTTGATCTCGTCGCGAATCAGCTCGGCGGCGGTCGCATCGCAGTCATTCGAAACGAATCGGGGCGATTCACGCGCGCGGTCGAGTATCGCGGGCCGCGGATTGGGAATGAACGGCCTGGTATCTCGGCGGCGCATCTTGCGGACATCGATGGTGACGGCGATCTCGATATCTACGCGCCAGCGCTCGTCCTCGAGACGACGCAGCGCATCGTGTGGTTCCGAAACGATGGCACGGGCCGATTCAACGAGCGCATCGTTGGCGACGGGCCGAGCAGCGGATACGTCTTCTCCGTGAAACTCGCAGATCTCGATTCCGACGGCGATCTCGACATGATTTGCGGTTCAGCGCTCCCAGGACTTCTCTCGGCCCATCGCTGTGTTTCTGTCGGCGATTTCCTCTTCGAACAAGACGGCTACTACCCGTTTGGAAGTCTTGTTCGGCACTGCGATGCGTTTGATTACGACGGCGATTGCGATCTCGATTTGATCACGATCGACGGTCCCGGCCGCACGATTCTGACGCGTCGCAACATCACGCCGCAGCAGGGAAGTGGATCGGGCTGCGGAGGATTGGCCGCAGCGAACCGCGCGACGCGCGAGCACAGCACGCGATCTCAGCCGGCCGAGCAAGTGACGAACAGCACGCCCGCAGCGAGTTGGTCGCGTTCGCCGCTTCCCTCAGCCGCGCAGCATGATTGGAACGAGGACGGTGTTGTCGATGCATCAGACGTCGCTGTTTGGCTCGGAAGTCTCTCGCGACCGCTCTCAGAAAACATGTTGAAGGTGACGCCCGCTCCTGCCGCGGAAGTCGATGCCAAACGAGAGCAGAAGCAATCGACACGTACCAACGCGCAAGGAGCGGCACGATGAAACTGCTTCGATGCGCACATGGACTCTTGAGCGCATTGGCTGTCGGCGCGATCGCGCACGCGGCGCCTGCGCAATGTCCAGTTCCCGGCGATTGTCGCGAGGTGCACGCGACACCAGGTTGCGAGCAACCCGAGTGCTGCACGCTCGTGTGCGAGTTTGACCCGTCGTGCTGCTCGATCGAATGGAGCGAAATCTGCGTGAAAGCCGCCCTCGAACTCTGCGAGGGAATCAGCTGCCCTTCGGCAGGCGCGTGCGACGTCATTCATCCGAATGCCGGATGTGCTGATTTCGACTGCTGCGAACTCATCACGACGCTTGATGGATGGTGCACCTACGCCGCGTGGGATGAACTCTGCGCGCTCGAGGCAGAGATGCTTTGTGGTGTTGCGCCATGCGTCATCAACACCGTCGGTGTCGATGAATCGGAGCCGTGCTACAAGCGACTCAACGATGGTTGGGGCGTTGGGCTCGTCGCGGCACGCATTCCGTTCTCGTGCGAACTCGGGATGAAAGGCAAAATCGCCGATGGCGGTCCGCGCGATCTCGAGTGGTTCGAGTTGGATGGATCCACGCGTCGCCGCGTGCGCTTCACGTTTGAAGCGGAATTCCCGATTGAGTTGCAGTACATGCTCGGCCCTGAGGATGGACCGAATGAGGTGAAATGGCTTGTGGGCGAGCCGCTTTGTGAAGGCCCGCGGACGGTGCAGTTCCTCACGGAACCCGGCACGTCGACGCTCATTCTTGGAACCGGAAATCGCGAGCGCGCCTATCGCGAAGGGCTCGATTGCGACGAGATCAACCCAGACTTTCCGCCGGAACCCGATGATCCGCCGCCCTTCGCGGTGTACGGGCTTCGGTGGCAGATGACGGCGGAATGCTTGGCACTCGCGGATATCGACGGGGATGGTGCGGTCGGCGCGGCGGATCTTTCGCTGCTCTTGGCCGCGTGGGGCGAGTTGGACCCGAGCGAAGAGTTCGACCCACGGCAGCCGGACGCCGATTTGGATGGCGACGGCGCCGTTGGGGCCTCGGATTTATCGCTGTTGCTTGCCAGTTGGTGATACCTCCTGTGCTTTCCCGACGGAAATGCGTTGGCGATCGGCTCGCGATAAAAATCAGCGTTCCTCAGACGGATCGGGCGGGGTGATGCATCACGTACGTCCCACGCACGGACTTCCACTCCGCAAAGGCCGACGGCGATTGAACTTCTCTTCGCGATGACAGAGCGAAACTCCACGAACCATCACGCGTCGCTGCGCTTCTCCGAGGAGAGCGCGCGCGGCAAGCATGCGTCGGAGGACGATGTGAGGCTCGCGGAAGTCGCAGACCTCGCGGAAGCGCGGCTGCACGCGCGCGCGGCGCAAGGTGAAGTTGAAGCGATCGAATCGGTCTGGCGTCGCAATCGTCGGTGGATCGCGGCGGTTCTCGCTGCACACGCGCCGCGTGGTGTTGAGATTGAAGACTTGTTGCAAGAAGTTGCAGCGACGTTTCTCGCGAAAGCGCGCGAGATTCGCGATGCCGCGAGTGTGCGTGGATGGCTGCGTGTCGTGGCGGTCAACGAGGCACGGATGGCCGCGCGCGATCGCGGTATCGAGCGGAAATCACTCGCGCGGTTCGCTGCGTCTTGGCGAGGCGAGAGTGCTGATCGGCACGCCGCCGCGGAAGCCCGTGAAACCCTCGAACTTCTTGCGCGACTGCCTGCGCAGTACGCGGAGCCCCTCCTTCTCCAAGCTGGACAAGGATTGTCACAGCGAGAAATCGCGGAAATCCTCGACGTGCCGGAGACGACGATCGAGACGCGGCTTGCGCGTGCGCGGCGCATGCTGCGACAGCTCGTGGCCGAAGACGAGTTACGACGGGAAGAAGCGCGAACAACAGGAAATCACGACGTGACGAAGCAGCGGACCGGAACAGAGGTCCACGGGAGCATGATGCGATGAGCAATCGATCCACCATGACAATCACAGGCAACGCCGGTGACGCAGACGATGTGCTGCTTTCGCGTGCGGTTGCGGGCGATCGCGCAGCGATCGAAGAAGTGCGTACGCGCGGCGTTGCGGAGCCCGCACTGCTTGAGGAATTCGCGCTGTGGCAAGCCGATGAATTGCGGCTTGCGCGCGCGGCTCGTTCGCTCGATGTCGTCGCCGACCGCGTGGACGCGACGCGATCGAAGTCGGGCGCATACGGTCGCCCATTCGTGGCGTCGCGGGCGGGGCTTGGCTGGGCGGTCGCGGCGGTGCTTGCGGTTGCGCTCGTCGCGCGCGATTGGTCGGGCGCGCGAAATGGAGCCGCGGACGTCAACTCGAACGTCGCTGGCCTCGGTTCAGCGTTTTCGCCGAGTTTCGCGAGCAGCGATGATGCGTTCAACGCCTACCTCGCGAAGGCGCGCGAAGAAGGTGCGTTGGTCGGCGATCCGCAGCCGCCGGTTTTCCTCGGCTCGCGCGAGCTTGGCGACGGCAGTGGTTTTGAAGTCGTCGTTGTGCGGCAGATTTACGAGATTCGTCGCACATCGGAGATGTATCGCATGCAGCCCGTCGACGAAACCGGACGCGTTCGACCTGTTGTCATTCGCCCTCGGACGGAAACAGTGCGCTAGTGCATCCTTCGGTCTGCGTTCTGACGCGCGCAAATCAGCGTGTTGAAGACCGCGCGCAGCCGAGAGACCCTTTGCATTCATGATGCTTCGAAACGCACGCCAGCAATTCAATCTCTGATCGAACTTCACTCCTATGAACACCAACTTCATGCATCTTCTTCGTCCAACCGCGCTGACGCTCGTCCTTCCCAATGCGTTGCTCGCAGCGGCGATCGTGGAGTCGACCGTCGCGCAGACCACAAATGTCTCGAGGGTTGTCGTGGGGCAGCCGCTCGTCGTCGGCGCGCAGCTCGCCGTGGTTCAGAACGAAGAAGCGGAGGGCGATGCGCAGTCCTCGTCGAACTCGTCGATGCACTATCACACGATGAGTGATCGCGGCGAGTTTGAGTTGCGCGTCGACAACGGCGAGATCGTCTTTGCCCGCATCAACGGCAAAGACGTTGGCGCATCGCGCGTTCGGCGTGTAAATGAGGGTTGGCAGTTCCTCGGCGAAGATGGACGCGTGCTCGAGACGGTTCGCGATACGCAGCAGGGAGCATCAGCAGGAAGTTCCGCTGCTGGAGGTTCCAGTTCCTCCGGTGGAAAGCGCGCTGCGAAGAGCTCGACGAAGTCGTCGTCGTCCGTTGGTGGTTCCTCAGGTAGAACTTCGGATGGTCCTTCGTGGGAAGGTTCGGGCGGAACTTCGGGGGCTTCTTCGGGGGCCTCTTCGGGGTCTTCTTCAAGTGGATCCTCAAATGGAACTTCGAAAGGAACGACCAGCCGTTCGTCCAGCAGCTCCACGAGTCGCTCCAAAGATGGCCCCAAAGATGGTCCACGCAATCGATCTGGTGACTCGGTCGTCGGACCCGCGTTCGGTTCGACGAGTGGAGCGACGACTGCTTCGCCAAACGGCGCGCCCATGCGCGTTCAGGGGTTGGATGCCGAGCCTGCACCACGTTCGATGATCGGCGCTGGTCTCGGCACGATCGATGAAGCGCTCGCGCATCACCTTGCACTCGATCCTGCGCGCGTGACGCTCGTTACGAATGTGATCGACGGGCTGCCAGCGTCGAGCGCCGGCATCGAGCGCTTTGATGTCATCGTTGGCGTGAACGGATCGGACAACGCTTCACCGAAGAAGCTTCGCGGGCTGATGGCGAATGCGGAGCCAGGAACGAAACTCGCGCTCAAAGTGCGACGCGGCGCGGAGACGCGCGACGTGGAACTTGCGGTGGAAGCATTTGATATGGAGAAACTCTCGGCGATCGAAGTGGAAGGTGTCGAGATCGGCGCGTTGCCCGGCGGCGACGTTGTTCCAGGGACTGCCATGACGTTTGATCTGCGAGGCGGCGATGAAGGTGACACGATGATTTTCGTCGGCCCAGATGGCGTGCGTCGCGAGCTTCGCATGCCAACCATGCCGCAACTGCCCGCGATGCAAGGCGCGATGGGCATGGATCCAGCAGACATCGAGCGACTGGTCGAAGAGGCCATGCGACAAATGGAGCAGCGACTGGATGAGGCACGGAATCGCATGGGTGCTGCGCGCGATGCAAACGCGTCCTCCGATGCGGCTCAAGGAAGCGAAGAACGCAGCGCAGACGAGATGCGCCGCGCTGATGAGGCGCGCCGCGCAGCGGAGCGTGCCCGCGATGCGGCCGACGATCGCATGCGACGACTCGAAGAACAGATGGAGCGTTTGATGCGCGAGTTGGAGCGTGAGCGCGAGGATCGCAAGCGCTCGAAGCCTGGCAGCGAGGCGTGACGCGCGACGTGTGAAATCCCGCTTCGTTGCGGGAGACGCGCGCGCGACCCACGAGAAGTGTCACTTGCGCTGCATCGACTCGATCATGTCCGTTCGAACTACCACGGCAACGCCGAAAGATCGACATTCCCGCCGCAAAGTACGACGCCGACATCTTGCATGTCGGCGTTTTCACGTGCGCGCATCCACGCGCTGCACGCGACTGCGACGCCAACAGCAGCGCTTGGTTCGATCGTAAGTTTCATGCGCTCCCATGCGAGGCGCATGTGCGCGACAATCTCCGCTTCGGACACGAGCACGATTTCATCGACGAGATCGCGCACGACTGGAAACGTGAGTGGCCCGAGCGACGTGCGAAGGCCATCGGCGATCGTCGTCGGTTTCATCGCTGGTTGAATCGAGCCTTCGCGCTTCGAGAGCGCGGCGTCGCCCGCGAGTTCGGGCTCCGCGCCGATGATTTTGATCGACGGCTTCAGCGCTTTTGCGGCGATGGCGACACCAGAGATGAGTCCGCCGCCACCGAGCGGAACGATGATCGCATCAAGTTGCGGACACTCGTCGAGGAGTTCAAGTGCGATTGTTCCTTGGCCTGCGATCACGTCGGGATGGTTGTACGGCGGAATCATCGATGCGCCCGTTTCGGCGATGACGCGCGCTGCGGTCGACTCGCGCGCTTCAAGCGTGGGCTCGCATTCGATGATTCGGCCACCGTAGCCGCGCACGGCGGCCTTCTTCACTTCCGCGGAATTCGACGGCATCACGACGTGCGCGGGAACTCCGCGCATCCGCGCGGCGAGCGCAAGTGCTTGCGCATGGTTCCCCGACGAGTGCGTGACGAAACCGCGCGCCGCTGCCGCGTCATCAAGCATGCGTACGGCATTCGTGGCGCCACGGAACTTGAAGGAACCCGTCTTCTGGAGGAGTTCGCATTTGAACCAAAGGCGACGATTGGCAATCGCGTCGAGCGTGGCGTTTGTCACGACCGGCGTGCGATGCGCGAAACCGTCGATGCGATGACGCGCCGCGCGGATGGCGGCGAGATTGGTGGCATAGGACGCTGCGGCGGAAGTTCCCATGCGGTTAGCCTACCCGCATGGCCACCGTTCCATCGCCCGCGATTCGGATCTATCGCCGAGCTTCGGCGCGGTTCGAGGCGTTGCGCGAAGCACTGGCGCGCGACGATTTTCATGCAGTCATTCCGCCAGACGCGATTGCCGAGTGGGAATGTGTCGACGACGCGGGAACGCGCGTCCGTTGCGTGGAAGGATTCGTTGTGGTGGAAGCGCCGAGCGTCGCGGCAGCAACGGAGTTCGATGCGCGATATCGGCTCGCGTTTCCGTCAGAGCGTGCGATTCCGGATGGTGGCGATCCACCGCAGAGTGTGGAAGTTGTCGTCGGCAGCGATGAATCGGGGAAGGGCGATGCATCGCAGGCATTCGCGGTGGCGGCGGTGGCCGTGCCGTGCGAGCGCGAGTACGAAGCGCTCGCGCGTGGCGTGCGCGATTCGAAGACGTGCGACGCGCAGGAGATTCTCGAACTGTCGCACTGGATCAAACAGGAATTTGCGTATGCGGTTCGGGTCATCGCGCCTGAAGCGCGTGATGCCGCGTTGCGTGCACATGGCGGCAATGAAACGCGGCTCCTTACAGCACTCCATGTGGAGTGCTTGCGGGAGTGTGTGAGCGATCTCGCGCGTACATCAGCGCGTTCGCAGGCTTCTTTGTTCGTGCGCGTCGATCGATTCGCGTCGGGGCGTTTGGTCGCGGCGGCGCTCGCGAAAGAGTGGCCGGAAGTTGTCGTCGATGAGTGCGTGCGAGGCGAACGACACGTCGCGGTTGCGGCGGCGTCGATTGTGGCGCGCCGCCTCACGCGCGGGTGATTCGGTGCACGGCACGTGCCATGCAGTGCCACGCAGTGCCTGGCACGTGCCGTGCACCAGCAGCCACGTGTGCAACGCTCGCTTGAATCGATGCTTATGGCGCATGATCTCCGTGCCTGGCACGTGCCGTGCAGTGCCATGAAGTGAGCGGCACGTGCCGTGCACCGTTCCCCGTTCTCGCTACGTTGCCGCTATGAACTGCTCGACTGCCGCCGACACCATTCGCCGCCTACACGAACACCGTCTTTGGACGCGCAACAAGATTCTCATTGCCGCTCGCGCGTGCCGTGACGAAGAACTGCACCGCCCCTTCGAAATGGGCGTTGGCTCGCTTTTCGCGACGATCGTGCATCTTTGGGGCGCCGAAATGGTGTGGGCCAACGTGCTTGAGGAAGGCGACCCTGGGTTCATGATTCCGCCCGCAAGCGCATTCCCGTCGCTCACTGCGCTCGAGGAGGCGTGGAAGCCACTCGACACCCGCTGGGCTCAACTCTTGGCTCGCGCGGAGGACGCATCGTTCCTCGCGAAGGCCTTCGTGCGCGTGCGTGACGGCAAGCGATTCGCAACGAACGCCCACGACATTTATCTGCATGTCTGCACCCATCAGCACTATCACGCGGCGCAGATCTCGAACATGCTTCGGCAGATGGGGAAGAGCCTTGGCCCGAATGACTTGATTGTGATGGCGCGCGAACAGTGGAAAGAGTGAGTCTTCGGCTACACTCTCCGCTCGCTCGGGGCGCGTCCCGCAATCGCGGAACGCTGAGAAGAACCCGTTGAACCTGATCCGGCTCGTACCGGCGGAGGGAAGCGAACGGCGGACGCCACCAAAGGCGCTCCACCGTTTGCCGAATCGTCCTCCGCAGGTCTCGCAAGAGCCCACTTTGTTGGAGGACTGATGATCACCACCACCGCGACTCACGGCACCGGCTACGCGCTCCCCATGCACGGCGCGCACAACCCCTCGACGCACGCACAGGGCACCACGCCTGGATCGTTCGCGCGCCGCGCCGACATCGGTGGCCCGTATGCGTACGCGTCGCCCGACACGCCGGGCATGCCAACGCCGAGCGCGAAGACCGCGTGGGACTTCCTCCCCGACGGTTGGTCGTGCGTCGAACTCGCGGAAGCGCCTGCGGGTGCAAAGTCCTGCACCAACTGCTGCGGTGATGCCTACAACGCCGTCGAGTTTGCGAGTGCTCGCGGCCAGTGGCGCCGCGTCATCTACCCGCGCGCGTTCACACCGATCACGCAACTTGAAAGCGCGCGCCTCGGCATCATCACGCCTGAAATGAAGCGCGTCGCCGAACGCGAGCCGCACCTCACGGCGACCGAAGTACGCGACGAAATCGCCGCGGGCCGCATGGTGATTCCCGCGAACCGCGCGCACCTCGGTTTCAAACTCGATCCGATGGCGATCGGCCGCGCGTCGAAGACGAAGATCAACGCCAACATGGGCGCGTCGCCGGTTTCGTCGGGCACCGATGAAGAAGTCGAGAAACTCAAGTGGGCAGAGAAGTGGGGCGCCGACACGGTCATGGACCTCTCGACCGGCGGCAATCTCGATGAATGCCGCGCTGCGCTCTGTCGGAACTCGACCGTTCCGATCGGCACAGTGCCGATTTACTCGATGATCATCGGCCGCAAGATCGAAGATCTCAACGAAGAAATGGTGCTCGAGACGCTTGAACACCAAGCAAAGCAAGGCGTCGATTACTTCACGATTCACGCGGGTGTACTCAAGGAGCATCTGCCGTTCATCAAGAAGCGCTTGATCGGTATCGTGTCGCGTGGCGGCTCGCTGCTCGCGAAGTGGATGCTCGTCCACAACAAGCAGAACCTCATGTACACGGGTTGGGAGAAGATCTGCGAAGTCATGCGTCGCCATGACGTGACCTTCTCGATCGGCGACGGCCTGCGTCCCGGCGGTCTCGCCGACGCGACCGACCGCGCGCAGCTCGCCGAACTCGAAACGCTTGGTGAACTCACCGAACGTGCGTGGCGGATGGGTGTGCAGGTGATGATCGAGGGCCCAGGCCACGTGCCGTTCGATCAGATCGAGTTCAACATGAAATTGCAGCGCCGACTCTGTCACGGCGCACCGTTCTACGTGCTCGGGCCGCTGGTCACCGACATTTTCCCGGGCTACGACCACATCACGAGTTGCATCGGCGCGACCGCCGCGGGCTTCCACGGCGCGAGCATGCTTTGCTACGTCACGCCGAAGGAACACCTTGGTCTTCCAAAGAAGGATGACGTGAAGCAAGGTTGCATCGCCTACAAAATCGCGGCGCATGCGGCCGATGTCGCGCTCGGTATCCCCGGCGCGCGCGATCGTGACGACGAACTCACGAAGGCCCGCGCGGCGCTCAACTGGGAGAAGCACTTCGAGCTTTCGTTCGACCCAGACACCGCGCGCGCGTACCACGATGAAGATCTCGACGTCGACACCGATTTCTGCGCGATGTGCGGCCACGACTGGTGCAGCGTGCGCATTTCGAAGGAAATCCAAGAGTTTGCGTCGGGGAAGGACGAGGAGTATCAACGCGGGAAGCCCGTGAAGAGCGCCGCGCTCACGCCCGAGCAGCAGGAGATCCTTGCAAAGCGCGGCGTGCTTTCGCCCGAGGAAATCCACAAACTCGCGTCGAAGACGAAGAAGGCCGTTGGCGCGACTTCGGGCGAGAAAGCTTCGTGCCACTCGGACTACGTCGACCCCGAAACCGCGCAGGCGGTGCACGCCGAGAAGACGGGCGCACAGCTCGTGCAAGTCAATCTCGCACCGGCCTTCAACATCGCGAGCGACGATCGCGTGGTGTGATCGCCGCGCGAGGGTGAAGTGCTCGTCTGTGAGCGTGCCGTCCGCCCCGCTGCATTCGTCGGCGGGCAGCCTGTACGTTCTCGTGCAGACAATTCGCGGGATTCTCGTGCGCCTCTGCGGAAACCGCGCGCAAAATGCCGAAAGGTGTGTGCCTCGTCGCGGAGCGGTCTTGCTTCTCGACGCTGCTTTTCGTCTTGTTTCGTGTCGTTCGGCCAGCCTCAGCGCACATGCAATCTGCACCGCTTCAGACCTTCCAAAGGAATCGACTTATGCGCTCACCATCACGCGTTGCGCTTCGTACACGGGTTCGAACGTTTGTTCGCCAGGCCGTATCGACGATTGGATGTACCGCGCTCCTTCTGACCGCGAGTCTCACGATCGCGACCGCGACGAACTCCGCGACGGCGCAGCAGACGACGAAAGAGGTCACCGCAGCGGGCAAGCCGCGCATCGCGATTCGCTCGATCGAGGCGACCGAAGGTGTACGCGCGGAAGCCGAACGACAAGGGCAATGGGCGACGCTGCGGCAGATTCTTGAAGGCGCCGAC
>JAIXVI010000177.1 GCA_027483065.1 Planctomycetaceae bacterium
ATTCGCACTCCAAGCGGCGCTTCGTTCGGCGACAGGCCAAGCACTGACTGGAAACGAAGACTGGCTTGGTATGACCTTCGGCTCACAAGCCGAGGCACTCTACGGCGGCCAACTCTATCGACTCGTCACCTGGGGATTCCCGCACTCGAATCTTGGCCACGTGGTCGGCAACAGCATCGGGTTACTTCTTATTGCACCCGGACTCGAGCGTGCCATTGGTTCACGACGCTTTCTGTTTCTCTACTTGACGTCGCTCGCGGCGTCGGCGCTCGTCAGCGCGAGTTGGAACGCCCATCCTGGATTCAACCACGGTGCGAGCGGCGCGTTGATGGCAGTCACGGGCGGACTCATCGCGGCCGTCATGCGGGGCATCATTCCCCGTTTCGGCTGCTGGATTCCATTCGTCTTCGCACTCGAATCCGTCTACGGGCAAATCATGTGGTTGGTCTTTCCCATCACGTTTGCGACGTGGGCCCCGGATGAAGCGGCACACGTCACAGGCCTGATTTTTGGCTTCTTCCTCGTTCTTATCGGCGCCACTCCGGTTCAATTCGGCACCATCGCTGCAAGTCGTATCTCGCGCAGATTCGCACTGACCTCGGCCGCGCTTGCTGCTCTCGCCTTCCTCACGGGTCTTACGCTTCTTCTAGGTCACCCACCGAAACATGAGCGAGCGCTTGAGCTCGCGCGCAACACCTATCAACTTTCGGAACAGGCCGTGCTCGCCGAGCTTAGGACCACACTTCTCAGTCCACCTCCCATTGAGCTCATTCGAACGGCTTCGCAATCCGCCAATGATGCGATTTCGTACGACGCGGGCATTCTCGCGCTGAAACTCGGAAACAAAATCAGCCATCACGGGAGTCGCACTCCGGACGAGGAGTGTTCGACCGACGGCGCCGAAGACGCTCGCACGCCTTCGTCGATCGCGACCGATTTGTTTGAATTCATGGGAACGCCAACGTATTCCAGTTTGCGTGATATCGCGACGGCACATCGCACCATCACCGAGGATTCACCGCTGGTTTCCATCGTCTGGACTTTGGTCGCCGCGCAAAGTGCGTTTCAACTCAACGACATCCAACGTGCACATGCCGAACTCGATCAGGCCATTCAAGCGATGGACAAACTCGAAGATGGGAGTAACAAGGAGTTTCTCATCGATTGGATGATCACCATCGCGACCGTTGGACAAGACCCGAAAGCCACCTGGCCAATTGCGTTGCGGATCGCCGATTTGGCCGCGCGCGATCGTTCTTGGGGTGTGGCGGGACATCGCGCTGGCGCAGCGCTTGAGCTCGCGCTTCTGTTCAAGCGCACATCACGAGAAGCAGAGGTCACACAACTCTGGAACCACTTTCGGAGCGACTCCGTCAAGAACCAGACCGACTGGCAAATCGGTGCACTTGCCATCCTTGGCAACGACCTCGAGCACGGTCGCATGCTGCTGCGGCGCGCACAAAGCCTCAAAAGTGTTTCTGAAAACGACCGTGCATGGCTCGCATGGGTGCTCGAACTGCCTGATCAAGAATTTCAAGCGGAAATCAGCGGCCTCTTTGCCCCGAGTGAACCAACGCCACTCGGCGAGGAAACCGAAATCGCCGAGTAAGGCGTTCCGATGACCGCAACGCGATCACTAGCACGTGATGACTCGCACGTTCGAACTGTGAGGCGAAAGAAGGACGGACAGTCTCACCGTAACGCGGCAACCCACTCGCGAACGCGTGCGATGCCCTTCTGAATCGTCTCATCGGAGCACGCAAACGAGAAGCGGATGTGGTTCCGTGCGCAGACGCCGAAGTCTTCGCCCGGTACGACTGCGACATGCGCTTCGTCGAGGAGCGCGTCGGCGAACGACTGTGCGCTTGTGATGCGCGTGCCCGCCGGCGAAGTCTTTCCAAAGTGCGCGGAAACATCGGGGAATGCGTAGAACGCAGCGTTTGGCGCGACGGTGATGAAGCCGGGCACTTGGTCGAGCTCGCGCTTGATGAGCGCCGCGCGCGCGGCAAACTTCACGCGCATCGCTTCAACGCCAACAGCGCTGTTCGTGAGCGCTTCGACAATCGCTGGATAGAAGAAACTCGGAATCGAGTTCGTCATCTGTCCTTGCAACTTGATGAGCTCTTTCGCCATCGCCTTCGGCGCGGCCATGTAGCCGATACGCCAACCGGTCATGGCGTAACTCTTGCTCATGCCGTTGATCGTGATCGTGCGCGCAGCGAGCGCGGGATGCGAGCCAGGCGAGAAATGTGCGAGTCCCGGTGCGACTTCGGGGTAAATCAACTTCTCGTAGATCTCGTCGGAAAGCACCGCAATCTTCTCGTGTCGCGCGAGCACTTCGCAGAGTGCGCGGATTTCATCGGCTGGATAGGCCGTGCCACACGGATTCGACGGCGAATTCCACACGATACCCACGGTGCGCGGCGTGATTGCTGCGGCAAGCGCTTCTGGCGTCACGCGGAATCCGTTCGCAACCGTGCCCGCAACCTCGACGCACTTTGCGCCGGCCAACTCGATCAGCGGCTTGTACGAAACCCACGCCGGCGTCGGCAACAGAACTTCATCACCGCGGCCTGGCTCGACGATCGCTTGCAAGGCCATGTAAATCGCGTGCTTCGCGCCGACCGTCACCGTGACTTGTTCAAAGGAAGTCTCGACGCCGTTCTCAACGGTGAGTTTGCGCGCGATCGCCTCGCGAGCGGCCTTGTCACCCGGCGTCGGCGCGTACTTCGTCATGCCCTTCTCAAGCGCGGCAATGGCGGTTCGCTTGATGTTTTCCGGCGTGTCAAAGTCGGGTTCGCCCATCGCAAACGCGATCACGTCGTGACCCTTCGCACGCGCGGCGGCAGCCTTCGCGCCAACGGCGAGCGTGGCGCTCTCTGCCATCGAGGCGATCCGCGAAGAGACGAACATCGGACGAACTGCGTCGGCGGTCATCATGCGGGAAATGTAGTGGAACCATGCACGCACGGCGTGGGTTTCCCCCGCTACACTCTCCGCCCCTATGCACTATGACGCTCACCAACCGGTGATCAACGAACTTGAGGCGCGGATTTTGACGCTCCGCGACTCTCTTTAACTACGATCAAAAACTGAAGGAGCGCGCGGCGTACGACGACCGCATGAATGCTCCTGAATTCTGGAACGACCCGAAGCAAGCGCAGAAGGTGATCGCTGAGAGCAAGATCATCCGCGCACAGGTCGAGCCGCTCGAAGACGCGATTCGCCTACTCGATGATGCGACGGTCGGCTACGAACTCGCGAAAGAAGCGGGCGACTCCGACATGTTGGCGGAAGTCGACGAGACGCTCTTCGGACTGCAATCGAAGATGGACAAGATTGAGCAGCAATCGCTGCTCTCTGGGAAGCACGATCACCGCAACTGCTTCGTTGCGATTCAGGCGGGCGCAGGCGGTACCGAGGCGGAAGATTGGGCGGGCATGCTTGAGCGCATGTACCTCTACTACTTCCAAGAAATGGGCTGGAAACTCGAGGAAATCTCGCGTTCGCTCGGGCCTGAAGCGGGCATTTCCGAAGTGTCGTATCGCATCATTGGTCCATTTGCGTATGGCTACATGAATTGCGAGCGTGGAACCCATCGCCTCGCGCGCGTGTCGCCGTTTAACGCCGAAGGTAAGCGCCAAACGAGTTTCGCAACCGTCGATGTCACGCCCGAATTCGAACACGGCGATCTCGTGATTCCCGACAAGGATCTCGAAATCGTCGCCTTCGTGCGCGCGTCGGGTCCTGGTGGCCAGAACGTCAACAAGGTTGCTTCCGCAATTCGCGTGACACACCTTCCGACGGGCATCCAAGTCGTCGCGAGCACCTATCGCGATCAGCCGCAGAACAAGGCTCAGGCACTCGCGGTTCTTCAGGCGAAACTCGAGCAAATCGAAGAAGAACGACGCGCTGCAGAACTCACGGCAGCCACGGGTGGCAAAGTTTCACGCGACTGGGGCAACCAGATTCGCTCGTACGTCTTCTACGACAATCGCGTGAAGGATCACCGCACTGGCCACGAAACAGGCAACCCACAGCATGTGCTCGACGGTCACGTCGCGGACTTCATCGACGCAGAACTCAAGCGCCGACGCGCGGAGCGCGGCTGATGCCACGGTCGGGCGCCGCCTTCGCAGGCTCGCCCGATGCGACCGCGCCCGGGCTCTCCGTGCGCGGTGTCTCGTTTGAACGACGAGACGGGACGCGGGCAGTTCCGGTTTTGCAGCAGGTTTCGTTTGAGATTCCACGCGGCCGGCTTGTCGCGCTGGTTGGTCCTTCGGGCGCTGGGAAGAGCACGCTGCTCTCGTTGCTCGCGGGTTTCGAGCGTCCAACGAGCGGAAGCATCGCGTTTGGCGGAGTGGATTGGGCCCCGCTTTCGCCGTGCGAACGCGCGGTCGGTATGAGCTTCGACGACGCAGCGCTGCACGAACATCTTTCGGTTGCGATGAACGTCGATAGCGCGGCTCTTCCCCGCGGCGAACCCGCCGATCGTCGTCGCGACCGCGTGACGAGTTTGCTCCGATCGCTTGGAATCGCCCATCTTGCGGATCGCCGCCCTGCCGCGCTTTCTGCCGGCGAACGTCGGCGCGTCGCGATCGCGCGCGTCTTCATTCGCTCGCCCCAACTGGTGCTGCTCGATGAGCCCTTCGCGAACCTCGATCGCGCGAATCGCTTCACCGTGCGCCAGATGGTGCGTGAACTGCAGCGTTCGATCCACGCCACCACGATTGTGGTCACGCATGATCCGACCGACGCGCTCGCCATCGCCGATGATCTCATGGTGCTCGTCCGCAGCGAAGTGCGCGCGTTCGGGCCAGCCGGTGCCATCGCCGATCGCCCGCCCGATCTTGAAGTCGCGCAGCTCGTCGATGACCTCGGCATGCACGTCCTCGAAATCGCAGCCAATGGCGTGTGCACCGACGCGCGCATTTCGGAAAAACTCGTGCTCGAACTCGCCGAGCGCCGCGCGCGCGCACGTGTCGAGACCCCAACGCTCGTTGGCATGCGTCCGTGGCAGATTCGCGTTGGTGCGCCGACCGAACCATCCATCGAACTCGACGCCAAACTCCTCGCATGCGAACCTGCGGGGCTCTTCGCCGATCTGATCGCGCTCCGCAGTGATGGCCGAACGCTCCGCGCGCGCGTCCCTCGCGCAAACGCGCAGGAATTGCCGATCGGCTCGCGCATCACCTTCCACATCCACGAGCGCGAGGCGCAGTTCTTCGCGGGCCCGTGGCCAGGCCGTCGGTTGGACTGATGTCATCGAGCGCGCGAGCCGCGCATGAATGGAGAAGTTCTTCGCACATCCGGAACGAGTGTGTCGCTTCAAGTATGGTTCCGTTTCAATGGACGGAATCCGCGCCCACACGCCCCCCGGCTCACTTGACTCACTTCCACTGATCTCGCTTTCTCGGCACGTCGCGGGCGATGCGACCGAAGGAACACGCCGCGAATGGCTCGCGACCACAGGCTTCGGCGACTACGCGCTCGGCACCACGTCACTCATCGCAACGCGTCGCTACCACGGCCTTCTCATCGGTGCGATGCGCGCACCCATCGGCCGACGCATGCTCGTACCCTTCGTCGATGAAGACGTGGCGATCGGTACACACCGTGTGACACTTGGTGCACGGCGGTGGTCGGATGGCTCGCTCGATCCGGACGGCCATCGAGCAATCACAGGCTTTGTGCTCGAAGGTTCCACGCCAACGTGGACGTATGAAATCGGCCCCGCGCGACTTGAGAAGCGACTCGTGATGTTGCGCGATCATCGCGCGATGGCGCTCGTCTGGACGTTGGTCGACGCGCCGGAGCCGATCTCTATCGACGCGCGGATTTTCGTCGAGCATCGCGGACAACACCAACTGGATCCGGACGCGTCATGGCTCCCCGAAACGACGCCCATCGAAGGTGGCACGCGCATCCTGCTGCCTCAGAACCGTTTCGCCGCCACGCCGACCGAACTCTTCGTCGCCGGATTGGGCGCTGCCTACACGCCCGCATCGAACTGGTGGCGTCGACATCTTCTCGCGGAGGAACGCGCGCGCGGTTACGACGCGCTTGGCTCTGCATGCCACGCGCTGACCGCGTCACTCACGCTTACGCCTCGCGCGTCAGCGGCGCTCGTCATCGGGCTTTCTCCCTCGATTCTCGCGGAGATTCCGCATGCAGAGACGATCTTGACGCGTGAATGTGCGCGTCAAGCTGCCCTGCTCCGCCAAGCGCGCGCGGAAGATGCGCCGACTGAGTTGCGTTCGCTTGTGCTCGCGTCGGATGCGTTCATCGTGGCGCGCCGACGATCAGACGGCCGCGAAGGACGCTCGATCATCGCTGGATTCCCGTGGTTTGAAGATTGGGGCCGCGACGCGATGATCGCACTTCCTGGCCTGCTTCTCCAAACAGGCCGAGTCGATGATGCAAAACTCGTCGTCGAAACGTTTCTCGATCACGTGCAGAACGGGCTCTTACCGAATCGTTTCCCCGATGAAACGAGCGAGCCTGAGTATCACGCTGCAGATGCGCCACTTCTTGCGATCATCGCTGCGACAAGCGTTTTCCGCGCATCGAATGACGGCGCGTGGTTGGCGAATGTCGCACCAACACTCCGCGACATCATCGAACACTTCATCGCGGGAACGCAGCACGGGATTGGAATCGACGCCGACGGACTCGTGCGCGCAGGTGAAGTTGGTTTTCAACTCACGTGGATGGACGCGAAAGTCAACGGCACGGTTGTCACTCCGCGCGCGGGAAAACCGATCGAACTGAGCGGACTGTGGATCGAAGCGCTGATGGGGCTGGCGGCTGCACTTCGCGTGGATTCGCCCGCGAAAGATGAGACAACCGCGGCATGGCTTGAGGGTCACGCCCAGCGTACGCAGGTCGCGTTCACGCGATATTGGAATCCGCAAACGCAGGCCTTTCGAGACGTTCTCGAATCGTCCGACATGGCGGGCGAACTCGGCGGCGATGGAAGCGTTGGCGATCTTCTTCGTCCGAATCAGTTGTTCGCTCTCGCAGCCGACCACGTCTCGATCGACTCCGACTGGCGAACGCGCGCGCTCGCGCGCATCAGCGCGCAGCTTGCAACACCGCTCGCCGTGCGAACGCTCGCGCCGGAGACACGCGGATATCGCGGGCGATACGAAGGTGATCAGCGCTCGCGCGATTTCGCCTATCACAACGGGACCGCGTGGCCCTTCCTCACAGGTTTGCGATTACGCGCAGAGCTGCACGCCAATCGCGCGCGCGGCGAACGCTTGGCGCAACTCGCGCTCGCGGATCTTGCAGGACAACTGCGCGATGGCGGCTTAGGCTCCATCGCGGAAATCGCCGACGGCGACGCGCCGCATGATCCGCGCGGTTGTCCGATGCAAGCGTGGAGCGTCGGCTGCATGCTCGACGCGCTTCGCACCACACGCGGCGAAGGCTTTCGCAGCGTTCTCACGCAGATTTCAGCAGAACGGACCTCTTCATGAGCGCGCATCCGAGTCATCATTCGGCCGAACACGCGCGCCTTCGCGATACCCGCGCGGGGCTCGCCCATTGGCGCACATGGGGTCCGTATGTCTCGTGTCGCCAGTGGGGCACCGTGCGCGAGGACTACTCACCCGATGGCGCCGCGTGGGATTCGTTTCCGCACGATCACGCGCGCAGCCGCGCCTATCGATGGGGCGAAGATGGACTCGCAGGTTGGTGCGACAAGGATCAACACCTCTGTCTCACACTCGCACTTTGGAATGGCCGCGATTCCATTCTGAAAGAGCGTCTCTTCGGACTCACCAACTCCGAGGGAAATCACGGCGAGGATGCAAAGGAACTCTGGTGGCACGTCGACGCGCTGCCGAGTCACGCGTGGAATCGCATGATGTACGCGTATCCGCAGAGAGCATTTCCGTACGAAACGTTGGTGCACGAAAACCGCAGCCGTACGAAGCTCGAGCCCGAGTTCGAATTGCTCGACACGGGAATCATCGATGACGATCGCTTCTTTGAAGTGTGGGTGACATACGCGAAGCGCGACGAACGCGAGACCGCGATGCGCATCGAGGTTGTGAATCGCGGGCCAGAAACCGCGGAAATCCACGTGATTCCGCAGTTGTTTTTCCGCAACACCTGGTCATGGCGCCAAGACGCGGTGCGTCCTTCGATTGAGGGCGCTCGCTCGCGCGACGCGTTGGTTGCCAAGTGCTTCGCACTCGGCGCGATGGAACTCCGGGCGGGAACGCCGCAGATCACCGATTCGAATGAGCACCGCGACGCCACGTCGGTTTCATCGGCCGCCCTTTGTGAACCCCTCTTTTGTGAGAACGAAACCAACGCTGAAAAGCACTTTGGCTTGAAGCCAAGTGCGGAACAGGCAACGCGACAACCGAAGGATGCGTTTCACGCGCGCATTGTCGACGGACGCGCCGATGCCGTGAATACACGCGCACGCGGCACAAAGGCCGGACTTTGGCATCGCCTCACGCTTGCTGCAGGCGCTCGCGCAACGATCGATCTCGTCCTCTGTCCATCGGAAAGCGACTTCAAACCCGCCGATGTGCCAGCACTCTTTGAACTTCGGCGGCGCGAAGCGGATCAGTTCTACGACGTGATTCATCGCGGGCTTTCGAGCGATGACGAACGACGCGTGCAGCGTCAGGCCTACGCGGGTTTGCTTTGGTCGAAGCAGTACTACGAGTTTGATATTCGCCGTTGGCTTGATGGTGATCCTGCGCAGCCACCGCCGCCGGAAGTACGCAAAGGCGGACGCAACGCACACTGGCGACATCTCGCGGCGTCGAGTGTGTTGTCGATGCCAGACACGTGGGAGTACCCGTGGTTTGCTGCGTGGGATCTCGCGTTTCACTGCGTCGCGATTGCCGCGATCGATGGCGAGTTTGCGAAAGGCCAACTCCTCAAGATCACGACCGACCACTACATGCACCCTTCGGGCGAATTGCCCGCGTATGAGTGGAATTTCAGCGATGTCAACCCACCGATTCACGCATGGGCCGCGTGGCGCGTTTTCCAGATTGATCGACGCCGCACCGGTGAGGCGGACGTTGATTTTCTCGCCACGGTTTTCAACCGCCTGCTGCTCAATTTCACCTGGTGGGTGAATCGCAAGGACTCATCGGGCCGCAACATTTTCGAAGGCGGATTCCTCGGTCTCGACAACGTCGGAGTATTTGATCGATCGCAACCGCTTCCAGGCGGCGGCCGATTACAGCAAGCCGATGGCACAAGTTGGATGGCGATGTTTGCGCTGACAATGATGCGCATTGCGATCGAACTCGCACACGAGCGACCGCTCTACCAGGATATGGCGGCGAAGTTCTTCGAGCACTTCCTGCAAATCGCCGAAGCCATGACGCAGATGGGCGGCAAAGGCATTGGGCTTTGGGACGAGAAGGACGGCTTCTACTACGACCTCATGCAAATGCCCGACGGCCGTGTCGAGCCGATTCGCATTCTCTCGGTCGTCGGACTCATTCCGCTCTTCGCCGTCGAAACGATCGAGCCAGAAGTCCTCGCACAGTTGCCGATCTTCCGCGAACGACTTGAGTGGTTCCTCGCGGAACGCCCTGAAATGGCCGCGCTCGTTTCGCGCTGGAGCGAGCCCGGCCGCGGCGAACGTCGATTGCTTTCGTTGCTGCGTGGCCATCGCATGAAGTGCTTGTTGCGCAAAGCGCTCGATGAACAACACTTTCTTTCGCCCTACGGCGTGCGAAGCATCTCGCGTGCGCTTGCGGAGAAGCCGTATTCGCTGTGGATTGACGGTCGCGCGTACACAGTGCGCTACGAATCAGCGGAAAGTCAGAGCGGATTGTTCGGCGGCAACTCGAACTGGCGTGGCCCGATTTGGATGCCGATGAATTTGTTGCTCGTAGAGAGTCTTCAGAAGTTCCATCACTACTACGGTGATGAGTTCCAGATCGAACTTCCGGTGGGCTCGGGGAAGATGGGAACGCTGCTTGACGCGGCGAACGAAATCTCGCGCCGCACTGCACAGTTGTTTCTGCCGAACGAGCAGGGCGTGCGGCCGTCACTTGCGATGCACCCAAAGTATGCGAGCGATCCGACGTTCCGCGACCTTGTGAATTTCTACGAGTACTTCGATGGCGAGACGGGCCGCGGTTGCGGCGCGTCACACCAAACCGGTTGGACCGCGTGTGTTGCGAAGATGATGACGCCGCGCGGCAGTGCCCACGGCGATCGCGTGGTGTGAGCACGTAACGTCGGTGCACAGTCGCAGAACCTCGCACCAGAGGATCCGTCGTTGAAGCCCCGCCGCGAGTGCTCGGCGAAATTCTCATCACTTGCTAAACTCCGCGCCCCGCTGGTGGGGTGGCCGAGCGGTTGAAGGTTGGGGCTCCGCCTGCGGAATACGCGGGCGTCGAGTGCGCTGGCATCCCGATCCACTTCGTCCTCTTCGGCTCGCCGTATCACTGCGGATACGGCTTCGCCTCGACTCCTTGTGCCTCGGGCACCAGCGCCCTCTTTGGCCACGCGGCTTCCTTGGCGGAACCCCGTCTTGAAAACTGGCAGACTCGTCAGCACCTGTGCGTGTTTCGAATCGCGTTTCACTTGCTAAACTCGACACCCCGCTGGTGGGGTGGCCGAGCGGTTGAAGGTACCAGTCTTGAAAACTGGCAGACTCGTCAGGGTCTCGAGGGTTCGAATCCCTCCCCCACCGTTTAGAGCGCTCGCAACCTGCTTCGCAACTTGCTCGCTCTGGTGCTTGCTCGTGCTCGCGGCGACTACTCAAACGGCGTGCATCGCTCTCGCTGCGCTCGATCGATGATTTGAGCTCCGCTCAAATCAAGGTCTTTACGCTTCCAAAGGAAGAGCGAATCCCTACCCCACCGTTTAGAGCGCTCGCAACCTGCTTCGCAACTTGCTCGCTCTGGTGCTTGCTCGTGCTCGCGGCGACTCAAGCCTCTGGGCCGAACATGTGCCACGAAATCATCACAAGCGCTGTAAGTAGAAGCGTGAATTGCAGCAAGCGCCAAATCCGCCACGCGATCCGACCCGCGCGCTCAGACCGAAATCGCCGCAAGACCCACTGTTGAGTTGGCCACGCACCGCCGATTGCGAGCGCGACGAGCACCAACGACAGGATTGAATTCGGTAAGTTGTTGGGCATAAACCCTCAAAGGCTAGTCGACGCTCTCGACACGATAGATGGGTTCAATGGCCAAAGAAGGGCATGGGTTTATTCGCCGGGCTGCCGAGTCCCGTCATG
>JAIXVI010000244.1 GCA_027483065.1 Planctomycetaceae bacterium
AACGAAGCGCAGCGAACTCGTCGAGCGGGCTACTCGCCGCGATGGCACGAAAACTGCCCGGCGCGCGAAGGAGCTCTAGGGGCGACACCATTCGCCATTCGCCACGGTGTGTCGACGCCTCGAGCCACGTCCGCTCGAGAATGTTCCAGAGATCTTCCTCCGCCATGTACTTCACGAAGCCGTCCTTTCGTGTGTCGAATTCAGCACGACCGTCTAGCGAGATTAACAGAAAGTTCTGCGCAAAGTGCACGGCATGGTGAATTCAAACACAGTGTGCCGTGCCTCACTCATAGTTCTTCGAAATTCACGCGCTTCCTTGTACTGTGTAAAGGCTGCGGCGGTGTTCGTCTTTGAGATTGCCGACCTTCAAGGGCACCGTTGCCCAATCAGTTTATTGAGGAGATCACGATGAGCAAGAACGCGATGGCAGGAGCGATCACGCTGTGCGGCGTTGGACTGTGCATGATCGGCGGCGCGATGTTGATGCAGAACGGCGCGCAGGCGCACGCGAATTCTGTCGTGAGTGCGTTGCCTGCAGCGGCAGCGGTCGCGAGCACGGCGACTGCGCAGGCGGGTGGTGAGCCGACGGTGGTGTGGTATCAAGCGGAGAACATCTACGAATACAACAGCTACTCGCGAACCCTGCTTTTCCGAGCGTGGTCTGACGGGACTGTCGAGGCCCGAGTCGTTGAGCATTACCCGTCGGGTCCGTGCGAGGATGACATCTTTGCACAGTGCCCACAGTGGATGGTCGTTTCCTCCCCATCCGCTGGCTACCGCGCCGCTGCCGACCTCAACGCTGACGAGAAGGTCGACGGCGCAGATCGCACGATGATCCTCGGCAACTGGGGCGATGCCCCGCGCGTGCCGTTTCCGCCGAGTGATTGCCCGTTAAATCTCGTCAATCCGTAACGGTGATTGGCAATGCCAATCCGTCGGACGAGATACGCGTGTTTCATCACGCGTTGAATCGCACGAAATCGAAGCCGTCGTCTCTCCCCACCCCGCGCACTTTGCGTGGGGTTTTCGTTTGGTCCGTGCGTGAGCGATAGGTTGTGAGTCTCGCGTTGAGCAAAGTCGCGAGATTCATCTTGACGCATATTCCTAGAAAGGCATATTTATGTGGGAGGTCGTTCAGACGGCGGAGTATCGCGAGTGGTTTCAAGCGCAATCGATCGAGTTGCGCGCTGCGATCGACCATGATGTGCAGGTCTTGGCACAGTTCGGTCCGAGGCTTGAGCGACCGTGGGTCGATACGGTTTCCGGTTCGAAGTACGCGAACCTGAAGGAGTTGCGAACGCGGCTCGGTCGGCAGCAGTTTCGATCGTTCTTCGCGTTCGATCCTTCAAGGCGCGCAGTCCTCCTGATCGGAGGAGAAAAGTCGGGCGATCCTCAGTTCTATCGCGTGATGATTGCGCGAGCTGAGCAACGATACGAATCGCATCTCAGGGAACTGCATCAGGACGACCAATCAAAGAAGGCGGATTAGGAACCATCCATGCAACAACGATCTCCATCACGCACGACCTCGACCGGTGTCCGACCGTTCAGCGAACTTGTCGCGGATTTCGATCCAGAAACGCGCGCGCGCGTCGACGCACGCGTGCGCGAAACCGTCGCGCGGCTTCGTCTCGCAGACATTCGCGAAGCGATTGGCCAAACGCAGTTGGTGATGGCGGCGAAACTCAAACTCGGTCAGGCGAGCGTCTCGAAAATCGAGAGCGCGACCGACATGTACCTGAGCACGCTGCGCCGTTACATCGAAGCGCTCGGCGGCGAACTCGTTATCTCAGCCAAGTTCCCAGAGGGCACGGTCATCCCAATTGACAGTCTTTCGAGCGTTCCGAAGAAGGCACGAAAGCAAATGCCCGCGAAGAAGAAGTCTTCGGGCGCGAGAGTTTCGAAGAGTTCGAAAGTGTCGAAAGCGAAGATCGCCAACACGAAAGTCGCCAACACGACATCGCGTCAGCGATCAGCGCGATGACGACGTGTTTCATGTTTACGTGTCATGTTTGCGGTCACAGTTCGCGTTGTTGATGCGCGTCAAACTCAGTCCATGAACCGCACGACGCCGGTCTCGACGTCGTAGATCCCGCGGAGCATCGTGAGGTTGCCCTTCTCGTACGCCTGGCGCAGGATTTCGCTGCGCTTGAGCAGTTGCTCCGACTGCCAGCGCACGTTCGCTTCGGCGGCAGCAGTGAGGTTGTCGAACTTCTTGCCCTTGAGCGCGGGCGTGATCACTTCGGTGAACGAGCCCATGTTGCCGGGCAGCGGCTTGCCAGCGACGGCGGCGTCAACCGCACCGCACTTCGTATGACCAAGGACAAGAATCGTGTGGACGCCGAGCGCGGCAACGCCGTACTCAAACGTGCCCGCGGCGGTGTTGCTCTCTGAGTTACCCGCGACGCGCACGACGAAGAGTTCGCCGACGCCCTGATCGAACACCATCTCGACCGGCACACGCGAATCGGCGCAGCTCAACACACCAACCGACGGCGTCTGACCGAACTCACCGGTCTTCGCAACGCGCTCAGATTGCCACGTGTGCGCGTTCGACGTGCCATCGACGAAGCGCTTGTTGCCCGCCGTGAGTGCAGCGAGCGATTCACCCTTCGCGATGCCCGCGGGCGCAGTCTGCTTCGACGGCGCGGTTGCGTTCGACGTTGCGGCCGGCGTCGTCGCGCAGCCAACAGCAGTGGAAATCGAAACAACGAGCGCAACGACGAGAGAAGGAGCGAGAGAAGGAGCGACGGCAGATTTCGGGTGCATCATGCGCGGGAAGATATCCGGGACTTCACACCCGCGAGGTCCTCGATCGAGCGGGTGACACGATCTTGATACACGTTTCTTAGCACAGGATTTTTGACCGACTTTCCGAGCACTCGCTGATCCGCGCAGATCACCCGCACAGCTCATCCGCAAAGCGCGCGCGCACCCGCGAGGTAAAGCGGAATGCCGACGATCACGTTGAATGGGAACGTCACCGCGAGTGCGAGGCCGATATAGACCGACGGATCAGCCTTTGGAATTGCGATGCGCGCGGCCGCAGGCACCGCGATGTAACTCGCGCTCGCCGCGAGCGTCGCGAGCAGCGTCGCGTCGCCGACGCCAAGTCCGCCGAGTTTCGCGAGTACGAGCGCCAGCCCACCCGCGATCGGCGGGAACACCAATCCGAACGCAATGAGCGACCAACCGCGCGCGATGAACCCGCGCAATCGGCGCGCAGCAAGCAGTCCGAGGTCGAGCAAGAAGAAGACAAGGACGCCGTTGAAGAGGTCCTTGCAGAGCGGCTTGAACGCCTCGAACCCGCGCTCGCGCGTCACAAGCCCGATCACGAGGCTTCCGAGGAGAAGAAGCACAGGCCCGTTCAAAAACGCCTCGTGCATGATCGTGCCCCAACCTGTCTGCTGCGCATCCGCTTCGCCCGCGGCCTTCTGCGCGCGTCGCAAGAGAATGATGCTCACGACGATCGCGGGCGACTCCATCAGCGCCATGACCGCCACCATGTGTCCGCCGTAACCGATACCGAGCGCATCAAGCATGCTTGACGCGGTGAGGAACGTCACCGCGCTCACCGAACCAAACGCCGCCGCGCTCGCGGCCGCATCATGAATCCCTACGCGCCGCTTGAGCAGCGCGAACACCGCCAGCGGCAGCAGCGCCGCGAGCGACATGCCGATTGCGATTGACACGAGCGCGTCGCGGCCGAGGCCGCTTTGCGCGATCTTCACACCACCTGTGAAGCCAATCGCCCACAAGAGATAGAGCGACATCAACTTCGTCACCGCATGCGGCACGCGAAGATTGGATCGGACGAGTGTCGCGATCATCCCGAGCACGAAGAAGAGAACCGGCGGGCTGATTGAGAGCGCGGGTGCGTCCATTTGAGGCGGAAAGGTAGCGACCTTTCGACGCGATGTGCGCGGCAACACCTCACTGAGCGGGTAACGCAGCCCCGCAAAACGAAACACCCCGCGGGAAACGGCGTCCGCGGGGGTTTTTGGGAAAGGGGAGGAAGGAAGTGTGCGTCGAAAGTGCCGAGTATTCGCAAGGGCGCTCGCGCTCAGTGTTGTCGCTCGCGCTTAGCGTCGTCGACGTCCCGCGAGACCCGCGAGCCCGAGGAGCGCCACCGCGCCTGGCGCTGGCACTGTGCCATCGGTGAGAACGCGCAGTTGCGCCATCTTGTTTGGCCACGTGGCGAAGCTGTTCGCCCACAGCGTGAAGGTGAGCGTGTTGCCCGCGACGGTGTACGAAGTTGCGCCGAGATTCGTCGCGTGACTGCGGAATGGATCACCCGTCGCGTAGGTCGTGCCGGCCGCGCCGAGCGGGCCGTCGCTGATATCGAGAAGGAGGTTCTCGTAGATCACCGCGACGATGTTGCCTGAGAACGTGACCGCGCCCTGCACAACCGCAACGCCTTGACCCGCATCAAAGTGGATCATGTGCGAATCAAACACGCCGCCCGCAACGACCGGCCCCCACGAACCACCCGTGAAGTTGCCGTTCCCGATGGTGTTCACGAGAAGCGCTGTCGAACTCACGCCGCTCTGTTCATCCCAGCAATACGCCGGCGGCCCTGGTAGCGCGGTGTAGAGCGCGCTTGTGGGCGGCGCGATTTGCAACGCTTGGCCAGCGACCGAGGTGATCGCGCCGTGCGCAGAGGCGGCGAGTGCGAGTGAGGCGAGCGATGCGAGCGAGAGAGAGGTGAGCGTGCTGTTCATGATCGAGTCCATTTCTTGTGGTGTGGAATTGAGCGAGTGGGGAGTGGGGCGCCGCGTGGTGAGTAACGCGCCGCGTGGTGGTTGAGACCTACGTCAGCCGCGGCGGCGAGTGCCGACGAGACCTGCGAGTCCGAGGAGCGCGATCGCGCCCGGCGCGGGAACCGCCGCAGTGAGCACGCGGAGCTCCGTCATGCGATTCGGAAGCGCGAACGTTGAGGCCCACAGCGTGAAATCGAGCACGTTGTTGTTCACTTGAAACGCCGACTGAAAGAGCGACGCGTTGTGGCTGCGGATCGGGTTGCCCGTTTCGTACGTCGTGCCGACTGCGCCGAGGAATGCATCGGTCGCGTCGAGAAGGACGTTCTCGTAGATGACCGCCACGATGTTCGACGAGAACACGACCTGCCCGCCGACGTTCGAAACACCTTGCGTCGCATCGAAGTGAATCATGTGCGAGTCGACCGCGGGGCCTGCGGCGAGGAACGCGGCGTTTGGTGTCGGGCCGGTCCAGAAGCCGTTGCCGAGCGTGTTGACGCTCAGCACACCCGCGGACCACGAGACGTTCGATTGCTCGTTCCAGCAGTACGCCGGTGGTCCAGGCAGTTGCGAGAACTGCGCGGAGATGGGCGCGGCGATGAGCGCGGCGCTTCCGGAGACGGAGACGATGGCGCTGTGCGCCGATGTGGTGATGAGTGCCGCGGTCGTCGTGAAGAGCGCGATGGCAGAGAGGTTCGAGTGCATGTGAGATTCCGATCTTGAGCGAGTTGCGTGTGTGTGGAGCTGTTGCGCGCCGCGTGTTGCGGCTGACACACGACCTCCGCGCATCCACCAAGCGATCTCGCAGCGATGACGCGACCGATGGCCCAAGTTCGCGCGGACGGGGTAAACGCCTGAGGGAAGGATGTGGAGTGGCGCGATGCACGCCAGAGCGAGCGCTCAGTTACGAGCGCGGAACGAAGTGAAGCGCGAGAGGGTGGCGACGGGCGAAGCGGGACGTTTCGTGTGGCATCACCTCTGGTGATGGCGACGCGCTGTTCATGCCGCGAATGGAGCGATGTCCGATCGGTGTGCAGTGTGTTCCCGCAAGTCACGCCACTACCTCCTGCTTCGCAGGGGGGTAGTGCCACACG
>JAIXVI010000253.1 GCA_027483065.1 Planctomycetaceae bacterium
AAGCGACGCGCGGAACATGACGCCTCGCGAGTGGGACGCGAGTGAGCGACGACACATCGCCCGGCGTTCAGCGATTCATGTGCTTACTCGTTCATGTGCTTGTCTTCATTATGCGCCTGCCTTCATCACGTGCTGACTTCATCACGCGTCTGACTTCGTCATCATGCGCTCCATCGCACGATCCATCGCGCGGCGGTAGATCCATGCGCGCTCGGATGCGTCTTGATGCGCCGCACCTTCCTCGAGCGCCTTCGAGAGATCGGCTTTCGCATTCGCGCTGATCGCGTCCTCGCCGAGGAGCACCACCGATGCGATCGCGAGTTCGTAGAGCGCCGCGCACGACGCAGTATCACCCGCGTTGAAGCGGGGGACGCCGCGCTCGATCGCGAGTTCGAGAATCGCGGCTGCACGCTCCGCGCGTTGTTCGCGCGACGGCGACGCGGTCGCTTCTGGCGTCGCGCGTGCCGCACTCGGCGCGGGAAGCACGCGATCGATCACATGCATGACGCCGTTCGCTGCCTCGATGTCCGCAACCAAGATGCGTGCGCCGGCGACCGTGATGTCGCCAGCTGAGAGCGCGAATTCCACAGTGCCGTCGCCCATCAGCGTGCGTGCCGAACCTTGCGCGAGCATCTCTTCGCGCCGAATCGCCGTCGGCAGCACATGCGCCGCGAGTACCGCTGTGAGCGCGGGTCGATCTTGAAGCAGCGTCTTCAGCGCGTCGGCAGGGATCGCCGCGAACGCTTCATTCGAAGGCGCCAGCAACGTCCATGGCCCCGAATTCTGCGCGCCGAGTTGCGGGCCCAAACCCGCAGCGTCGATGGCGACGCGGAGCGTGGCAAATCGTTCGTCCTTTGCGACGATCTCTTCGATACTTCGAAGTTCTGGCAGCATCACGCCGTCGATCACGTGCACGAGCCCGCCATCGAATGCGACGTCGGTCGCCACAAGTCGTGCGCCGTCGACCGAGAGCGCGGCCGGATCGACCTCGAGCGACTGCCCAGACAACGCCTTGAGCCGCCGGCGATCGAGCAACGCCGAACTCTCGAGCGGCTGCGCGACCACATGGTGCTTGAGGATCGCCTGCAGCGTCGACTTACCCTTGGCACTCGTCAGGAATTCGACTTGCTCTGGTGGGAGTTTGGCGAATGCCTCGTTGGTCGGCGCGAAGATGGTGAGCTTCGCGTCCTTCGGAAACTCGATCTCTGCGGCCTTCACAAGCGCGAGCAGCGTGGTGAGGTTCGCCTTCGTCGCAACGGCGGCAAGTGAGCCTAACGACGAAGCCTGCGCCGAACCCTGCGCCGAATCCTGCGCCGCGCGATCAGCCGCTGCCGCACTCTTCGGGCGGATCCAGTCGATCTCGATCGCAAACGGTCCTTCCTTCTTGTCTGCGAGTGTGATGCCCACCGACTCGATCGAAGCCGCATCGAGCGCGGGCGCATTCCGCATGCGCTGACCGAAGCTGTTCGCGACGCACTGGTCGAAGGGAACCGAGACTTCGATCCATTCGTCGGCCTTCGTCTTAAACACGCTCTGGTAGCCGCCGGCCATGATCCTGAGCTGTGAAGAGCGAATGTCGCACTGGTACGAGCGACCGTCACCCTTCACGCGAAGGACGAGCCCCGTCGTTCCCGCGAAAGTTCCCTCGGGGACCGCCGTACGGATCTGCGAGAAGCCACCGTTGTTCTCGAGCGAGAGTTCGCCCGTGAAGCGCAGCGTGCCGCCTTCGCCCGCCGCGATTCTGCCGGTCGAGAGGCCGCCCATCACGCCATCGAGGACGGTTTGCCATCCCTTGGTGCCGCTGTCGAATTCGAGGTTCGAATCAGTTCTCGATTCAGCTCTCGAATCCCGCCTGAGCTCATTCGCGCGAGCGATGGGCGTATTGACCAGCAAAGCAGCGAGGAGGGTCGACGTTGCGAAGTGCAGGGGGTTCATAGACCCGTGGCTTCGCCGGCGTCCCGCGTTTGGATGCTGAAATTGTTGTGCGCGCAACAGCACTTGCCCAGCGCGACGAGTTCCGCTCATCCGGCTGCGGGAGACGCGCGCTCTGCCGCTGCCGCCTGCGCGCGCGCGACGCGCACAGCACGGCGCGGGACGATGTCCCACGCGAGGCCAACCAAGCCGAGCGCGCGGACTTCGAGGTACGTGATGTCGATTTCCCACCAACGATGGCGAACGCTGCAACACGCTGGATCGGCGTGATGGTTGTTGTGCCAACCTTCTCCGCACGCAAACAGCGCGACCAACCAGTTGTTGCGGCTGTTCTCTTCGGTGTCGTGATTTCGGTAGCCGAAGATGTGCGTCAAACTATTCACGCTCCACGTGATGTGCCAAACGAGCACTGTGCGCAGCAACACGCCCCACACGACGATGCCCGCCGCGAAGTACGCCGCGCCCGCGGCATCGGTCCACAAGAGTGCCGCCGCGAACGCCACTGCCGCATACACGACAGCCTGCGCCGCGTAGAACCACAACGGGCTCCACGGTCGCTTCTCGATCCACATGTAAAAAGGGTCGCTGAGCACATCGCGCGCGTAGCGCTCGTAACTCCCTCGCTGATGCAACTCGCGATTGCGAACGAGGAGCCACCAGAGATGCCCCCAAAGAAACGTGACCATCGGCGTGTGCGGATCCTCGCGCTCGTCGCTGTGCGCGTGGTGCATGCGATGCGTGGCGATCCACCGCGCGGGGGAATCCTCGAGGCAGCAGAGCGCCCCGACGACGAGCACATGTTCGAACCAGCGCGGTGTGCTGAAACTGCGATGCGTGAGCAATCGGTGGTAGCCGAGCGTGATCGTCTGTCCGAAGACGTGCACGCCCACGAGGCAAACAATCACCGCGGTCCACGAGAAGAATGCGGGCACGAAAACCGCAAGTGCGAGCGCATGCACTGCAACAATCGGAACGAAGTAGCGAAGAAGCACCTGCCGGGGTTCAGTACCGGTAGGACGCTCGAGGGAGATTCGATTGTGTGTCAAGAAAGTGCGTTCGGTGCACGCCGAAGCGTGAGATGAGGCGCCGTTCATCGAGTATCACTGTGGTATCGCGTGGTTCGGCGCGGGTCGGTGTCAATGCGCACACTTTAGCAGTGGGGCGGGTGCGCACGATCACCGCGTCGAAATTTCCGACGATGGAACCACGCGGTGGTCGGCGCCGCGGAGCCGACCACCGACCACCGATCAACGACCACCGATCAACCTCACGACGGCCAGTCATCGACTTCGGTCTGAGCTTGCCGCTCGCGCTCGGCGGCCGCGAGTTGTTTCCCGCGCCGTTGGCGCACCGCGCTTCGTAAGACAGCCGTGAGTTCGCGTCCGTCAAACGGCTTGTGCATCAGTGCGAACGCATGCTTCGCGCGCGCGGCCTTCGTCACGCTGCCTTCTCGCGAGCCTGTCATGTAGACGTACTGCGGCGCCTCATGCCCCTCGAACTGCTGCAACCGATCGTGCACGGAGAAGCCGTCGCCGGCGGGCATGCCGATATCCAGGAGGACAACATCGGGATGCACCCGACGCGCCTCTTGCACCGCCATGTAGCCGTCCTGCGCGGTATGCACCTCGAATCCTGCCGCGGTAAGCCGCGTTGAAACCGCGTCGAGCAACGCTCGATCGTCATCCGCAACCACGATGATTGGCTTCGACATATCCCCCCCAATCGGCGAGTTCTTCGCCAACACCCTGGCCTACTCGCCATCCGCACCGTGCGGAGAGCGCACTCCGTCGTCGCCGGTCGCGCGGCGTACCAACGTCGCCTCGATCAGGTCGATGAGTACCGACGGATCGAACGGCTTCTCGAGCAAACTCACGTTGTTCACCCGACGAAGTCGTCGCTTGAAATCCTCACGGAAACCCGTGATGAAAATGATCGGCACGGCTTCGTCGCGCTGCAGCGCATCGGCGAGCGCGATGCCATCGCCGCTTGGCATGTTGAGGTCGCTGACGACCACATCGAAGCTGCGTCGTCGCCACTCGCTCAGCGCCTGCGCGCCTGTGCCTGCCTCGACGCAGGAATACCCCGCGCGCGAAAGTCGCAGCGAAATCACCCGTCGCAAGTCTGGGTCATTGTCCACGATCAGAATCGTTGCATCGCTTTCCCTAGACATGTGTCACGCTCCTTGCTCCGGTTTGCCGCGCGATGGCATCGCGCAGCGTGGCGATGACCTCGTGCGGGTCGTATGGCTTGGTGAGATAGGCGACGGCACCCGCCGCGAGTGCCGAGTGTCGTGCGCTGTCTTGCACATTCGCACTGAGAAACAACACTGGGATGGTGGAAAGATGAGGGTTTTGCCGAAGCCGCGCATACACCTCGAAACCATCCATGTCGGGCATGCGCACATCGAGCACGATCGCGTCGGGCCGCGTCTCTTGCGCAGCGACCAACCCCTCGAGGCCGCTGTTCGCGGTCAACGCGATGAAGCCCGCCGCGCGAAGACGAATCGCGAGGACTTGCGAGAGGCCCTTCTCGTCGTCAATGACCAGAATTCGACATGGCATAGCCTTGCTCCAAAAGGATGGCGTTGCGAATGACGCTGCGCGCACGGGCGCACTCTGCGGGGTATCGCCAACTTCCACCAATCGACACCGTGGGTTGGGCGTCGTCGTCGTCGGATGTGCGCAGCGACATTTCAAGACGCTCGCGCCAAGTCTCTGGCGAACCCGTTGGACCGAACACGATGACCGATCGACCGTTCGCGGATGCGACGGCGATATCACTTGGGCGCGTTGTCGCGACCACGAGACGCCGCAGTTCCTCCACAGTTCCTGCGGTGCATGTCACGCACAGCATGCCGACCATGCTTGGGACTTCTTCGCGCTCTGCGAGGCGTTCGAAGAAGCGTTCGATGACGATGTCCATGCGCATCGCGGGAACAGTGAAGGAGAAGATGGTGCCTTTGCCGAAGTCGCTTTCGACGGCGATCGTGCCGAGGTTGAGCCACACGAGTTGCCGCGCGATGTTGAGTCCCAGGCCGAAGCCTTTGACGCTTGGGCTGAGGGCGTTTGGAAGTTGGCGGAAGCGTTCGAAGAGCAACTTGAGATCGGCGGGTGCAAGCCCTGGACCATGATCGACCACGCTGAATTCGACGTCGCCGAGCGCGCTCGAGCGCGCACCGATCAGCACGGTTCCACCTTCCGGTGAGAACTTGATCGCGTTGGTCAGGAGGTTCATCACCACGCGACGCACCTTCTCTTCGTCGGCGAAGATCGGTGGAAGTCCATCTTCGACATGTTGGATGACGTTGATTTGGCGGGCCGCGGCTTTCCGCGCGATCATCTTCTGAACAGCCGCGAACACCGACGCCACCGAAACACTTCGACGATCGACGCGCAGTCGACCGGCGCGCAACTTGCTTGAGTCAAGGAAGTCTTCAACCATCTGGTTGAGATCGACCGCGGCGACATCGATGACCTGAAGCCATTCCTGTTGCGAATCCGACACAGGGCCGCCGAGGCCATCGGCGATGATCGAGGTGTATTCCTTGATGACCGTCAGCGGCGTGCGGAATTCGTGCGAGACGTCGTCGACGAATCGATGCGCGCGCTCGGTCATCTCCTCGAGACGCCTGTTTTGCCGCGCAAGCAAGTCGTTCAGGTTCAAGAGTTCTTGTTTTTCCCGTCGCTCGCTGATGTCGCGCACGATCTTCGCGGCCCCGACGACGGCACCTGATTCGTCGCGTACGACCGAGAGCGCGACCGAAACTTCGACCACGCCGCGTGATCCACACAAGCGCGTCGTTTCGTATTGCTCGACACGCTCGCCTTGGGCGATGCGACCGAGCGCGAGTTGCTCACGCGCGCGCTCGGCTTCAGGCACGAGTTCGAGTTCGTTGAGGTCGGTCAACGCGCTCGGTTCGACGCCGAAGAGGTGACCCGCAGCAGCATTCGCCGATTGAATGCGGCCATCGAGGGTGAGCCCGAGAATCGCGTCTTCGGAATTGGCGACAATCGCTGCAAGCCGCGCGCGCGCCGATTCGATCACGCGACGTTCGTGGATATCTTCGAGCGAACCTGCCATGCGAAGTGGACGGCCTTCGTTGTCCCAGACCGCTTGTCCGGCCGCGTGGAACCAGCGGTATTCACCCGACTTCGTGCGAAGTCGATAGTCAAGCGAGTAGGGCGTACGCGCGGTGAGATGCGCCTCGACCGCGCGCGTGGCGTGCGCTCGATCGTCCGGATGAATCAACTCCGCCCACGTCGACACGACGTTGGGGAGTTCGTGTTCCGCGTAGCCGAGGAGTTGCTTCCAGCGCGGCGAGAAGTAATCGCGCCCTGAGGCGATATCCCAGTCCCAAATGCCTGCGGACGAACCCTTCACGACGAGTTCGAAGCGCTCTTCGGCGAGTCGGCGTTCGGTGATATCGAGATGGATGCCCGCCATGCGCAGCGGTTTGCCCTCGGCGTCGCGCTCGTAGACCTTGCCCGAGTCGAGCACCCAGATCACGGAGCCGTCCTTCGCGCGCAGACGATGTTCGCAGCGATAGAGGTCGCTGCGGCCCTCGAAGTGATCCTTCAACGCGTCGCTCGCCATCTGTGCATCTTCGGGATGGACGATGCGCTCCCACGACCGCACGTGTGGCTCGATCTCGCTCGGGTGATAGCCGAGCATCTCGCACCAGCGTTCGTTGAAGTGCACCTCGCCCGAAGGAATGTGCCAGTCCCACGTGCCGAGTTCCGCGCCGGCGACGATCAGTTTCTGTCGGCGCTCCGAGACAGCGAGTTCGTGCCGCGCCGCGACCGCGGCGGTGACATCGCTCTCGATCGCCATGAACCCCGTGACAACACCGGACGCGTCGCGCACGGGTTGAATCTCAAGGTCAAGCCAATAGTCGCGACCGTCCTTCGCGCGATTGAGTACTTCAACGCGACACGGTCTCTTCTCGCGAAGCGCTTTGCGCATCTCGCGAATGGCATTCGGATCGGTGTCTTTCGTCTGCAGGAAGTCGCCAGGGACGCGGCCCATGACCTCTTCGAGCTTCCAACCGGTGATGCGCGTAAAACCTTCGTTCACCCACGTGATGCGCCGCGCGAGATCGGTGATGACGACGGCATTTGTGGTGTTTCGTGCGACGAGCGCGAGTCGCTCAAGTTCCTGTACACCCAGCTCGACGCGCGCACGGGACCGTTGAATCGCCTCGCCGAGTGCGGTGATTTCATCGGACTTGAGTGCGGGCGTCGTTTGTGTTGATTCGTCCGCGGGCTTGTCGCAACTCTCGATCGGTTTTTCCCCGCGCGCCGTCGCGAGATGCGATCGTCCCGAAACGCCGCTCTCGCCCACGCCCGCTGCCAACGCCGCGATGCGGTTGATGACGCGCCGACGTAAGACGGTTGCAGTCACGATGCCAAAGACAGCCATCGCGCCGAGCGAGAGAGCACCGGAGGAAAGCGCGGACATGAGCGCACCCGACGCGACGCCGCTTGCGTCGATATGCACCATCGCAACGGCGTTGTCGCCGAAAGGGACGGTGTACTGCAGTTGTTTCTCGGTCTCGTCAAGCTGCATCGCGGGAGCGCGTTCCTGTGCGACGCGCTGCAGAGTGGATGCGATGGCTTCTGGCGGCGATGGCTGGCCACGCACGTCGCGCCATTCCTTGCGCGAACTCGCCCGGATGCGCAGCGGTTCGCCGCCCGCGACGACGAGCAGCGTCACGTCGGACTCCGTAGTAAGCCGCTCGACGACCGACTGGAGTTGTGCATCCGTCAGGTTCGCTTCCTGCAACGCTTCGACGGATGCAATCGCGAGCCGCGCTTCGGATTCGAGGTGCGCGTGGCGTTGTGCTTCGTAGAAACAGGTCATCGCATAGGTGATGGCTGCTGCACAGACACCAAAGACTGCAAGAAGCGGCAACATCACGCTTCGCTGAAGCGAGCGGAAGCGTGTTCCTCGCGGAAAGTGTTCCCGGTGACCCGTACCCATGGAAGTGCATCCGTGGCATCACATGCGATGTCGTACCCGCGATGCCGTTGCGCAAGGATCGGCGTGCGATTTGGGTTGGTGCAGTGAAGTTCGCATCATGCGCACGCAAACCGCCTGAGAAGGTCGTGATACGTGCATTGCGGCGCACAACGGGGAATGCGCCCCTCAGGTGCATGCCGACCTCGTGATGCGGTTCTCGCTCGGTGCCTGAGCGATCACGCGTTGGGGCGATCGTTGCGACCTCGAACCCCGCGATGTTGAACCGCGCACCGTCAAACCCGGCCACTTGGAGCCCCGCGAAGTTCGCTCGATCATGTCATCGCAAGCGTGTACGCTCGCCGCCCTGCATGACCGCGCCGACACCTTCCAAGATGGACACCATCGCACTTGCCTTGCGCGACGCGCTTGCAACCGCGCTCGCAGACGACTT
>JAIXVI010000226.1 GCA_027483065.1 Planctomycetaceae bacterium
CAGCGTAACGGCGAACTAGAGATATGCGCTCCGCTTGTGGCGACACGTTGTATGGACATCGCTACCACCGGAGTTGTCTTGTCGTGCAACGTCGAACACTACTTTCGACGTGGCTTCGCCGCTTTCTTTGCGACCGGCGACGCAACTGGTCCAACCCCCCAAACACGGTTCTCGTAGTGCTCCCAGGCGCTCGTGCCCGCCATCATCGTGAAGCAAGCAGCCAAAAGCGCGACCAGCACCGAGAATGTGATCCAACTCTCTAGGAACACAATGGAGAAGCTGGACACGATCCACCCCACTGCGGACCAAGAGCCCCAATGCGTACCGTGTCTACCATCGCCTACGCGGACGAGCGTGCGACCCACAAGCGCCTGCAGCAAGAGTGGCCCCGTTGCGGAGATACGGAGCACCATGTGAGGCAAGGGCGAGTCGCTCGGCGCCAATACGCCGTAGATCAAGAATGGAATCCCGAGCAACGCGAGGATGACCGCATTTCTTCGGATTGATCCGCTCGATTTGAGAACGCGTGGTGCAAGCGCGAGCAACCACGCGATTCGTAATGAACCGAGTACAGCGAATGACCCCAAGAGTGCGGACAGACCGAGAGCGAGCTGCTCGTAGAGGTCTGGCTTCTCGCTCATCTTGGCCACCAGACCGGCGCAGACAACCCAAAGCACCGAAAGCAGCGCGGTCAGTCCAACGAAAAGCGCAGCAGTCCAAACCCCCGAGTTGCTTGCCTCGCGCTCTGCTTTGCTCACACGCTTCGGACGCTCATCACTCCATGGTCTGTCTTGGCCGCGCTCGATCGCATCATCACGACGGCCGTACCGCGACTGGCTGTCGTACTCTTCTGGCCGCTCGCTTCTTGGCGGCAGTGAATGCCCACCTGATTGGCCTCCGGTCCAACTCGGTCCTGATGTCATAAGTGACTCCTCGCTCAGAAGTAACAGTCGACACCGTCTGGTTCACACACTCTCCGATGCATGAGCTCGTGCATCTGGGTTCTCACAAGCCCGCGACGTGAAGGTGCGGAACAGCAGGCCACCCTCAGAGTGTCTCTGAGCCATACGACAGCGAGTTCTTTATCTGCACGGCAAAAAATGACATCTTCAGGAGAAGTGGCGCGATGACCTTCAACCCGTCAACAAACGAGGTCACGTGGGAACGCTGCAGATCGCCTCGAGCAGTTGGCCGATCGCGCGAAATCTCTCTGTGCATCCTGGAGGCTCGAAGGGCGGCGCTCCATTGCTGGAGCACCTAGACGCCCCCGCGCTCACCCGCCGAACGAGCGCACGCGCTCGACTTCGCTGCGCGAGCCAAGCAGAACCGGAACGCGCTCATGCACCTTGGAAGGCTTGTATTCGAGCGTGCGATTGGCGCCCGAAAACGCGAGTCCGCCCGCTTGTTCCATGATGAATGCCATCGGGCTCGCTTCGTAGAGATATCGAATTTTGCCCTCGGGATTCTTCTTCGTTGGCGGGTACATGAAGACTCCACCCGTGAGCAGCGTGCGATGCACATCCGCCACCATCGAGCCGATGTAGCGCGACGAATAGCCACTCGTGTGCGCCCATTCGAGATACTTGCGATAGGGCTCAGGGAACGTCGGCGCGTACGCCTCGTTCACCGAGTACACCTTGTTCGACTCGGGGATGCGCACCTTGTCCTTCACGAGAAGGAACGAACCGATGAATGGATCGAGTTCGAAGAGCGCGACGCCGTTGCCAGTCGTGAGTACGAAAATCGTCGACGATCCGTAGAGCACGTATCCAGCAGCGACCTGCTGCGTTCCCGGCTGGCACACTGTTTCCTGCGCGTCGGGAATGCTTGGATCGTTGCGCAAAATCGAGAAGATCGTGCCCACGCCGACGCCGGTATCGAGATTCGAACTTCCGTCGAGCGGATCAAAGAGGACGCAATACTTTCCGCCTTCGTTGCCGCGGCGAAGAATGCTCGGCTCGTCATCTTCTTCGCTTGCGAGCACCGCCACCGACGCGCGCGTGCCGAGGCATCGCATCAGCGCCTTGTTCGCAATGACGTCGAGCTTCTGTTGCTCCTCGCCCTGCACATTCACTTCGCCGAATCGTCCGATTGCGCCCGAAAGCCGCGCGCGGCGCACGTGGTTCGCGATCGATTTCGCCGCGAGCGAAATGGCGCTGATGATCCACGTAAAGTCGCCGCTTGCCGAGGGGTGCCGCGCCTCCTCCAAGAGGATGTGGCTCTGGAGGCTCATCAGATTGTCGGAGAGGTCGTTGTGTGGCATAACGGGCTCGTGCAGAGTGCCTTCGCAGAAGGCGGACGGAGGGCCTAGTCGGGCCGCGGCAGCCGTCGCCGCGGGGTCGCTATCATCGGCGCCCCCACGGGGGTTCGTGCAGACGAAACGCCCCATTGGTTTCGTGACAGATTTCTGGGCCACCGACGGCCCGTTCCCCTCAACTCGGTACCCCACGCGGGAACTCCCATCGCGAGCCCCATTTCGGGAAGCCCTATTTCAGGAAGCCTTATGACCGCCCGTCCAGCCGCCTACATCGTTGCCGCCCGCCGCACCCCCATCGGGAAGTTCATGGGCGGCTTGGCCAAAGTCCCAGCGCCCGTCCTCGGGTCGTACGTCGCGAAGGCGCTCTTCGCAGAGTGCCCGAACGCCCTCGCCCACGTCGACGAGTGCATCATGGGCAACGTCCTGCAAGCGGGCGTCGGACAGAACCCTGCCCGCCAGGTTGCGCTCCTTTCGGGCGTCGCCGACACGGTGAGCGCCGTGACCGTCAACAAGGTCTGCGGTTCCGGCCTCGAAGCGGTTATGCAGGCCGCGCGCTCGATTCGCGCGGGCGACAACCATGTTGTCCTCGCCGGCGGCATCGAGAACATGGATCTCGCGCCGCACATGATGCAGATGCGCGGCGGCGTCAAGTACGGCCCCGCGACGATGCAAGATCACATGGCCGCCGACGGCCTGACGTGCGCCTTTGAGAAGTGGGCGATGGGTTGCGCGTGCGACTACATCACCGCGAAGCACGGCGTTACGCGCGAAGACCAAGATCGATTCGCCGCGCAGAGCCATCAGCGCGCCGCCGCGGCAACCGCCGCTGGTCACTTCAAGGCTGAAATCGTGGCGCTTTCTGCGGAACAGTGCATGTCGAAGGTCGGCGTCGACGCCGACGAAGGCATCCGTGGCGACACGACCGCAGAAGGCCTGACGAAGCTGAAGGCTGCCTTCGGCAAGGAAGGCACTGCGACCGCCGGCAATGCGAGCCAGATTTCCGATGGAGCGGCGGCGGTGCTCGTGATGAGCGAGGAAGGTTTGAAGAAGACTGGCGCCAAGCCGCTTGCGCGCATCGTCGACTCGAATACCGCGGGCGGCGCACCGAAGGATCTCTTCTTCGCGCCGAAGATCGGCATCGAAACGATTCTCGCGAAGAACGGCCTCACCGTTGCCGACATCGACCTCTTCGAGTTGAACGAAGCATTCGCGGGCCAAGTCCTCGTCGACATCAAGCCACTCGGCATTCCTGAGTCGAAGTTGAACATCTGTGGCGGCGGCGTTGCGCTCGGTCACCCGATCGGCGCGAGCGGCGCGCGCGTGCTTGTGACGCTCCTCCATCAGTTGAAGCGCACCGGTGGCAAGCGCGGCATTTGCTCGCTCTGCCTCGGCGGCGGAAACGCGGTGACGATGCTCGTCGAGATGTGCTGATCGCAGCAAATCGCGAGAAACGCACGCGACAAGCTGAAGCGGCAAATCACCCCATGAAACGACACCACGCGCGGCACGCCCCGCGCGTGGTTTCTTTCGTGCGTGGTTTCTTTCGTGCGTGTGTCCATGCATCGGTGCGCGCGGCGTTCAACCGTTCCGCAGGCGAACGCGCATTTCGCCGCAGACGCTGTCGTCGGTTCGGATGACAAACTCAAAGGTCTTCCAACGTGCGTCGGCGCCATCGCCGCGCCATTCAAATGCGGGATCGGAGCGACTCGCCGGATCCGCCGCGAGTTCATCAACCGCTGCAAAGTCGACGATGACGCCACCCCAGCCTGGCTCGAGCGGCAGCTCACCCTCCGCGGCCTTCCACGGACGGCCGATCGGTGGCAACACCGCAAGCACTTCGAACGGCGTCGCAATGTGCTCGCCTTCAGGCGTTGCGCGTTCGAGTTCGAGGAGCAGTTCTGTGCCCTTTTCGGGGCGAATCGCCATGCTCGGCATTGTTCGGATCGGGCTGTAGACGTCGTAATCGATGCGCACACGACCGCCGAGCGCGTTGCCGTCGAGGCGGAAATCGACGCGCTGACTCTTGCCGCCGACGCCCGATGGGTCGACGCGCACCGGGAGTGCGCGTGACGTGCCCGGTTCAAGCGTGAACCCCGGCTCCGCGAGGACCGACACGCAACCACACGTCGCAACCCAGCCGTCGACCTTCACGGCGACCTTGCTTTCGTTGATGAGCGTCACTTCGGCGACCGACGGTTCGCCGCACTGCGTGACACGACCAAGCTCGATCTTCTCTGGCGTAACGCGCACGCGCGGCCGCGGGGCGTTTGGGTCTTCGTCCTTGCGCGCGCGACTGCTCGAACCCGCACCTGAACTCGCGCTCGCGCCATCTTCACCGGACGCACGCGCCGACGCGCCCGCCGAGCCCGACTTCGCGTCGTCGTCGTTGCCCTTCAGGTTGAGATAGACCCCTGCCGCAACCAGTGCCAACGCACCGACGAGGAGGTACGGAGTGCTTGAAGACCGTGCGGTTGGTTGCGGAGTTGGTTGTTGTGCCACGGGCGCACTGTATCGCGCAACCTGTCGGCGACTTCGCCACTACGCTGCCGGCCCATGCGCATCCTCATCCTCGGCGGAACCGGCTTCCTCGGACCTCACCTTGTTGATCAAGCCCTTGCGAAAGGCTGGGATGTCACCACTTTCAATCGCGGGAAGACCGATCCGGGCCGCCTTGCGGGTGACCGTTACGCGAAGGTTCGCCAGTTGAAGGGAGACCGCGATCCGAAGAAGGGCGACGGACTCAAGGCGCTCGAGGCACTCGTTGCCGAGATGACGAAGGCTGGCGAGCGGTTTGATGCCGTCATCGACAATTCGTCGTATGTGCCGCGCATCACGAAGGCTTCTGCAGAATTGCTCGCGCCCGTGACGCAGATGTATCAACTCGTTTCGACCGTCTCTGTGTGGATGGACAACTCCATCGCGCCCGATGAGTCGACGCCTGTCGCGACGCTGGACGACCCAACCGTCGAGCAGATCACCGGCATGACGTACGGTCCGCTCAAAGCGTTGTGCGAGCAAGCGGCCGAAGCTGCGTGCCCTGGGAAGACGTGCGTTGTGCGGCCTGGACTCATCGTTGGCCCTGGCGACGACACACGCCGATTCACCTATTGGCCCGCGCGCATCGCTCGCGGCGGCAAGGTGCTCGCGCCGCGCGCGCCGAAACCTGATGACGTGCGCGTTCAGTTCATCGATGTGCGCGATCTGGCGGCGTTCCAGTTGAAGTTGGCCGCCGATGGACATCAGGGCACGTACATCGCGAACGGCCCCGAAGGACCGCTCACGATGGAAGAGATGCTTGCAGGCATCAAGGCGAGCGTTTCCGATCCGGTTGAGTTTGTGTGGATCGACGAGGCGTGGCTGCTCGAGCAGCAGGTCGCGCCGTGGATGGGTTTGCCGCTGTGGATTCCGCAAGGACCGGAGTACGCGGGCGCTGGCCGCGCGAACATCTCCAAGGCGCTCGCGCATGGCTTGCAATGCCGACCGCTGGCGGAAACCGCGCGCGACACGCTCGCAGACTACCTCGAGACGAAGCCGACGCTTCCCGCGGGAACCGATTGGGGGAGCGGTCGCGAGCCTGGCATCAGCGAGGCGCGTGAGCGGGAGTTGCTTGAGAAGTGGGCGGCGCGCAGCAGTTGATCCGAATGGTGCACGGCACGTGCCATGCAGTGCCTGGCACTGCATGGCACGTGCCGTTCCCTGACTGGCACTCTAGAACCGTCGCACCAAGATCGTTCCTCGGCGCGTTGCGCTCAACACTCATGCGGCATGTTCCGCAACCACGCGTTCGGTCGCAAGCAAGCTCCGCGCATTGAGTCCCTCCTCCACCGCGATCCAATCGATCGTTTCCAGTTCCTCCTCGGCAAGCGGTACGCCAAGTACCTCCTTCCACCGAGCCGGATCTACCCATTCGCGGCGAACATCGGCGTTCAAAAACTGCCACTGCTTCTCGTACCCACAGTGCGACCGTGCGCTAGACCACTTCCAGTCTGCAGCGTGTTCGACCATCCCCGCGACGACTGGATTCCGCTCGATGTACCGAAGAGCGTTCCATGCATGCTGGTCATCCATTTTCGCCGCGTAAACGCGTCCTTCCCAACTACAACCACGTCGACCGCATCGGGTGTTCAGCATCTCTGAATAACGCTTGTGAAGCTGCCCAAAACAGCGGCTGATGCCCTTTGTGCAGTCTGGGATAACTGCGAAGTGCACGTGATTCGACATCAAACAGAATCCTCCGATGCGAATCTTGTGGCGTTTCGCCAAGCTGCCAAGCATCGCTAGGTAGTACCGCCGATCAATGTCACTCTCAAAGAGTTTGATCTGCTTGTTCCCGCGGTGTGCTACGTGGTAAGGAACGCCGATTTCGATGTTACGAGTTGGTCTTCCCATGTCTCTTCCTCCTGGCTCGGAAACTAAGGGACGGCCAAAGC
>JAIXVI010000293.1 GCA_027483065.1 Planctomycetaceae bacterium
AGAATCCCCGCGACGTGCGTGCCGTGATTGCACTCGTCGGCCGTCGCGGTGTTGCCATCGGGAACGTTCAAGCCCGGCAGAATGCGACCAGCGATTTCGGGATGCGGATCGATGCCCGAATCAAGCACCGCGATGACGAGATTCGGGTCACCGCGGGTGTACTCCCAAGCCGCAGCCATGCCGATGTCAGCGCCGGCGGTGCCCGCAACGCCTCCGACCACTTGGCCCGTGTTGCGCAATGCGTACTGCACCCAAAAGTCGGTGTCGTTCGGAATCTCCGCGAGGCCGCCCTCAGGGTCGCGCTCCGCGCGTTCGACGATCGCGGCCCTCGCCAATCGTGCGACGGCTGCGGAGGCATCCGCGCCCGCTGCGAGTTCGCAGCGGTACCAACGATCCAAACCGAGTGCCGCCGCCGTCGCCGCGTCCTTCAAGGGCTCGACGAAGATCGAGCGCACACTGACGACACCCGCTTGCGCGAGCGTGCGCGCTGAGAACGAACTCGGCCGCATGCCCGGCTTCAATTGGACGAGCACGTGGCGCGTGGCGTATGTAGCACCGTCGATCACGATCGGCGCTGCGTCCTCCAAGGTCGAGAGCGCGTTTGCGCGGTCCTGAGCCGCACCTGTCAGCGGTCCAGCGAAACCAACCGCCGTGGTGGTCGCCATCATGGTCCCGGTGATTGCCAGCGAGAGCCCCGCAAGGGCGCCGAAAGCCGTTGCGGCGCGAGGCAACTTCGAGGATCGAAGCACCAAGTCGCGCGAGGGGCGCACGTCGCGCAAGGGGCGCGAACGCGGCATGAACGACGGAGAACCGAGAGTGCGATCTTCAGGCATGGAGGCGATCTTTCGCTACGGAATCTAGCTCCCGCTTCGGCGCGGGCGAGCACGAGGTTCCCCGAAACTCAGTGTTCGAGGAGGGTTTTTCTATCTGTGCGGCCGCGCAAGGGCGAGCGGGCGGTGCACTTCGATATATTCCGCCCCTTCTCCCGAGGGTCGGCGCGCAGTTCGCGGCGATCAGGTCCGGGAGGTTGGCCCCGAGCGTGAGCGTCCGAACGCGCACGCGCAGGCGTCACAGATCCAACATCCGACTCGACATCTGACGTCCCGTTTCAAACCTGAACTGAGAATCGCATGAGCAACCGCCGCCACCTCTTCACTTCCGAAAGCGTCTCGATGGGTCACCCCGATAAGGTCGCGGATGCGATCTCGGATGCTGTGCTCGACCTCATTCTCGATCACGACACGGAAGGACGCTGCGCGTGTGAGACGCTTGTGACGACGGCGCAAGCGATCGTCGCTGGTGAGATCAAGTTCAACCACAACGCGAAGAAGAAGTTCGATGTCCAGCAGACCGTGCGCGATGCGATCCTCCGCATCGGCTACGACGACGCGGCGATGGGCTTCGACGGCAACGGCTGCGGTGTCATCAACCTCCTGCACGAACAATCCGCCGACATCGCGCGCGGCGTTGTGCGTAAGTCGAAGAAGGCGCAAGGCGCCGGCGACCAAGGCATGATGTTCGGCTTCGCCTGCGATGAGACTGATCGTCTCATGCCGCTCCCGATCAACCTCTCGCACCGCCTCGTCGAGAAGCAAGCCGAAGTGCGCCGCAAGGGCATCGTGTCGGGCATTCGCCCCGACGCGAAGAGCCAAGTCACGATTGAGTACGAAGGTCTCGAGCCGAAGAAGGTCGATGCGGTCGTCCTCTCGACGCAGCACGCGCCGGAATGGAACGGCGAGAAGAAGCAAGCTGAACTCAAGAAGGCTGTGACCGATGCGATCATCAAGCCGGTGCTCGGCAAGTGGTGGCACGACGGCGTGAAGGTCTACGTCAACCCGACGGGCCAATTCGAAATCGGCGGACCCCACGGCGACTGCGGTCTGACTGGCCGCAAGATCATCGTCGACACCTACGGCGGCCGCGGTCGTCACGGTGGTGGTGCGTTCAGCGGCAAGGACCCTTCGAAGGTCGACCGCAGCGCGGCGTACATGGCGCGTTACATCGCGAAGAACATCGTTGCGGCGAAGCTCGCGCGCGTCTGCGAAGTGCAGGTTGCGTACGCGATCGGCGTCGCTGAGCCAGTGTCGGTGCTCGTCGATTCGCAAGGAACGGGCACCGTCGGCGACGAAGTGCTCTCGGCGCTCGTGCGTCAACACTTCGATCTGACGCCATACGGCCTCATTGAAATGCTCAAGCTGCGCGCGCCGATCTATTCGGCAACGTCGAGCCACGGCCACTTCGGCCGCGAGCCAGGCGAAGCGGGCAAGGGCACGTTCTCTTGGGAGAAGACCGACATCGCCGCAGCGCTCAAGAAGGGCGCGGGCAAGGCGGTCAGCGCTCCGAAGAAGGCCGTGCGTGAACCGAGCCGCGCGTGAATCGAGATGCACCCGTTGGTTACGCCGCACGTGAGGTCGCGCTCGAACGCGTCCTCGCGCAGGCGTTGCGCTTTCCTGATCTCGCCTACGCGGGAGCAGCGTCGTCTGATGCGCGCATCGAACCGCGGGATGATGCGCGGCTTGATCCGCGCGACGCAGCACTCGCGCGCGCGATTGAACACGCGGTGGTGCGTCGCTACCTGACGCTCATCGCGTGCATTCGGCCGCATCTCACGAAGAACTGGCCACTCCTCGAGAAGCCCGTGCAAGCGGCGCTTCTTGGTGGCGCTGCGCAGATTCTCTTTCTCGATCGTGTGCCAGCTGCGGCGGCGGTTGACGCGAGTGTCGAGTGGACGAAGCGACGATTGCGACCGGGTGCCGGCGGGCTTGTGAACGCGGTCTTGCGAAAGGTCGCGGCGAGCGTTGCAGAACGGCTTCCGGCGTGCGAAGAAACGCGCGCGCTGATCGCTGATCAAACGCGGCGCAACATCGTGCCGTTGTCCGATGGCTCAGCACTGCGACTCTCGATTGATGCGTTCAGTGAAGATGCCGCCGCGAATCTCTCGGAACGCACAAGCCACGCGCGCGAGTTGATCCTTCACTGGATTGGCGCGTTTGGCTTTCGCGAGACCACGCGACTGGCGCTCCACGACCTTTCCGAGGCGCCGATCATCGTGACGACGTCAACGGATGTGCGAGCAACGGACGCGCACAACCCTGCGGCTCCTTCGACAGAGGTTTCATCAGACTCCTCGATCGAGCCGCATGAAGAACGCGGCTTCGGTGTGTGGAAGGGTTCGCACAGTGAGATGACTGCGATGCTTGCGGCCCATCCTGAAGTGCGCGTGCAAGATCCGACGTCGGCGATGACGGTCGCGTCGCTCGCGCCGCTTCTGCCTCGCGCGCCGCAACTCATCGTCGACCTCTGTGCAGGCCGCGGAACCAAGACAAAGCAACTCGCCGAACTCTTTCCGAACGCGACCATTTTCGCCACCGACCCCGACGACGCGCGCTTCGCAGCGCTCGCCGAATTGCGGCACCGTCATCCGGGCATCAAGCCGCTCTCACCGCAGTCGGTCTTCCGCGAAGCCGCGGGCAAAGCCGATCTCTTGCTGCTCGATGTGCCGTGCTCGAACTCGGGCGTGCTCGCGCGACGACCCGAAGCTCGCTACCGCTTCAGCAAAGCGCGGACGGCGGCGGTGATCGAGCTCCAACAGAAAATCGCAGACCCCGCGATCGGACTCGTTGCGCCCGGCGGCGCAGTGATCTACGCGACGTGCTCGATTGAACGCGCGGAAAACGAATCGCAGGTCAAGCGACTCGCGTCGCGCTTCGGGCTCACGTTGGCGGTCGAGCGTTCGATCATGCCTGCGGGCTTGCCAGGCGACTCACCGCGCGTCTATCGCGACGGCGGCTACCACGCGCTTCTTTGGCGAACCTGAACGATGCCTGCGCACATGCTTCATGCGTCGGAGGCGTCTCGACGCGAGAACGCTGCGCTGCATCCGCGCTTCTGAAATCCGCGCAGCCTAAATCCGCGCGGCCTACGGATTCCGCCGCGCCCATCGCCACATCCGACCTTGTTACCATTGCCCCTTCCGCTTGGGATTTCATCCGAGTTTCCATGCGGGATTCCTCTTTGGGGATTTCCCGCGATTGAAGGTCTCCGCGCCATGCGCATTCTCGACATTCTCTCTCCGAGTTCCGTCAAGGTGCCGCTCGCATCGACGGAGAAACACGCGATCCTCGATGAACTCGTCGATCTCTTGGCGGCGAACGGACTGTGCCCCGACGCGGAAGCGGTGAAGAAGGCCGTCTGGGAGCGCGAGATGATTCGCACGACCGGTATCGGTATGGGCCTCGCGATTCCGCACGGCAAGTGCTCGAGCGTACCGAGCTTGGTGCTCGCGATCGGCAAGCCCGCGCAACCTGTGGAGTTCGGTTCGCTCGATAAGAAGCCTGTGGAACTGATCATCTTGCTCGTGTCGAACCCCGACAAGAAGGACGATCACATTCAAGCGCTCGGCAAGATCTCGAAGATCATGACGAGCCCTGAATTCCGCCAGCGCGCGTACACCGCGAAGGATTCGACCGAACTCTTCGGTCTCTTCCGCGAAGCTGAGAGTTGAGTGTGCGCGCTTAGCGCCGCTCGCGTGCTTTCTCGAGTTCTTTCACGCGCATCTCACCAGCTTGCTTCAGGAACGGGCCTGCGTCTTTCACGCGGTCGGTTGCCATCAGCATCTCGCCGAGTTCTTGCATGAATCGCCACTCGTTCGGCGCGAGTTCGATCGCGCGGCGGTAGTCGGCTTCGGCGGCTTCGAGTTGACCGAGTCCGAAGTACGCGGCCGCGCGCGCGCGATAGGCGAAGGCGTTGTCGGGCGCGATCACAAGCGTGCGGTCAATGAGCGCGATGCCTTCTTCGACTTCAGCGCGATTGCCGGATTCTGTCAGGATCAACGAGAGTCGACGCATGGCGTTGAGGTCGTCCGGCCGCTTGGCGACCGCCGCGCGCGCGATCATGAGTGCATCGTCACGACGACCTTCGTCGAGGAGCCACGTCACGAGTTCTTCGCGCAGGCCCTCCCATTCAGGGTGCTTTTGCCACTCTGCAAATGAGAACTCAAGCGCCTCCGGAAGGCGTCCGTCGCCGCGCATCACGCGCGCGAGCGCGCCCGCGTCGTACTCGGTGAGACCTTCGCGTGCGATGCGTGCACGCAGAATCGCCTCGGCGCGCGCGTAATCGAGCGTGACCGAAGAGAGCCACACGAGATTCGATTCAAGCGGGCGCGTCCACGGACCACGGAATCCGTAGCCCTCGGGCGCGGGAAGCGCGAACGCGTAGAACTTCTTCGCGCGCTCCGCGGCTGCAAGGATCGTGGGCTCTGGCTGCATGCGCGTGCCGCTGAAGACGACTTCTGGCGGCATTTTCACGCGCGTGTTCGAGTAATCACCGAGCGCCATCGCGGCATTCAACGTGCCGACATACGCGAGGGCGCCAAGCGTGATTGCTGCCACAGCGGTGACGGCAATACCCGCTCCGCGCACGCGCCCCGCGCGACGGAGTTCAAAGCGATGAAGTCGCGCGTCGCGGCCTGAAAGCGCGCGATAGGCAAACCACGCGAGCGCCGTTGCCGTGATCGCGATACCTGAAGCGAAGAGCAGCGGCACGCCGATCGGTCCGCGCACCGCGAAGAACGTCGCGATCGCGATGAGTCCGAAGCCGATCTCTTCGTTCCACGAGAGATCCCAGCGTTGCTCCTTGCGGGGCGCATTGGCCTTCGCAAGAAACGCCGGCTTTCCGATACCCACGAAGAGCGCGTTCTCCGGGCATGCGCTCACGCAGTCGAGGCACTTCATGCAGCCTTGATCGACGACCATGCGGTAATCGCGCACTTCTTCGTGAATGCGCACATTCGACGTGCAGACCGCCGTGCAGTGACCGCAACCGCTGCAGGCATCGGTGACGCGAATACGAACTGGCGAGAGTTCATCGAGCGGCGCGAAGAAGCCGCCGTACGGACAACCGTACGTGCAGTAGCCCTTCGCTCCGAGGAGATAGACGGTCGCAAATCCACAGACGAGTAGGAACGGCACGCCCATGAGGAAGCCAGGGAATGTCGCCCAGAAATCGCTGGTCGTGAACTCTGCCGTGAAGCCCGGCCACTGCAATTCGGGGCGCGTGAATGGCGCGATACCGAAGCGATACGCAAGCGGCCAGAGGAACATGTAGACCGCAAGCGAAAGCGGCAGCCAAAGAAGTAGTCGCGAGCGGAAGAGTCGCGGGCGGATACCGACCTTCTTCATGAGATAGCCGCAGAAATCCTGCAGCATCACGACGTGGCAGCCCCAACCGCAGAACCAACGCCCGAGGAGCGCCGTCGAGAGCAGCAACACCGCGAAGAGAATCGCGCCTGGATTGATGATGCCGTCTTTGACCGTCTCCATCGACTCGCTTGGCTCAAGCGGCGCAACGGTTGTGCCCGTCCAAAGCCATTGGACGACGTGCACGATCATGAGGACCTGAATCACGCCAAGCACCGTCGCGCGGCGCCAACCCATGCGCGAGTGCGGCGTACGCGAGCCCTTCGGTTGATGGTCGTCGGTGCCGCCGCCCCCTGCCGGAACAACCGGAAGCGAGAGAGAAACAGCACCGTCCTTGCGCGATTCGCACTTCATCGGCCGCATCCTACGCGGACACGCCGCGTGCGTTTCCTATACTCGCGGCCCGCTATGGCTTCGCGCGACTATTACGACATTCTCGGAGTTGGCCGTTCCGCAAGCGCGGACGAAGTCCGACGCGCGCACCGAAAACTCGCGCTGCAGTACCACCCCGACCGCAACAAGGCGAAGGACGCGCAGGCGAAATTCGCGGAAATTCAGCAGGCCTACGAGGTTCTCTCCGACGACGAGAAGCGCAAGCAATACGACGAGTTCGTGCGACTCGGTGGTTCACCCGATGCGTTCGGCTCTGGTGCAGCCGCCGGAGGCGCGGCCCCAGGCGCGGGCGGCCCGTTCGGCGGAGGTTGGGCGGGAGGAACGCCGGGCGCAGGCAGCGCGGGAAGTGCGAATTGGAGCGGCGACCCGCAAACCTTCGAGTCGATTTTCGGCGACCTCTTCGGTGGCGCGCGAGGTGGTCGCGCGGGCCGCACGCAACGAGCGCGCGCTCGCGAGCGGATGGAGTACGAGGTGCATGTGCCGCTCGAGACTGTGCTCAAAGGCGGCAAGCACGCGATTGCGATCGAAGGGCAACGGTTCGAACTCGATATTCCCGCAGGCCTCGAAGATGAAACGCTCGTCTCGGTGCCGGGGAAGCTCGACGCGGTGGTTCGAGTCCACGTCGGTGACCACGCGTGGATCGAGCGTGACGAACGCGATCTTTCGTACGACCTCCCGATCTCGATTGTGGAAGCAACACTCGGCGCGTCGGTCGATGCGCCGCTGCCTGCAGGCGGCACGGTGACACTGAAGGTTCCAGCGGGCACCGCGAGCGGAAAGAAGATTCGTATTCCGGGCCGCGGATTCCCTGCGTCGAACGGACGCCCTGCGGGCGACCTCTACGTCGTGGTGCAGATCGTTCCGCCGAAGGAGCCGAACGCGCTCACGACGCAATTGCTCGCGGAAGTCGGGCGCGCGATTGAGAATCCACGTGCGCGCGCGCCGTGGAACCGTGCCTGAGAGTTCGGGCCTGAAGAGTAATCCGAACGGTGCACGGCACGTGCCACCCAGTGCCATGTACTGAGCGGCACGTGCCGTGCACCATTCGTGGTGGTTTACTACTTACGTCCGTACCGACGAATCGCATCGAGCACTTGGCCGTGCACGACAAACGGGCGTCGCACCATCTCCCAATACGCGTCGAACGTACTGCGACCCGCCGTCGCAAACCCAATCGTGCCGAGCCCGAAAATTCGCTCGCGCAAACTCTGCACCACCACTGTGTTCTGGATTCGTACGAGTGGCGCTTCGTACAACGCTGTTCGCAAGATGCCGCGTCGCGCGATGACACGTCGATCCGTGAGCACGAAGACATGCATCGACCAATCAAGCCACGCCCATGCGAGTCGCGCAGCCGCAACGATCACGCCAACCGAAATCCCCGCCGCTTCACTCCAATTCGACCATGCGTACGTTGAAGCCCACGCGAGCGTCGCCGCGATGATTGCGCTCGCACCGAGTGTTCCAAGCGACGAAAGCGGGATGTACAAGAGACTCGGCCGCAGCACGAGAAGGACGATTTCATCGGGCGAAAGTGCACTTTGAACCGCCGCGGGTACGAGCGGCGCCTGCACCGCGGGAGTCGCCGTCGCCGACTGCGCGGTCGAGTTCGGCGTGCGCGTCACCGCGCCTCCCGACGAAGCGTGCCGACATAGGGCAGATTGCGATAGAGGTCGTCGTAATCAAGGCCGTAGCCAACCACAAACTCGTCGCCGATATCAAAACCGACATATTCGCACGGCGTCGAAAGTGCACTCTCGATCTTCTTCCGAAGCAACACGCACGCGCGCACACTTGCCGCGCCGCGCGATTCGAATTCGCTTCGCAAGAGCCGCAGCGTTCCGCCAGAGTCGAGAATGTCGTCGACGATCAAAACGTGATGACCTTCGAGATGCTTCGGAAGCGCGCCCACAATTGCGCTTCCGCGCGTCGCAGTTGCTTTGCCGCCGTAACTCGACACCGTCGTGAGCTGGATGCGCATGCGTCGCTGCGGCAGCGCGCGCACCAAATCTGCAGCAAAAAGCAGGCTTCCCGTCATCACAGGCACAACCGTCAAACGACCGTCGGCATGTGCGTAGTCTTCGCCGAGCGTCTGCGCGAGTGCTCGCACGCGCTCGGCAATCGCCGCCGCTGGTACCAG
>JAIXVI010000168.1 GCA_027483065.1 Planctomycetaceae bacterium
CGTGAGTGGACGAAGTCGAAGGGAAGCTCGTCGGCCGGCCGTCCGCTTGCCGAGATGCTTCGAACAGCGCATGCGCCGGCGATTGCAGGCATCGACGTCGGCCCCGCGCAGCCAGGTCCGATCGCGTTCGATCCAGCGATCGATCACCTCGAAGGCCGAGTGCGCATTTCGTGGAATGCCACCGATGCCGGCGGCGACGCGCTCGTTGCCGATCTCCTCTACAGCCCAAACGGCGGCGAAGCGTGGCTTCCGATCGCGGTTGGCGTTCGTGAGAGTTCGTTTGATTTCGATGCGTCGGATCTTCCCGCAAGCCAAGGCCGCGACGCGCGATTCCGCGTTCGTGTGAGTGATGGTCTCGGGACCTCGGACGAACTCGCGGGCGCGACCTACTCGTTCGGAAACAGTGCACCGCCAGACGTCCACGTCATTGCGCCGAACACCGCGACCATCTTCCCGCAGGGCTCGACCGTGCTGCTGCACGCGTCGGCGTGGGACATCGACGATCAACTGCTTGGCGACGCGGCAATCACGTGGACCTCGAGCCGCGACGGCGCGCTCGGCACAGGACGGTTCCTTGCGAAGCGCAATCTCTCAGTCGGCGCCCACACCATCACCCTGCGCGGGACGGATTCGGGCGGCCTGTTCACCGAGAAGACGATCACGATGAGTGTGTCCGCGCGCAACTACAACAACGGTGATTTCGATGGCGATGGAGCCGTCGGCGCGAGCGACTTGACGATCATGCTTTCGGCGTGGGGCGGCAACGGCATCGCGGATATGAATCTCGATGGCGTGGTCGGTTCGGAAGATCTCGCGGACCTTCTCGCGCGCTGGAATTGAGGCATCGGTTCATGACGCACCGCGATGCGATGGCCGGAGTGATGGCTGATGCGATGGCCGGAGTGATGGCCGACGTGATCGTCGTCGGGCTCGGAACGATGGGTTCAGCGGCGATCTTGGAACTCGCGCGTCGCGGCGTGCGGGTTATCGGTATCGATCGCTTCGCTCCGCCGCACGACCGCGGCTCAGGGCATGGCGGCAGCCGCGTCATTCGTCTCGCGTACTTTGAACACTCGGATTACGTGCCGCTCCTGCGCCGCGCGTACGAGGGCTTTGAGCGGCTTGAACGGGACGCAGGCGTGGTGCTGAAGACTGAGTGCGGCGTGGTGATGGGCGGCGCGGCGGGAAATCCGGCCTCGGCCGGCATGCTGCGCAGCGCTCGTGCGCATGGGCTTGAGGTCGAGCACTTCGACGGCGCGGAGTTGATGCGGCGATACCCGCAGTTTTCCGTGCCACACGATTGGGAGATCGTGCGCGAAACGCGCGGCGGTTTCGTGCGGCCTGAGGCGACGATCCGCGCGGCGCTCGCGGAGGCGGAGCGGTTGGGCGCGACGATCGTGCGGAACACACCCATCATGCGGTGGGAGAGTGACGGCCAGCGTGTGTGCGTCTTTGGCGGGACTGCGTCGTCCACACGTCGATGGGAAGCGGGGGCGTTGGTGCTTTCGTCGGGCGCGTGGATGCCGGGGCTGTCGGCGGGGTCGTCGTCGGGGTCGTCGGCAGGCGCGTTGGCGGGCGGCTCTGGCATTGCTGCGTCCAATCCGTTTGCGCTTCGGCCGACACGCGAGACGCTCGTCTGGATGGACGACGTGGGGGATCGACGCTGGCACGCGAGCGAGATGCCGGTGTGGTTCTTCGATCGTGGGACCGCGCCACCCGTCTACGGGATCCCGGCCTTCGACGGCATGGGTTCGCCGCGAGGACTCAAGGTCGGGCTTCACGGACGTGGCCCCGACGCAGCACCGGAATCGATCGGGGATGCGGTTGACCCTGCGATCGTCGCCGAAACGCGCGCCGCGACGGCGGAGCGCATTCCGATCGCCGCGTCGCGTACAACCAATCACGCGTGTCACTGCATGTACACCATGTCGCGGGATGGGCATTTCGTGGTCGGTCTGCATCCTGGGTTCGCGAACGTCGCGGTCGCGTGCGGCTTCAGCGGCCACGGCTTCAAGTTTGCGCCCGTTATAGGTGAAGCGCTCGCAGACTTGGCCGTGGATGGGCGCACGGCGTTACCGATCGGGTTCCTTGCGCCGCGTGGGTGAATGTCACGATCTAAGACAAGCGCGGCGCGAAGCGAAGCGCGAGAGGATGATGTCGTGGGAAACGCGACGTCCCGTGTGGCATCACCTCTGGTGATGGCGAGACTCAGGTTCGCATTGAGTTCCAAGTTTCGATTTGGACGGTCGTCCGTGTTTGCACCTCAAGCCACTACCTCCTGCTTCGCAGGGGGGTAGTGCCACACGACACGATGAGCGACTCCCATCTCGACTGCTCAGGCTTCGCTGCGCTCCGCCTTCGGCCATGTCCAACGTGGCGCACGCGAAGGCGGGCTGGCGACATCCACACCACAGCGAGCGAGTTGCGAAGCAGACTTCATGCACGCCAAAGCGAGCGAGAGCGGGCACGGTTCCCACCACAGCGAGCGAGTTGCGAAGCAGGTCGCGAGCGCCAAGAAAAAGGGCCACTGCGCGATCGGCTGCGCAGTAGCCCCATGGGGGAAAAGATCTTGGTTGACCGTTTGGGGCGAGTGCCCCGAACAGTGTGAGGAGTATAGATATCTCTCGACGGTTGTCGAGATGGTCGCACGCGAAGTCGGTAAAAAGCGAGAAGTGTTCACGCTGCATACTTCACGCGTGGCGTGCATAAATCACGCTTGCAGCGCGGCAAATCCGACGTGCGGCAACGTCAAGACTTGTATTGAAAACTGATTTGTTGCGGCGCTGCGTGCACGCGAGAGTGAGTCTGTAGCGACATCGTTTGCAGCCAAGCAATCGCCTGAACGCTCGGGATTTGCGCGTGTTCACGATGGCATGACTCGCCCTCACCCGCGGATCACACGCACGAACTTTCCTCGCACGAACTTTCCTCGCACGAACTTTCCTCGCACGAATTTTCCTCGCACGAATCACTCACAGAGGGATCACGCGCGACGAACTGCGCGCGCCGATCACGCCGCACCGAGGTGTGGCAGCGGTCGCGCGGCCCTCACTCTTCGCGGGTCGTTGCCTTCGGAGTGTTCTCGGTCGATGGGTCAGGATTCGGAGCCTGAGGCGCAGGATTTTGCGCGACGCCAGCGGCCCACAAGATGCCACCTTCGATGTGCTGTCGGAAGAGTGGTTCCTTGAAACTCTCCTTCGTGTGGCCACCGCCCGTGTACCACGAGCGTCCACCCTCAAACTCGTGATACCACGCGATCGGATGATCGCCGTTCATGTTGGCACCCGTGACCGTCGTGTCGTCGAGGCTCATGAGCACACGAACGTCCTTTCGAGGATTGCGGTCGTAGACGTACCACTCATCGGTGCGGGTCCAACGCGCGGGCAGCATGCGCGTCGATGGATGCGTGCGATCCTCGACATCGATCGTCGACTCTTGCACCGGCGGATGCGTCTTGAAGTAGGCGCCCACAAGCTTGCCAAACCAAGGCCACGTGTGCTCCGTGTCTGCGGCCGCATGAATGCCAGCGAAACCGCCTCCAGCGCGGATGAACTCCTCGAACGCGCGCTGTTGTTCTTCGTTGAGAATGTCGCCGGTCGTCGAAACGAACACAATCGCTTCGTAGCGTTCGAGATTCGCCGAGGTGAAGACGTTCGAGTCTTCGGACGCGTCGATGGCAAAGCGGTCCGAGAGCAATTCACGCACGCAGGCGATGCCGTCCGGAATCGAATCGTGGCGGAACCCGCCGGTCTTCGAGAAGACAAGGAGGCGCTTCGTTGGCTCAGACTGTGGGGAAGTCTGCGGCGCGCTTGGCTGCGGTGCGGGCGACGTCTCCGAAGCCTGTGCACCGCCCTTCGCGTTCGTCGGCGGAGCGTCTGCCGCGAGCATGGCGGCAGCACCTATCCCGAGAATGAGGGCTCCGAACATGCTGCCGAGGATGGATCGTGAGGCGCGGTGACGTGGACTACGAGCGTGCATCAGTGCAGCGTCGTGGGCAGCAGCGCGCAAGTCAAGCGGCAAGTTTGTGAACCATCCCGCGAAGTCGTACCCTTGCTCTCCACGATGGACACATCGGACATCGAGCACATGCTCGCCCTCCTCCCGCAGGGCGAGGGAGGTTTGCCGGGGCTCTTGCGCCGGCTCGCCGCGGAAGTACGTCGCATCCTCGACGCGGATGTCTGTCGCGTGTGGATCATCGATAGTCGCGAGCGCGCGAACAACGGCTTCGGCCTTGCAGAACGCGTTGTTCGCCAACCATCCGAACGCGCGGTGCCTGACATTCACGTCGCCGACCCCGATGCGATCCATGCATCGCTCCCCGCACAAGGCACCATCGAAACGAGCCGCAACGGACGCTCGATCGCCCGCGTCCGGCTTGCGTCGATCGGCTTCGTCGAAGCCGCACGCACGAGTGCGCCGATCGCGCCGTCGGAACTCGCGCAGGTTCGCGCGTTCGTCGCGCAGCTTGAAGGCGAAGTGGAAGCGCGTTTTCCCGCCGAGGAACTCGAGTCGTTTCGTCACTGGCTGCGCGTACGCGGAGCGATCGATCGTCGCGCGGCGCGCGCCTTCGCGCAGGTTCAAACGATCGAAGAACTTGCGGAGACGATCGATGCCTTTTCCGAAGAACTTACACCCGCGGAGTACTCGGGTCTCTACTTCATCGATCCGGATACCGGCAATCTGCGGCTCGCGTACGGCCGCGGACTGAATGCCGCCGAGCGCGCCGCCGCTGAGGCAACGGCGATGGAGCGACATCCCGGCATCGTGATGCGCACGGGGCGCGTGGTCGATGTGCCAGATACTGCGATCGAGCGCAACGATGGCATGCCTTCCGGTCACGGACGCGAAGTCCGTTCGCGGCTCTTCATTCCGGTGATGAGCGCCGGAGGTGTCGTCGGGACGATCGGATTTGCGAGTTCGATTCCGCACGCCTACACGTCGCGGCATCGACAAATCCTCGCGTTTCTCGCGGATTTCGCGGGGTTTGCGTACGGACGCATCACCGCACAGCGTGCGATGGTTCGGCGTGGAGAGTTGCTCGAAGCGGCGAACACGGCGGCCGAGCGTCTCCTCGGCGCGCAGGAATGGGAACCTGCGTCGTACGCGGCACTCGCCCTGATTGGTAGTGCGCTCGATGCGAATGCCGTCGCGCTTGTCGGACTTGTCGAGCTTGTCGAGCTTTCGAATGCGCATGATGATTCAGGCTCGGGTGTGAGTTCGCCTTCCAACTCTTCTCCAAGTTCGGCCAAGACCTCTGCGCCGAACGCACAGAGCACGACCGAACCGCTCGAATTCGCGTGGCAACCGACGTTCGGGTTTCCTTGGCTGCGCGGCGCCCGCATTCGCAGTTTGAGTGCGCAAGAGCGGGCGGATCTCGCGAACGATCGTGGGATTTTCGTCGATCCGAACGACGGCGGTCCCGCGTTGTTGCTGAAGCCGGTGATTGTCGAGTCCATGCTCTGGGGTGTCATTGCCTATGAGCCGAAGCCGGGCGTCGTACGGCTCATCGATCGCGCAGAGCGTTCAGCATTGCGTGCGTTGGCGCGCGCATTTGGCGCAGCGATTGCGCGTGAGCGACTGGCGAAGGCTGTCGCGCATCAACAAAAAGTGGATGCGGTTGGAAGACTCGCATTGGGAGTCGCGCAGGATTTCAGCCAACAGCTTTGGCCGATTTTGCTCTACACCGAAATGCTCGAACGTTCGCCCGGGCTCGACGATCGTGCGCGACAAGTGCTTGGCGAGATGCGGGTCGCGGCGCGCCGTGCGAGCGAACTCGTGGAGCAAGTTCTCGCGATTTCAAGGCAGCGCGATCGATTGATCGACCTCGTCCATGTCGCAGATATTGCGATTGAAGTCTCGCATCACGTACGAAATGGTGCGCCGAACTCCTTCAGTATCACGACGTCGATCGACGCGGATTCTGGCTGCATTCTCGGCGATCCCGCGCAACTACGCCACGTGCTGCTCGCGCTCGGTCTCTCGGCGATCGCTGCACATCGCGATCGCGTGGATCGCTCTACGCCGAGTGCGTTGCGAATGGTCGTCGAGCAAGCGGCGCATGACGGCCGTGACTTCGTGCGCATCGCGTGTGAGTTCGACAACACGCTCGCCGATTTTGTCATGGGCGCGCTCATGCGTGGCGAAGAGACGGGCGAACTTCGCCGCGTGATCGCGGAGATGGGCGGAACGATCGCGCTGCAGGATGGCGCGACGATCGAGATGCTGCTTCCGCGCGTTCCGACCGACGCGAAAACGAACGCTGGCGTTGCGGGTTTTGCGGCTTTTGCGGTCGAGTCGGCGGGCGTCTCGAGTGATCGCAGTGCGCTCGGATCGGAAGCGGCGCGCACGGCTTCCACCTCGGCTCCCGTCACGAATGCCCTCGAAGCGTCGCCAAAAGTGCTCTTTGTCGATGACGACGCGGCGGTGCTCGAAGTCGTGCGCGAAGTGTTGGAATCGCTCGGATACGCGGTCACCGCGTGTCGAGATGCGTCGGCGGCGCTTGCGCAACTTTCAAGTGGTTGGCTTCCCGACATCGTGCTCACCGATCTGACGATGCCAGGTATGAACGGCATCGAAATGGCGCGCGAAATCCGCAAGCGCGGCTTCGAAATGCCGATCGTGTGCTGCACGGGTTTCTTGGATGAGGCCTCGGAACGCGCGGGTGCGCAAGCGGGGATGTGCGCATTCGTACGAAAGCCGGTCGATTGCGACGCACTCGACCAGACGCTTCGGACTGCGATCGAAAAAGAGCACCGGCTGCGTCGGCGCGGTTGAGGCGAGTGTCACTTCTCGCCAGATTTGTCGCCAGTCTTCTCGCTCGTCTTCTCGCCCGCGAGCATCCGCGACTTGGCCGCGTCGTACTCAGCCTCGGTCAGTGCGCCCGCGTCGCGCGCGGCTTTCAAGTCGATGAGTTGCTTGCCGAGCGTTGGCGGTTCGCACTTGCGCGAACCTCCGACGGCAACACATCCGGTGGAAAGACTGGCACTCGAAAGTCCCGCGACGGCGCTCAAAATGGCCAACGAAGGTAAGCGGCCGCGCCCGCCAAATCGTCCGCCGTCTTTTCCAATCGCGCGCCCAATCGTGCGTTCACGAAGGAGCGCATCACGACGTCGCGCCGCGGCGAGTACGAGCGAGCAAGGCATGGCGGCGATGGCATGGAGTTTTCGGACGGTCATGGTGAGTCTGGTCAAGTGCGAGGGAGCGGGAAGCGCGAGGTGAACGCGCGCGGGAGCGACAAGATGGGCCATCCAAACGAGTGCTGCCGCGGGGATGCGTCCTCAAAGTTCGCATTCTCAGGCTTGGCATTCCAAGCAATAGGTGAGATCAGCCCACTTTTTCTGAATGGGGCCGTCGATACCGAAGCGCGGCCGCCACGATGCAGAGATTGAGGGCCGCGGTGCCGAGAGTCCCGAGAATCGACTCGAGCTCCGTGTACTTCTCGGTGTAGACGAAGAGCGAGACGTTCGCGGTCGCAAAGAGACACCACGCCGGGATGGAGACGCCGTCGGAGCGCTTGTTCCGGAGAATCTGCAGGAGTTGCAGCGCGGTCGCGGTGGGGAAGACGATCGCAGGGATCCAACCGAGAAGGCTGAAGAACCACGAGGGTATGGAGCCGTCGGCCAGAGATTCGGCCAGAGATTCGGTCGGGGTCATGCGGCGGATATCGGGAAGATCGCGCTTCAGACTTTGCTCGGCGGCGATCCGCGCCGACCATCGCGCGCCGCATACATCGCGGAAATTCAGCGAACCGCGAAGACCGCGCGTGGAGGGCGACCAGTCTGCGGCTACCTTGATGAAATGCGCCATCGCCTGCTTGGCCTCTTGGATTCGCTCCACGCACGATCACACGAAGCGCGATCGCACCGTGTGCAAGCGTCCCTCGCGCGCGCGCAATCGTCCCTCGCGCGCGCGCTGCCCGCGTTTGCGACCGCTGCGTCGGCGCTCACGGTCGCGGTGCTGCTTGCGTCGGCGTCGACGTCCGTTGCAGCGACTGCAGCCGCTTCATCCACAGCCGATGACGCGAAGGTTCCCGCCGCCGCGAAGTCCTCGCAAGAGTCGGCCGCGTCTGAATCGCACGAACCGAAAGGCCTCGCCGAGGAGACCATCGTCAAACGCGCGCAAAACGCGCGCGATTCGTGGTGGGCCTACAAGGAACTCGTCGCGCCTGCGGCGCCGGCCGTGCGCGACGCGGCATGGTGTCGAAGCGACATCGACCGCTTCCTCCTCGCGAAGATGGAAGCGAAGGGACTGCGCCCAGCGCCCGAGGCCGATCGCGTGGCGCTCATTCGACGCGCCGCGTTTGACCTGACGGGCTTGCCGCCCACGCCTGCGGAAATCGACGCGTTTGTCGCCGATCAATCGCCGGACGCCTATGAGCGGCTCGTCGATCGGCTGCTCGCGAGCCCGCACTACGGCGAGAAGTGGGCTCGTCACTGGCTCGACCTCGTCCGCTACGCCGACACCAACGGTTTCGAGCGCGATAGCGACAAGGAAGCCGCTTGGAAGTACCGCGATTTCGTGGTGCGCGCGTTCAACTCCGACATGCCGTACCCGCGGTTTGTCCGCGCGCAGATCGCTGGCGACGAGCTTCCCGATCGTGATTTCGACACGCTTGTCGCGACGGGCTTCTACCGACTCGGGCTTTGGGACGACGAAGTGCCCGACTTGAAGCAGGCGCTGGCCGACGACATGGACGGCATCGTCGATACGACGGCGCGCACGTTCCTCGGTATCGCGATGAATTGCGCGCGCTGCCACGATCACAAGGGCGATCCGATTCGCATTCGCGAGTACTACCAATTCGCCGCGTTTTTCGCGGGAGTGGCGCCCTACAAGGAGTCGCCGTTCAACTCGATCGAAGCCGACAACGTGTTGCGCATGGTGCGACGCGACTTTGGACGCGCCGATCCCGAGGCGGAAATCGCCGCGTACATCGCGCGACGCGAAGCGCTCGTCGGCGAAATTCGCGCGCTTGAGGCGAAGTCTGGCCGCGCGACGCTCGACGCGTTCCCCGACTCTGCGCCATCTGAGGGACTCGTCGTGCATCTGCGCTTTGAAGATCCGAAGTCGGCGACTGCGGCGAACGCGGTCCCCGGCGGCACCGCGGCGAGCGTGCGTGATGCGGGCTTTGAGGCGAACGGCATCATCGGTCGTGCGTTCCGCTTTGACGGCGGCGACGATCGTGTGGAGATCGAGCGCCCTATCGGTGATGACTTCACGATCTCGTTCTTCTTCCGTTCGACCGATGTCGGCGGCGGCAGCGACAGCGATCGACGCTGGTTCCTCGGGAAGGGCCTCGTCGACGGCGAGATTCCGGGCATCGTGCGCGACTTCGGTGTGTCGTACATCGCAAACGGCTACATCAGTGCGGGCACGGGCGATCCTGAGACCTTCGTGTCGTCGGGCCCAGGCCACAACGATGGTCGCTGGCACCACGTCGCATTCACGCGCAGCCGCAAGACCGGCGACATCACGCTCTTTGTGGACGGCACGCCTGTCGACCGCGCGCGCGGCTCGAAGGCGCGTCTCGATGCGCCGCGCAAGTTGTCGATCGGCGCGATGTTGCCAGGCGGCGGCGCCTTCAGCGGCGACATCGACGAAGTGCGCTTCTACGACCGTGTGCTCGACGACGCCGACGTGCGCGCGATGGCGTTCGGCCTCACTCGCCCTGAGGCAGTGCGCGCGGATCTCGCGGCGAAAGCGGGCGACGACGCGGCGAAGCGCTTCGACGAACTTCACGCGCAACTCGCGGCACTTCGACCACCCGATTGGCAGGGCGAAACGGTGCTTGCGGTGCGTGAGCACGGTACGCCGCGCGAAACCCGCGTCATGCAGCGCGGAAATCCACACGCACTCGGCGACGTCGTCGAGCCTCTCGTACCGATTGTTGCGGCGCGATTCGAACCTGCCGCCGCGGTGAAACCCGCGCACGGTGAGAGCGCAGGCCTTCGACTCGCACTCGCCGACTGGATCGTCGATCCGCGCAACGCACTCGCGTGGCGCACGATCGCGAATCGAGTGTGGCAGCATCACTTCAACGATGGCATCGTGCCGACGCCGAACGATTTCGGCCGATTCGGCGAACCGCCGACGAACCCAGAACTTCTCGACCATCTCGCCGTGCGCCTGCTCGCACACGGCGGCAGTTTGAAGGCGATGCATCGCGAGATCATGCTTTCAAGCGCGTATCGCATGTCGAGCGTGCCATCGGAAGAAGCGCTCGCGAAGGATGCGCCGAACGAACTCTTGACGCGTTTCCGCATGCGTCGACTCACCGCCGAAGAATTGCGCGACGCGATGCTGGTCGCGAATGGCACGTTCAACGCCGCCGTTGGTGGCCCGCCCGTGTTGCCGCCGATGCCGCGCGAAGTCCTCGAAACGAGTTCGCGTCCGAATGAAGTGTGGCCGCTCACGCCCGAAGAATCGTGGACGCGCCGAAGTCTCTACATCAAGCTGAAGCGATCGCTGCAGCATCCGCTGCTTTCGTCGTTTGACCTTGCCGATCTCGACAGCCCGTGTCCTGAGCGCTTCGCAACGGTCGTGCCAACCCAGTCGCTCTCGATGATGAACGGCGATCTCACGAACGAGGAAGCCGCGAAACTCGCGCGGCGCCTCGAACGCGAGCATCCCGGTGACGTGCGCGCGCAGATTGCGCTCGGCCGACGACTCACAAGCGGTCGTGCGCCCGATGCGCGCGAGATCGACGAAGCGATCGCGTTTCTTGCGGAATTGAAGGCGCGCGAAGGTTTGGATGATGCGAAGGCACTCGACAGCCTCTGTCTTGTGCTCTTCAACATGAACGAGTTTCTCTACATCGATTGATGTGAAGCCAGGTTTGAGGTCAGGTTTGAAGTCAGGTTTGAAGTCAAGTGTGAAGGACGCCCGCGTGAAGACGTCTGCCTGAGGAACCCACATGAGCAACCCACTCGAACGACCCGCGAACACCTTCTGCGGCCGCACGCGCCGCGAGTTTCTCTGGCAAGCCGGCGGTGCATTCACCTCCGTCGCGCTTGCGGGAATGCTGTCGAAAGAAGGCTTCCTCGAGCGTCAAGCGTTCGCGTTCGATGGCGCGACGCCGCTCGCGCGTCCGGCGGGTGGGCTCGCGAGTCCCATCAATAGTCCCATCAATAGTCCCATGGCCCCCAAGCCAACGATGCTGCCAGGCAAAGCGAAGAGCGTCATCTTCATCTTCTGCTACGGCGGCCCGAGCCACGTCGACACGTTCGACTACAAGCCCGAGCTCTACAAGCACGACGGCAAGACGATCAAGGTCAAGACGAAGGGACGCGGCGGCGACAAGAACGAAGGTCGCGTCGTCGGACCGAAGTGGAAGTTCCGTCAATACGGCGAATGCGGCGCGTGGGTGAGTGATCTCTTCCCACACGTGGCGACCTGCGTCGATGACATCGCGTTCATCAAGAGCATGTACGCCGAGAGCCCGATTCACGGCTCCGCGATGCTCATGATGAATTCGGGGCGTCTCCTCGGCGGACCATCGATGGGTTCATGGGTGAATTACGGCCTCGGCACGGTGAATCAGAATTTGCCCGGCTTCGTCGTGATGCTCGATTCAGCGGGTGGCCCGATTTCGGGCGCGAAGAATTGGTCGAGCGGCTACATGCCTGCGATGTACCAAGGCACGGTGTTGCGCGGCGAAGGCCCGCCGATTCTTGATCTCGCGAATCCTGAGGGACGCACCGACACGCATCAACGCGCGATGCTCGATCGCCTCAAGATGTGGAACACGCGCCACGCGCTTCTCCGCAGCGGCAACAGCGAACTCGAGAGCCGCATCGAGAGTTACGAACTCGCGTATCGCATGCAATCGACGGCGCCGGAAGCGGTCGACATGTCTTTGGAATCCGCTGAGACACGCGAGCTCTACGGTTGCGACCAAGAGCAAACGCGTGAGTTCGGCAACAAGTGTTTGCTTGCGCGGCGACTTGTCGAGCGTGGCGTGCGCTTCGTGCAGATCTACTCGGGCGGCGGTCACAACGACGAATCGTGGGATGCGCACGGCGACCTTAAGAAGAACCACGACTTCCACGCGGGTCGCACCGACAAGCCGGTCGCGGGATTGCTCAAGGACCTGAAGCGACGCGGTTTGCTCGATGAAACGCTCGTGATTTGGGGCGGCGAGTTCGGTCGACAGCCGACGGCCGAGTACGCCGAAGGCACGGGTCGCGATCACAACTCGTACGGCTTCACGATGTGGATGGCCGGCGGCGGCATCAAGGGCGGCGTGACGGTTGGGCAGACCGATGAACTCGGCTCGACCGGCGTCGATGATCGCTACCACGTGAAGCACCTGCACGCGACCGCGCTGCAATGCCTCGGCCTCGATCCGAACCATCTCTCGTACTTCTACGCTGGCCTCGATCAGAAGCTCGTCGGCGTAGAAGGCGCAGAGCCGATTCGACAGTTGCTTGTGTGAGCGGTCGCGACGTTGTTTGAGCACTCGCGACTTGCGGGCTGCTGAAGCTTCGCTTCAGGTGCCCGCTTTCGCTCGCTCTGGCCGGCCTCCCTCGGAGTGAATCCTCGGGGGCCGAGAGGTGCGCTTCGCTTTCGCTCGCTCTCGCGTGGATTGCGCCGGATGTTGCCGAAGGCGGAGCGCAGCGAAGCCTGAGCGGTCGATGCGGGCGTCGCTTGTCGAGCCGTGTGGCACTACCCCCC
>JAIXVI010000227.1 GCA_027483065.1 Planctomycetaceae bacterium
AGGAGTGCATCGAGCCAGTCACTCCGACGCCGAGAAATGTCCCGTGCGACGTGGCAACAACGCTCTCAATCTCGACGCAGTCCTCGCTGAATGCGCGGATCTCTCGCCCATCACGCACCGACAACACCGGTACATGACACAACGAGTCGACGGAGATTGGCACGAGCGCTTGCTCAGCATCGACGAATGCGAAGCCGGAAACCCGATGACGCTCAGAACCCGAGACTCCCACGGGCAACGCGCGACGCCACCGTGCATCACCGCTCTCGCCTTCGAGCACAACGCACGTTCGCTCCCGCGCTCCGCACGCCACCGAGGCGTGATCCGTTGAAATTTCGAGTGCTGTCATGCCCGAACCAAAGACCTGAGTCCGCCATCGCTCCACGATGCTGCCGTCGCGTGTGCGATCGAAGCGCACGACGGCGCCCGTTGACATGCCAACGTAGAACGAATCGACCATGTTCGCGTCACTCTCCGCCAGACGAGCGACGCGTCGCAACACACGCGCATCAACGCCAACATTGCCAATCGGTTCCAGCACGCCATCATCTGTGTGCAGTACACCGAGTTGCCCATCGACATCGACAAGATAGATTTTGCCTTCGCTCATCTCGGCGTACGCCGCAAGAACATCGCGCCCGATGTCAAAGTCGCGCGTACCTCCTGAAACTCCGATGCGGTAGCCGCCGAGCCATTCCAGAACCACTCGATCACTTGTCGGATCAGGGACCGGAACAATCACGCGCCCGATGATGCGCGAATCGTCGGGTGAGTAATCGATGCCCCAGACGTGACCAAGCGTTCCGCCGACAAACTCGCGGATTTCGAGTGTGTTCGCATCGATGACGCGAATCGTGTTCGCCCAACTGCTCGCAGCGACCGTTTCGCCGCCACGCGCAAATGCAATCTCAAACACTGCACCGCCCGCGAGTTCACCTCGTCGCTCAATCGCTCCGTCGATTCCGTTCAGTCGAACGATCTCTGGATCGCGCGAAACCGCAACGACTGCACTTCCATCGTCCGCAACCGCAACCATGCGCGGTCGACGGAAAACCTCCTTCGTACGCCAACGCTCTGTGATACCGCCTTGCACAACATCGATCGCGTACATCACGATCGTTCCATCGGCAAGCAGCGCCGTCGCATGGCGCGCACCACGCGCGATGCTCACATGGAGCGGACTTCCGTTGAACGCGACACGCGACGAAGGCGAGGTCGCATCCTTCGGAAAGAACATGATCGAGCCAAGGTCCGCGACAACCGTCGCACCATCGGCGTCGGCGCACCACGGCCCACCACCGCTGATTTCTCGCCAAGTTCCACGATCGCGATCAAGCTCCATCAACTTGCCCGAACCAAGCGGAGCAAGCACGCGGCGACCATTGGCAGAAATCGCCATGTTGGGAAAGTACTTGTTCGCGAAGTCGCCGAATTCTGCGCGCAAGTCGTGGATTTCATATGGCTCGGGCTTCTTCGGATCGACGATCACCACAAATCCACTCGACACGCCGCACGCAACTTCGCCCGTTTCGCCAGCGACGGCAACGTGCAAAATCTCGCTGTAGATCGGCGCATACAACTCGTGTCGCGCGATCGATGCCATGAGATGGCGTGCTTCCCAGCCGCGATCTTCCATGCGCACGCGATCAAGGAGTTTCGCTGCTTCCGCTGGATCATCTTCACGTATCGCTGCGGTTGCGGCGCGGAGATTCGCGAGTGAAGCCAAGCGCTCGGAACGCATCGAGGCGCGCTCTGCGTCAAACGCGGATTTTCCTGCGACAACAGCAGCCACAAGTGATGCAACGAATGCGAGTACCGCCAAGGAAGCAAACGCTTTGTTCCTTCGAACGACGCGCGTAATCGTCTCGACGCGCGTCATAGGCTCGGCGACCACGGGTTCGTCCGCGAGGAATCGTCGGAGTTCGTCGGCCAACTCCGAGGCCGTGCTATAGCGCAGCGCGGGGTCCTTCGCGATCGCGCGTCGAATGATCGCATCAAGTGGGCGCGGCACATGCGCGTCGACCAATCGAGGTGCAACGGGTTGCGCGTCACGGACGAGCTGCGCGATCGCTTGGAAACTCATCCCGCGCGTTTCGTATGGAAGACGACCGGTCGTGAGCTCATAGAGCATGATCCCGAGCGCGTAGACGTCGGCGCGCGAGTCGACCGTGCGATGGTCACGCGAGAATTGCTCAGGACTCATGTACTGCGGCGTCCCGACCACGCCCTGTTCGAGCGATTCGTTTGAAAGCGGCGCAACAGATTGATCGGCACGCTCAAGCGAACGCGCGATGCCGTAATCGATCACGCGCACGCGACCATCCGCACCAATCAACAGATTGCTCGGCTTCAAGTCGAGATGCGCGATACCTGCGCGATGTCCAGCGCCAACCGCGTCGCAGGCTTCTGCGAACTTTGCCAAAACGACCTCGCGCGACGGGTTCGTTTCCTTCACCCATCGCGTGATTGCTCGGCCGTTTTCCACGAGTTCCATCGCGAAGTACGGCCGTTCGCTGCCATCCGCGCTGCGCAAGATGCCCGCCGCAATCACGCGCGCGATGTTGGGGTGATCGAGACGCGCGAGGAAATCCGACTCTCGAAGAAATCGCCGGGCCGCGCTTTGTCGCGTACCCATCGTGCTCAGCACTTTGAGTGCGACCAAACGTTGCGGCCTCTCTTGCGCCGCTTCAAAGACCGTGCCCATACCGCCCGATCCGATGACCGCACGGATCGTGAAGCCGTCGACCGAAACACCAAGGCACGACGTTGCATCGAACGGTGCCATGCGTGCAGGGCTTGAAGGCGCGATATGCACGGTGTCGCCATCAAAGGCGAGAAGCGAACGCACCTCCGCGCGCACTTCTTCCGTGACCGGCGCCGCCGCCATCCGCGCTTCACGCTCATCGGGTGGCAAACCACGCACATCTTCGAAGAGATCTTCGATCGACTGTTGGCGAGAGCTCGCTCGATCATCCGCCGAGTTGGTCATAGCTTTTCCTCTTATTCCCCGCTCGTCGTTTGCGCCGAGCCGAGCGGTCGCAAACCTCCGAACGCGCTTGTTTCGCCGAGAACAAGCACGCGTCCGTTCGTACACCCGATCACGAGTTGTCTTCCGTCGCTCGTGAATCGGAGATCGCCGACCGTACCGGGCAGCGGGATACGCAGAATGCGCTCGCCAGTACTCGCATCAACGATCGCAAGACGCGCATCATTCGACGTCATTGCGATGCGGTCGCGTTGCGGGCGAATGGCGAGAAATCGGCCGGCTGAAAGCAGCGGATCACTGCGCAGAATCTCGCGCATCGTGCGTGCATCGATCAGTTGCAATGCGCCATCGACGTCGGTCGTTGCGAGAAGATCGCCCGACGCCGCGATCGCGAGTCGTCGGTACGGCATGAGGCCGAGCGCCGTCGAAGGTTTCGAATTCGATCGCCCGCTCCAGCGAAGATAGCCCGGCGGAAGCGTCGAGGCCGCTGCCATCGCGTCACCCGACTGTCGAAGCGACACGATGGCGCTCGGTTCGCTGATGACTGGATTGGCAGCAATGATTGGTTTGAGATCCGCGATCGCGATCGGCGTGCCGCGCTCTGCGTCAAGCGCAACAAGTGTTTCGTTGCCGCTTGAGACGCACAGCCGACCATCCGCGAAAAACTCGATGGCTGAGATCGTCGTGATTCCCGCGGTCGCGAGTGTGGCCGCATCGGTCGACCAGAGTTGCGTGGCCCGCTTCGGCTGCGTGGCGTCGGTTGCGCTGTTGCATGCGTAGACCGAGATCGTTCCGCCAGCGGCGATCGCCACGCGCCGACGTGGCGCATCGAGCGCAAGCCTCTGCACTGGACCCTTCACGGATCCGGGCGGTCCGTCGGCCGCGCCGATCCGCGCGAGTTCAGTGCGCGACGCGAGTTCAACGACCGCGACTTCACCGGTCGCCTCCACGATCGTCGCGGCGAGTGAGCCGTCCGCCGAGAGACGAATGCCCTTCGACGGCTCTTGCACAATGCGCATGCCGTCGGGGTCGTGGATCGCGAGATCCCAAATGCGCAGCGACGTTCCCGTCGTCGCGAGGATTCCGGGCGTCGCTCCCCACGCGACACACCAAGCCTGCGCATCATGACCAGGCAAGCGAAACGCGCGGCCTGTTGCGATCTCTTCGATCCGCGGAAATTGATCCATCGCACCCGCAGCAACAAGCGTTCCGTCTGGCGAAATCTCGCCGGCATACGTCGCAACGCCGCCGAGCGCTCGAGCGCTGAGCCCGCCGTGTCGTGTGCCGTCGGCGCGAAATACATCAACAAGGCCCGCGAAACTCGTCGCACTCACAAAGCGACCATCGCGCGAGAAGCGAACATCGGGCACGTCGTCGCTGCCCGAGAGCGGCGCACTCCAACGATCTTCAAGCGTCGCCGCATCGACAACAAGCAGTCGCGCCGGCTCGATACCGATAGCAAGCAGCGATCCATCAGGCGAGATATCGAGCGAACGAATGTACGCACCGAAATCACGCTCGATGAGCACGGCGCCGTCCTCGACGCTCGTCACGCGCAGCGGCTCGCCGTCGTTGGCCCACGCGACGCGTGCACCATCCGGCGAAAGTGCGACAGCCGGAAAGAGATTCTTCGGTTTCGTGCCTTCCCAAAGAATGCGACCGTTATCGAGTGATTGCACCATCGGCGCAAAGTTCATTCCGCCACGTGCAATGCGCCGCGCGTCGCGGTCGACATCGAGCGAGAGAATCTCCGTCTGTGCTCCGTCGCGCGGATCACGAACACGCGCGAGGACTTCGCCGGTTCTCGACGAGATCACAACAGATTCATCACCCGCCGCACTGACGAAAACCTCGCCATCTCGTGCGTCAAGCACCTCGTAGATGTTTCCCTGTCCGAAGTCGATATCGAAGAGCCAACCCTCCGCGCGCGACTGCACAGCGCTCCATTCGAATCCACGTGCGCCCGCGCCGAGCGACGCCAACGCTTCGCGCGCGGCGGGAAAGTCGGCCGTTTCAATCGCGTACTGCGCTGTTCGAAGCGCCGCGATATCGCGCTGATGGTTCGCCTCGCGCGCGGAAAGGATCGCAAGCGTTGTGCTCGTCGCGAGAAGTACGAGCGATGCTGCAACGGCCAGCGAGAAGGCGCGATTCCGCGCGACGAAACGCGAGAGTTGGTAGCCGAACGTTGGAACGCGCGCCGACACTGGTTCGCCAGCGAGTGCTCGTTGGAGGTCTGCTGCAAACTCGGCGACAGACTGGTAACGCCGCGCGGGGTCTTTCTCGAGCGCCTTCGAAAGGATGCCATCGAGATCGGCGCCAAAACCATCCGCCAGCGCACGCACCTGTGCCGATGCGCGCGGTGCGGGAAATTCCGCCACCATACGCGCAGCCGCGAGAATGCCGGCGTCGCGCGGGACCACGTACGGTGGTCGGCCCACGAGTGCTTCGAAGAGCACAAGTCCGAGCGCGTACACATCACTGCGCGTATCGGCCGCGTCGCGGTGCCCGAACTGCTCCGGACTCATGTATTGCAGCGTTCCGACGATGCGCGTGGTCACCGTCAGTGCGAGCGAGGCAGCGCGATCGCCGTCGATCGCTTTCGCGATTCCGAAGTCGATCACGCGTGGACGACCATCGCTTCCAACGAGGAGATTCGCGGGCTTGAGATCACGATGTAAGACGCCGCGCGCATGCCCATACGCGACCGCATCGAGAACATCGAGGAAAAGTCGAACGATCGCGCGTGGCGACAAGCGTGATTCGCGGCAGAACTCCGTGATCGGCCGAGCTCCGTCGATGAACTCCATGGCGAGCCACGGCTCTCCTCCAGAAGTTTCTCCTCCAAAAGGCTCTCCTCCAAAAGGTTCGTTCTCGAAAGACTCTCCAGTCGAAGGTGCGTCGCCCGAAGCCGCGCCATCTTGAGCGCGACGATCGACACCACGGATGGCGCGTCCGTCCATGCCCGACGCGTAGACACGCGCGATGCCTGGATGCTCGAGTCGCGACATCAATTCAGCTTCAAGCCGAAATCGCCGCGTGGCCGAGCCGCCCGCAAGTGGGGTCCGCAAAACTTTCAGCGCGACGCGACGCCGAGGCGCATCCTGCATCGCTTCGTACACCGCACCCATGCCGCCAACACCGACAAGCCTCGTCACCGTGAAGCCGCCGATGCGTGCCCCGACGAGTCGTTTCTCTCCTTCGACTTCCGACACGCGCATCGCCGAAGGTGTTGGCTCCGCGACATGAAACCGCAGCAGATCGATCACCTTGCGTCGCGCGGTATCGTCGAGACCGCTCGCGTCGACAAACGCAACGCGCGCATTTTCGGGGAGCGCGATGGCTTCATCGAAGACTCGCTCGACGGTCTCCTGCGACGCAGATCGTTCGTCGGGCCGACCATCCATCACGCCGCCTCCGCGATGGCGCGGCGTAGCCACGCACGCGCGTAATTCCAACGCTTACTCACAGTGCGCGGCGCGATGTCGAGCAGAATCGCGGTTTGCTCAATCGAGAAGCCGGAGAGAAATCGAAGCCGCGCGACCTGCGCGCTCTCAGGGCTTTCCTGCTCGAGTCGATCCAGTGCTTCAATCGCGGAGATCGTCGCAGGCGAAAGCGCGCGCGTGACATCTTCGAGTTCGCCTGCGATGACTTCGATCGGCACACGATCGCGCCCACCGCCGCGTCGAAGTCGCCCTTCGGTGCGCGCGACGTCGATCAAAAACTGACCCATCGCTCGACCGACCGAGCCCCAGAAGTGACGGCGGTCGTCCCACGTCGCGCGCTCCACATTGGGCCCGAACATCTTGAGAAAGAGTTCATGCACGACCATCGTCGGCTGCAGCTGCGCGCGCGTTCCCTCGGCGGAGCACGCGCGGACCGCCATCTCGTGAATCTCAGCGTAAATCGTTCGCCACAGGCGCTCGGTCGCTGGGCCGTCACCGCTGCTTGCGGCGTTCAGCATCTCCGTGAGATTTTCAACGTATTCCCCCGTTGGCATCTCTACATCATGCCACATCTTTTCATCATTGTGGCAACGATTTTCAAAACTCCTCGTCGCGATTAGATCGGTGTCTTGACACCCATCGCGCGAACCGCGCACCAACCGATGAGCGCTTCAAAAATCACGAACAGTGCAGAAATCCAAATCGCGACCGCGGGCCAAATGGTCCACGCTGGAATCCACTCGAGGTACCACAGCACGCCGAGCAGAATGCCGATCGTCTCGAGAAATGCGCCAATGAAAAATCGGACCTTCCGACCGCGCTGATCGATGTTGCAAGTGAAAGCCATGAACGCACTGTATCGGAGCCGAGACGAGGTAGGCTTCCAACATGTCGACGCGCTCCGCAGTGCTGAAAACCATGCTCGTTGCGATCGCTCTTACGGCGGTGATCGGGATCGCAGCAGTCTTTACCGAATCAACCGTTGCTTGGCGATTGCTCGCGACATCCGTAGTCGTGATCTTTGCGACGTGCGCCATGTTGCCGGTTGTTTCAAGCGAACGTGGCGCTCGCCTCGACGCGCTTGCATGGACATGTATGAGCTACGTCGGTTTCGGTGCGGCGCTCATCATCGGACTCGTCTGGGCCGACGGATTCTTCATCGGCGGGCCCCTCGAGGAAGCGACGTGGAGTTGGTTCGGTGCAGGCGTCCCCGCATTGGCGATTGCGCTCCCCGCGTTGAAGCGCCGTCGTCGCGACGACACCTCGCTCCAACTTGCTGAATCCATCGCCATTTGGGGCGCAGGCGGCGTCTTTCTCGCGACCATACTCACCGCACTCGCAAGCCGCCTCGGTTTTCGAGCAGGCGAAGTCGCGGTGATCTTTCTGCCGATCACTGCATGCGCTTCGTGCGCGGCCATTGGCCTGCGTCAGGCTGCTTCTCGTTCGCTCGACGCGCCCGCCGCTGCATCGACCACCGAACGACGCATCGCACGGATCGGACTTGGCGCGTCGCTCCTCGCGTCTGCTGTTGGCGTGCTCTTTCTTCTCTATGAGCAAGTGACCCAGCTCCCGATTGCTTTTGGCGGCTGGGAACCCTTCACCATCGCCATAACGCTGCTCGGCGGAATTGCGGCGGCTGCAGGGGCAAGCAACCTTCTCGCGCTGAGTCGAGCGACCGGCTTCTTCCGTTGGCTCCGACACATCGCAGCCGCCACGATTCTCGCGCTCGCCATCGTGATTTGCGTTGAAATTGCGGTTCCATCAACGCCGTGGTTTGTCGAGCGACTTCTCTGGTCGCTCGTCATCGTCGCCGGAAGTTCGCTGCTCGCAGGCGTGATCGCCATGCGCGTTACGCGTGCAAAACCAGTTGCTACGGACCCGATCGATCAACTCACGTGGCGTTGTCCGCGCTGCGAAACGCTCGCAACGATTCCGCTCGGCGAACACGCCTGCACACGATGTGGCCTCGCCGTGATTCTCACACTGCGTGACGATCGTTGCCCCGCATGCGCCTACGACTTGCATGCGCTTCCCGCGTCGACGAAGTGTTGTCCCGAATGCGGACGCGAGCGACAACTCCCGAGCGATCTCGGGCGATTTCTCGAGCAACGTGAGACTGTTACGCCTGTCGATCGGTCTTGAGCGTGAATGCCGCAACGCTATCGCGCAGCGAGAGACTCGCGCGCTGAAGTTCCGTAGCGGTTCGACCAAACTCCTCCGCGCTTTCCACCGATCGCTTCGCCGCTGCCGCGAGCGCGCCCATCGATTCACTGATGGTAGAAGCCCCTTGCGCTTGGCTTTCCATACCCGTCGCAACCGTGCGGTACCGCTCGGCATTCATGCCGACTTGCTCGATGATTTCGCCCATCTGTCGGCTCGACGCAACGACTTCATCCACCCCGCGACGAACCTTCTCCGCGAAGCGATCCATCTCCATCACGCCTGCGCCGACGGCCGACTGCATCTCTCGCACGATCGACTCGATGTCGAGTGTCGCGGCCGCAGTTTGATCGGCGAGACGACGAATCTCGCGCGCAACCACGAGGAAGCCGCGGCCTTGTTCGCCCGCTTTTTCCGCTTCAATCGCGGCGTTCACCGAGAGTAGGTTGGTTTGATCAGCGACCTTCGCAATCGTTGTCACGACACCACCGATCTTCGACGCGCGCTCGCTGATCGCCGACAGTTTCGCCGCAATCGATGAAGTTGCATCGGCAAGTTCGCGAATCGTGCGATCGACCGACGCAAGATTCGCGCGCGTTCCGTCTGCGACACCAGCGGTGTGCGCAAACGCGTGCTCGACGTCGTCGACCGTGCGCGAAAGCTCCGTGCCCGTCGTACTGATTTGCCGCGTCGCAGCGGCAATCTGGCTCGATGACTCACCAAATCGATGCGCCATTTCTTCTTGCTCGCGACTCGTCGCGGAGAGTTCGAGCGCACCCGAATCGAGCGTCACGCCCGCCGTCTTGACGCTCACAAGCAAACGATTGAGATTCATCTGCATGCGCTGCAAACTGCGGGTCAGAACACCCGCTTCGTCGTTCAGCGGGCACGGCGGAATGTCGGTCGAGAGGTCACCCGCGGCGATGGCATCGGAAGCAATCGCCGCGATCTTCATGCGGCGACTCGTGTGCATCGCAGTCCATGTGATAAGTGCTCCCGCCGCCAGAACTGCGAGGCCGAAAAGCACCGCATTCCGCGTGATTTCAGCACGAATTGGTGCAAT
>JAIXVI010000285.1 GCA_027483065.1 Planctomycetaceae bacterium
CCGCGGTGCTCGCGGTCCAGGTCACACGCACCTTGTCGTTGAACGTGCCACGCGAAGCCTCGACGTTCGTCGGAGCAGTAGTCGTGCGCCATCCGGTGTCCGCGGCGCTGAAGCTACTCACGCCGGGTGCAACGACGGCACGCACGCGATAGGCATAAGACACCACTGGCTCAACCGCGGCGTCGTCGTAGAAGAGCGTCGTCGCACTCGCGATGGTCGCGAGTTCAGTTTCAGCGCCACCAGGCGCGGTACGGAACACCTTGAAACCTGTCGCGCCCGTTGGCGCAACCCAAGTCACGCGAATCTTGCCGCCGAACGCTCCATCACTGGCCGCGACAGACGTCGGCGCGGTCGTGTTTCGCCAACCTGTATCGATCGGGCTGAACGCCGTCGCACCGGCGCCACTCGTGGCCTTGACGGCGTAGTCGTAGAGAATTCCCGCAACGGCAGTGGTGTCGTCGTAGGCGAGCGTGGCACCGCCCGTCACCGCGCCGATTTGCGCGAGCGAACCGCTGCCTGACGTTCGACGCCAGACGGTGTAACCGCTCGCGCCGCTCACCGCGCTCCATTGCACCACGACTTTGCTTGCGAACTCGCCATCGGAGGCCGTCGCCGCGCGAGGTCCTGGGACGTTTCGCCAGCCAGTGACTGCAGTGCTTGCGGGCGAGGTTCCGAGCGTGTGCACTGCACGTGCTGTGTACGAGTACGTCACCAACGGCTCGGCTGTCGTATCGGTCAAGGTGGTGACCACGCCGAGTTCCGCGAGGAGTTGGCTACTGCCGCCTGGAGCCGTGCGGAAAATCTGGAAGCCCGTTGCCGCAGCGATGGATGGCCACGTCAAGACGACGCCGTCTTGGCTCGTGCCTTGCGACGCTGTGAGCACGGGGGCCGCGATGTTGCGCCACCCTGCATCTTCAGGACTTGCCGCGCTATCAACCGACGTCGTCGTTGCTTTGACGCTGTAGAGGTAGGGGACAAGCGGAGTCGCGGTCGTGTCGTCGTAGAACGTCGTTGTACCGCTCGTCACAACCGCGATTTGCGCGGCGACGCCAGCCTCGGTGCGGCGATAGATGCGGTAGCCGGTCGCCCCGTTGAGCGCGGTCCAAGAGACGCGGATCTTCGCGGCGACACCTTCGCCCGCGACGACGTTCGCTGGCGGTGCTGGTGCACGTACGCCGGTGTCGGCGGTCGAAAGCGCCGTCGAGCCGAGGACCGAAATCGCCTTCACGGAGTAGGAATAGGTCGTCGCGATCGCGGCCGTGGTGTCGCTGTACGTGGTCACGTCCGCGCCGCTCGTTTGCCCGAGGAGTACGGGTGTCGCGGTTCCGATCGCGCGCCAAACGCTGTACCCAACCGCGCCAACGGATGGTGTCCACGACACCTGTACTCGGTCGGTGTATGTGCCATCGGAAGCGGTGACTCCGGTTGGAGTCGCGACGTTGCGCCAACCAGTGTCGGAAAACTCGAAGCCGTCGCCCTGTGCGTTGATGGTGCGAACAAAGTAGGTGTACTCCACGAGCGCCGCGGCAGTCGTGTCGTCGTAGGCGAGTGCGGTCGAGGCGAGCTGTGCGATCTGTTCAACGCTTCCGCCGGGAGCTTGGCGCAGCACCTTGTAGCCCGTCGCATTCGCGGCGGCGGTCCATGTGATGCGCACCTTGCCACCGAACGTGCCGTCTGAGGCCGCGACATTTCCTGGCGCAGTGTCGATCACACCTGCATCGACGCGCACGGAATCAATCCACGTGGTCGCGCCGTTCAGGACACCTGGGCGATTCGCCGAGCCGCCGATCGTGATCGCAACCGGGTATCGCTGGCCGCTCGTCCAGTTCGTGAAGAAGAATGCTTCGGGATCTCCGTACGCGTACGTGCTGACGTACAGGGTGTCTGATGCAGCGACGTACTGAAGGTAGAGCGTCTCTGTGTAGGTGAAGTCAAACTCGTACTGGCCATCGGAGGTTCGGTAGAACTCGAACGGAAACTGCGACGATGCGACCCACGGAGCGACGATCTGGCTGTCGCCGCCGAATTGGTCGTACGCCTTGTACTCAAGCCAGCGATTGAACGAACCGTTTTGCGGGGTCGTGTACGACGTTCCGACGCTCAACAGTTTTGATTGCGTGGGAATTCCGTTCGCACTCAGCGGTGAGCCCGGACGGAACGTGCCGAACGTCACGTACTCCGCGGTTCCAGCCGCGCCATTCGACCGAGGTGCGCTCGCGATGACGGCACGTGCGGCCCAGTTTGAGGTCGAACGAATCGACCACCCCTTGGCGAGGAAGCCCGCAAACTTACGAGCCGCCTGCGTGTTGTCTGCGGTCGTTGCGAACTCTGCGCGTCCGTTCCGCTCGACAAACGAGAGTGCCGACGACGCCGACACTTGCTGCCAATAGGCGCTGATTACGCCATCGGCGAAATCGTCGGCAAAGACTTGTGCGTTGGCGCGAGGAGCAGCCAGCAGTGATGCGATTGCCGCGCACAAAGTGAGCGCGAGGAAGGTGTGAAAGCGCGTGAAAACCCGGAGCATCGGCGCAGTGTAGTGACGCGTCGAAAGGCTTCGAGAAATTTGGCAGAAAAATACGCGCGACTTTTCGGTGCGAAAAATCATCGACCATTTCGCACGCGCTTGCCGCCGATCGTGAGATCGACGTGCTTCGGGCGCGGCGGCTTCGACGCAGCTTCTCCACTCGGACAGCCGGGGCATGCGCTCTTCGTCGACTTCTTGCGGGGAACCAATGGACGCACGATCAACGTGACGGCGCCGAGCGCGAGCAGTGTGGCAATCCAAAACTGCCAGTCGTTGAGGGGCAACGCGCCGACGATCGACGGCCAACGTGCATCCATCATCCAACGACCCCCGCAAGGATGACGAGTTCGCGCGTGAGAAACGCAAAGAGATACGCAACGCCCGACATCCACGCAAACTGAATCGCGGGCCACTTCCACGAACCAGTTTCGCGTCGCGTGACCGCGAGCGTTGGCAGGCATTGCAGCGCGAGGACGTAGAACACAAGAAGGCCCGCACTCGTCGCAGGATCGAAGAGTTTCGTGCCATCTGCGCGAGTTGCTTGCGAGAGTTCGTCGGCGACGCGCGCGTCGTCATCAGAATCGCCATGCCCAACGAGCACGGTCATGGTGCTCCGGAACACTTCGCGCGCAAGGAAACTGGTGAGTACGGCGATGGTGAGCCGATCGTCAAAACCGAGGGGCGCGAACAGCGGCTGCACCGCGCCGCCGAGTTGCCCGGCAAAAGAAGATTCTTGCTGCGCGCGCTGCGTGAGGACATCCGCGTCGCTGCGCAGCGTTTCGATTTCGAGCTGCTGCGTTTCGTCGAGCGTGGCAGGGGCGCTCACGCTTGATTCGATTGCAACAGCGCGTGCTTCAATTTCAACAGCGCGTGCTTGAAGCGCGAGCGCCGCTTCCGGCGTCTCCGCCTTCGGATACGCGCTCATCCACCAGAGCACCACGCAAATGGCGAGAATCACCGTGCCCGCGTTCTTCAAGAAGACGATGGCGCGATCCCACGTCGTCAGCAACGCAGCACGCAGATCGGGCAGTCGATAGGGCGGTAGTTCGAGCACCATCGGCCGACTCTTTCCTCGGAGCACCGTCTTTCGAAAGAGTGCGGCGGTCAGCAGGGCGGCGATCGCGCCGAGCGCGTAACAACCAGCAAATGCAAGCCCTGCGAGGAACGCTGAGTGCGGGAACAGAATCGAAACGAGCAACACGTACACACCAACGCGCGCGGAGCAACTCATGAAGGGCGCGACGAGAATGGTCGCGAGTCGATCTTTCGGATCCGGAATGAGCCGCGTCGACATGATGCCGGGGAGCGCGCATGCGTGACTCGAAAGCAACGGCACAAACGCTTGTCCTGGCAAGCCGAAACGACACATGATGCGATCCATCACGAACGCTGCGCGCGCGAGATAGCCGGTATCTTCAAGCAACGCGAGTAAGAAGAAAAGCAAGCAAATCTGCGGCAAAAACACGACGGTTCCCGCGACGCCACCAATCACGCCGTCGACGAGCAAACTCGAAAGATCACCTTCAGGAAGCGCTGTGGCGAGCGACGTGCCAAGCCACGCGCATGCATCCTCGATCAACGTCATCGGCAGTTCTGCCAAGCGATAAATCGTGAAGAAGACCGCC
>JAIXVI010000035.1 GCA_027483065.1 Planctomycetaceae bacterium
CGCTCCCGGTGCTCGTCGGTACGACGCCGTTCAACACCGCTGGCGCCTCGGGCACCACGGTCGCCTGCACGAAGTTTGGCAACGCGAACATCTACAACGACCTCTGGTACACCTATGAGTCGGTTGGTAACGGCACCTGCACCATCTCGACCTGCGGTGCGTCGTTCGACACCAAGGTTGCGGTGTTCGATGGTTGCAGCGGTGCGCTCATCGCGTGCAACGACGACTCGACCAACCTCTGCGCTGGCACCCTTCAATCTGAACTCACGTTCGCAGCAAGCTGCGGCGCGACCTACAAGATCTCGGTGGGTGCCTACGGCGTTGCTGGCTTCGGCTCAGGCGACATCGTGCTCACGCAAGATGGCAAGTGCTCTTCGCCGTGCCCAGCAGACTTCGACGGCGACGGAGTCGTTTCGGCCGCTGATCTTTCGGCGCTCCTTGGAAACTGGGGTAATCCAGGTACCACGGATGTCGACGGCGACGGCTTCACGAACGCCGCCGACCTCTCGCTCCTCCTCGCGTCGTGGGGAGCATGCCAGTAAGAACTGGTGCATGGTCGTGATGCGACCGTCCATCGCCGCCATTGCTCGTGACGGCTCGGTTCAAGAAACTCGTCAGCCCCCGGCTCTCTGAGCCGGGGGCTGTCTTTCGTTCGGGTTGAGACTCGCGCGGCGATCGTCGACTTACCGGAGCGGGAGGGCCGTCGCCGACGCGGTTGGGTGCGCCGAGGGCCTGAGCTCCGGGCGTTCGCCTGATCGATCAAACAAAGTCGGAACTCTTCGCTTGCCTTTCCCGAGGCGATCGATGATTCTCACACACCCAAGTTTCGGTATTTGAGAGCCGCTCTCGAATCGAACTCCACCGACCCGCGTAGATCTGTTTGCGATGTTCGAATCCCTTCCCTGCAACGCACAGCCGCCCATTTCGGCGCGCTTCAAGACACGCTCTACGACGGCTCTTCGCCTTGCGCGATCGCTCGTCGATGCCTTGCATCGCGCGGGAAAGCCGACGCGCGGTGTCGCCAGGCTCGCCGTTCTTCTCGCCGCGTTTGTGGTTGTCTTGTCTTCCCCACGGAACAGCTTCGCGCAAACGTGTAGTTCGACGGCATCGTGCGTCGTGCTGCACGCAACACCAGGATGCAACAGTGCGACGTGCTGCGCGCAGGTCTGTCAGTTCGACCCGTCGTGCTGCACAGGTGCATGGGACTCTGATTGCGTGAGTATTGCGAACGCGCTCTGTGTGGGTTACTGCGGTGCGACCGCGAGTGGGCCGTGCACTTCCGCCCATACGAATCCGGGCTGCGACTCTGCGACGTGCTGCACGTCGGTTTGCGCGAACGATCCCTTCTGCTGTTCGACCCGTTGGGATGCCACGTGCGCTGCGACAGCATCCTTTCTCTGCGGAGGCACGCCCGGCACCTGCGGTTCGGTGACCAGCGGTAGTTGTTTTGAGACGCACTCAGTTGGCGCGTGCGATGACGCCGTTTGTTGCAACGCCGTGTGTTCGCTCGATCCGTCGTGCTGCCAAGGTCCGTGGGACATTTTCTGCGTCTATGCCGCAAACGAAGTTTGCGTCGCGGGTTGCGAGCCTTTCGTCGAAGCCGACGCGCAACTCGAGAGCGAGCAGTGCCCAGCGAATACCAACGACCCCTGCTACACGCAGACCGGCGGTTCACCTCAGCAGATCGTTGCGAATGTGCAAGTCTCTGGAGCTCTCGCGCGCGGCATTGACGGCAGCACGCCCATCGATGTCGACGTCTATCGGTTCACGCTCGTCGACGCGGACGGCGATGGCGGAGTCAAGGCGACGTTGCGCTTTGCATCGAGCCCGACTGCATGGGCGGCCATTGTTCCCGATACGGCGTGTCCCGCAGTAACCACAAACTTGGCGAAGGCAAGCAGTCAACTCTGTGTCGAAGGTTCGAGCTCGACGGTGTGTCTCCCAGCGGGAAACTACCGAATCGTTGTTGCCGGTGGAAACTACCCGACGTTCGGTGGTTCTGATCTCGTTTGTACATCCGCGAATCGCTACACGCTTCTCGTGGAGACGATTGAGGCCTGTGGAAATGGCTGCAACGCCGCGACCGGCTCATGCTTCACGCCGCGATCAAGCGGTGGTTGCGGCACGCCGACCTGTTGTAACGCGGTGTGTGCGCAAGACCCGTTCTGCTGCAGCCAATCGTGGGACTCGACGTGCGTGAGTCGAGCGGGTCAGCTCTGCCTCACCGGGGCGCCCGTCAACGATCTCTGCAGCAACGCCTCGACGCTCGTCGTGGGGAACAACGTGTTCAACGCGCTTCGAGCAGGCACCGAAGCCGCCCAACAACCGAAGGCGTGCGGCGGCGCGAGTTTCGCCGCCGACGTTTGGTTCAAGTGGACATCCGATCGTGAGGGAGACGCGACGCTCGAAACTTGCGGATCGTGGTTCGACACCGTGCTCGCGGTGTACACGGGCACGTGCTCGTCCCCAACGCTTGTTGCCTGCAACGATGACGGCCAACTCTGCGTCGGCGTCGACGCGAGCAAACTGATCTTCCCGGTCTCCTGTGACACGACCTACCTGGTGCGTGTCGGCTCTGCGGGAACGACCCGTGGCGAAGCGGTCCTGAAGTTCACTCCGCCGCCAACGGTGTGCGTGGACTGCGTCGCTGATCTCGACGGTGACGGCCAAGTCGCCGCGAGCGACCTGTCGCTGCTCCTCTCATCGTGGGGCGGAACCGCTGCAGATATTGATGGCGATGGAGCCACCGGTGCGGCGGACCTTTCGCTACTTCTCGCCGCGTGGGGCGGCTGCCCGTAAGTCGCTTCATGCGCGGCTGACTTGTCTCGCACGCGGTCGACTCATGCCTCGGACTTGGTTTCCGCCGAGAGCTTGCGACGCATGATTTTCCCCGTCGGATTGCGCGGCAGTTCTTTGATCAAGCGAATGTCGCGCGGAACTTTGAACCCCGCGATGTGTTCGCGACACCATGCCTTCAATCCTTGCTCGTCGAACGTCGCGCCTTCTTTCACTTCCACGAAGGCGAGTGCGACTTCACCGCGCATGCCGTCGTGCATGCCGATGACCGCGGAGTCTTTGACCGACTCGTGGCGATTGAGCACTTCTTCGATCTCGCGCGGGAAGACATTCTCGCCGCCGATGATGAGCATCTCCTTGATGCGACCGGTGATTGCGAGGAACCCCTGTTCATCCAACCGTCCCATGTCGCCCGTCTTGAAATAGCCCTGCTCGTCAAACACGGCGGCGGTCTCATCCGGAAGGTTGAGATAGCCCTTCATGATGTTCGGACCCTTCATGCGGACTTCGCCATCTTCGTTCGGGCCGAGCACCTTGCCATCGGGGCCAACGATGCGCTGATCAATACCGGGAAGCGCCTTCCCAACGCACTTTCGTCGTTGCTCATGCGGGCGGCACCAGTTCGTGACCGGCGCGGTTTCGGTGAGGCCGTAGCCCTCGTTGATCTCGATGCCGAATTTCTCGTGGAAACCGTCGTACACCGCGGCCGGCAGCGGTTCACCGCCGGAGACGACGAACCGAAGGCTTGCGAAGTCCTGTTTGTCTGCGTCCTTCAAAAGGCGCAGTGCGTTGTACATCGATGGAATCGCAACGAGCGCCGTGGGCTTGTGCTCTTTCGCGAGTTCGACCAGTTTGCGTGGCACGAATCGAGCGGTGTAGACCGCGCGAGCGCCAGTCGCGAGCGGCAACATCGTGAGCACGGTGAGTCCGAACGAGTGAAACTGCGGAAGGACGCCGAGGATCTTGTCGGCGGATCCGAAGTCGACCCATTCAGCCGCTTGCCGGACGTTTGCGCCGATATTGCCGCCAGTCAGCATGACGCCCTTCGGTCGCCCGCTTGTGCCTGACGTGTAGAGGACGACCGCCACATCGTCGCGTTGCAGCGGGTTCGTCATCCGAATCGGCGGGATCCCTTTGAACTTCATCTGATCGAGTCGAATCTCGGTGAGGCCAGGGATGGACCCACCGATGAAGTCGAGCATCGGTCCGATGGTGATGACGGCGTCGAGACCTGCATCACGCGCGACGTATTCGAGGTCGCTGCGCGAGAGAAGGAAGTTGAGCGGCACGATTGTTCGGCCGAGTGTCCACGCCGCGATGGTGGCCGCAGGAAACGCGCCCGAGGTCGGCAGCAGGATTCCGATGCGCGGCGCGTTCGAGGTCTTCTCAATGGCGCGCGCGATATGCCAAGCGACGACCATCAGGTCGATCCCGCGCCAGCGACGGACGTCGTCCACGATCACTGTGCGAAGTGGGCGGAGGAGGAGATGCCGTCGGATTGAGGAGAGCAGTTCCATAGTGTTGAGTACCACCGTCTGGCCGCTGGCCGCGTCGGGGAGCGACGACAGCGCGTGTCCCGTAGAGTACCGACCCACCATGCGAATCGCCGCCCTCGCTCAGTTGCTCTCGCTCAGTTGTGCGATGAGTTTTGCCTCTCGTTGTGGCATTGTGGGCGGCGTTGCATTCGGCTTGCTGTCCGGCGGTTGCGGTGGCGAGCGCGCCGGTGATCTCCTTGTGCAGGCGGGCGATGCGTATGGCGAAGCGCAGTACGGCCGCGCGGTTGATTGTGCTCGGCGCGCGGCGAAGACATCACAAGGGATCGCGCGCGATCAGGCGAACTACATCGAGGGCCTTGGCGAGTGGAAACTTGGTCGGCTCGAAGAAGGTGCCGCGCTGTTCAGCAAGGTCGCTCAGTCGAGCGATCGTGAGCTCGCGGCCGACGCGTTGGTGAGCCTCGGTTCCCTCGAGATCGAGCGCAAGCAGTTTGATGCAGCCGGCCGTGCGTACGCGCGCGCGGCGGAATCGTTTGAAGGTACCGAGCGACGTCGCGCGTTCGGGGTGGCGCTTCGTTGTTACGAGCGCGCAGGGCTCTCCGTCGAAGCGGACAAGTTGCGGACGAAGGCGGGATTGCCACCGACCGATCGGGAGCTCGCGGCGGCGAGCGGCGTAACGAGCGCGCGTCGAGCTCAATCGACGAGTGACACCGCTGAAGGAATCGAAACAACGCAGAAGTCCCCCGCAGCTTCCCAGACGCCACCAAGTTCTTCGGAGGTCGCGCAACGGAACGGGCTTGTATCGAAGGGTGCGCCCTCAGCGAACGGTGGTGGCAACGGCAGCGCGACACGTCCATTGGCAAACGCCCCGCAGTACGCGATTCAAGCGGGCGCGTTCAGCGATGCCGACCGCGCGCGTGCAGTCAGTCGCGAGGTCGCCAAGCGCGCGCAGGCGGGCGGACAGGCGAGCGGACAGGCGAGCGCCGACGCAAGCGAGAACCTCGGTTCGCCGCGCGTCGTCGAAAAAGTCAGCGCGGGAAAGACGATCTACGTCGTTCAGATCGGTCGCTTCGCGAATCGCTCCGAGGCGGCGAAGGCCATGCGGCGATTCGACAAACTTGGTTACACCGTCGAGCCATTCGCGGAGTGACCCGCGCCCACCCGACCGCTACTCGCGATTGATCATGAACTGCGACGTGCGAATGAGATACGCGCCGATTTCTTGCCGCGCAGGCTCGTCGAGACGCTCGCTCGTTCGGACCGTTTCGAGCGCCCGAAGCGCGTTGTCGAGCCAGGCATCACGCGCAGCCTGATCGATCGGAAACCTCATATGACGAGCACGCAGGCGCGGGTGACCCTTCCGAGCGGAGTACTCGCCGGGACCTCCGAAGAACTGGGTGAGAAATTCACGCATGTCGCGCACCGCTTCACTCGTCGCGGAAAGATCCTCCGGGAAATGCCGTCGGATGCGTGCGTCGCCATCGATGTTCCGATAGAGC
>JAIXVI010000135.1 GCA_027483065.1 Planctomycetaceae bacterium
CTCGCTCTGGCGTGGATGACGTCAAAGGTCGCCGCCGCAGCGGCGACCGCGAGCCGCGAACAACAACCCAGTGCCCTGAGGATTCACTCCGAAGGGCACAACCAGAGGGAGCCGCCGCAGCGGCGACCGCAAAAGTCACCCGCACTCACTCCATCACGCGGTCGAAGATGTACGGGCCTTTCTTCGCGCCCCAGACTTGCGCGCCCGCGGCGTCGAATCCGCGGTCCCACGTTCGCAGCATCGTGCGCGTGAGCCAAACCTCACTCGTCGCATACTTCGCGCCGCGCAACGAACTCAGACACAGGTCGCCTTCGGTTGAGCCACTCCAAACGCCGTCGCTGCCGTCGGCCGCAGGAGTGAGCGTGATCGCGCAGCCCTCGCGCGCGATGAGCGCCTCGGGTGAATCGCCCGCAAAGCGCGCGGGATCCTTCCACGCGCCGATGCGTTCTGTGGCGTTTGGGAGTTCAAACACTTGACTCTCGACCCTTGGAGCAGCGGGCCCCGCAGAGCGGTCGACGAGCCGATAGATCCGTTGTCGATAGGGCTTGTCGAGCGCAGTCGCCATCGCCTGCTCAACGTAGATCCACGGCCCGTCGTCGCGGTCAGTCCAAATCTCCGCCATGTGGAGTTGCACTTCGAAGAACTCAGGATCCGCCTTCGCCTGCGCTGCGCTTGTGAAGTGCCCGATGAGAACCGACGCAACGTCGGAGGTCGGTTTCGAGCCCCCGTGTGGCGCGGTCGCACACCCGCCAGCGCCTGTGAAAAGGGGGAAGGCGCCGACAAGCAACGCGAGCGGCAACCGAACGGAATCCAGCGAAAGCGAGAGAAGTCGGAGCATGGCGCAAATCTAGCGCGGATCGGAGCGGGTCTGGGGGCCATAGATCATCTCGAGACCCAGCCGAGGTCCGCTCTCAGCTCGCCCCAAAGGCTCGTCGAGCAGAAACGTTGTTTTTCGATCCCCATCGGCACAGGCCCAATCGCGGTGGGTGAACTTGCGCGCAGGTTCGTTCGGTGTTTCGCCTCGCCCCAGCGGGCCGGAGAAGTTGTAGACTCATCCATTCGTGCGCGGCTTTTTGCCGTGCGCGGGCCGTTCGAACATTCGCGCAAGGAGATTTGAGATGAGCACCGCACCCGCCCCGTCCGCCAAGCCCGTCGACACCCGTGGCCTCGCTGGTCAGACCGTCGGCGAGACTTCGATCTGCGCCGTCACTCAATCGGAACTCATCTACCGCGGCTTTGAGATCGCCGACCTTGCGGAGAACGCGACCTTCGAAGAAGTGGCCTTCTTGCTTCTCGTCGGCCACAAGCCGTCGGCCACAGAACTCGCGGCGTTCAAGACCGAGGTCGCGTCGATGCGCGCGATTCCTGCGAGCGTGCGCGACGCGATCGTGCGCGTCGCGAAGGAAAGCCCGAACGCGCACCCGATGTCGATTCTGCGTACGGGCGTTTCGCTCCTCTCGCACCTCGACCCCGAGTGCGAAGACAACTCGCCCGCAGCTGAACTCCGCAAGTCGAAGCGCCTGCTCGCGCAGATTCCAACAATCATCGGCGCTTGCCAGCGCACGCTCGACGGCCATGCGCCGGTCGATCCAGATCCCTCGCTCGGACACGCAGCAAACTTGCTCTGGCTCATCACGGGCCAGAAGCCGGACGAACTTGCCGCGCGCATCATGGATGTTTCGCTCGTCCTCTACGCGGAGCACGACTTCAACGCATCGACCTTCTCGTGCCGCGTGATCTCGTCGACCGAAACCGATCTTCACAGCGCGGTTTGCGGCGGCATCGGCGCGCTCAAGGGCCCGCTTCACGGCGGCGCGAACGAGATGGCGATGGAGATGCTCAAGGACATTGATCTCGACTGCGCGGGCGGCAAGATGACGGTCGACGCGTGGATGCAGCGCGCCTTCGCCGAGAAGCGCAAGTTGATGGGCTTCGGTCACCGCGTCTACAAGAACGGCGACCACCGCGCGGGCATTCTGCGCCGCTGGGGCCTCAAACTCGCGGAGAAGCAGGGCCCGTCGAGCAAGAAGTGGTTTGACATGGGTGATGAAGTGCAGGCGATCATGCTGCGCGATAAGAACATCCATCCGAACGTCGACTTCCCGTGCGGCATGACGTACTTCATCATGGGAATTCCCGTGCCGCAGTACACGCCGATCTTCGTCGCGAGCCGCATCACGGGTTGGTGCGCGCACATCATGGAGCAGCACGCGAACAACCGCATCATCCGCCCGCTTGCCGAGTACAAGGGGCCGATGCACCTCAAGTGGAACGGCTGAGGTCGCGCCACCGGAGGCGGAGAATCGAAAGAGCACAGGCCGCGCAGCACGCGCGGCCTGTTGCATGTTGCCCGGGGGCGCGCGCAGTAGATCGACAAGACGTTCTGGAAGCGGGGTCGCGCGGTCATCCTCGCCTGTTCTGCCGAGGCAGCGAACACGCGTCGCGCGCGTTCTGCGGAAACGGGACAACTGTCACGTAGGTTCGGTTCTCAAGCGATAATCGGTAGGGGATGCGAGGCAACTGCCCCGCCCCGTGGTAGGTTCGTTTGCCGGTTCCGAATGAGCGGAACTGCAGAATCAGCTGTGAGGCGTTACCCGAGCACCGTCGTCGCAATGTCCAAGAGATCCTTCATGCGAGCCGCGCTCGCGCCTCTCAAACCGACTGAAGGGCTAGAAGTTCGAAGCTTCGAGGCTGGCGATACGCAAGCTTTGGGTGCACTCATGTACCGCGCGTATCTTGACACGGTGGACTACGAGGGTGAAACACCCGAGCAGGCCGCCGCGGAGGTCGCCAAGACGATCAAGGGCGAGTACGGAACGTTCCTGCCCAGTTGCTCGAAAGTGTTCGCGCGCTCGCGCTCTTTGTTGTCGGCAACGCTCGTCACTCGCTTCCAAGACAGGCCGTTCGTCGCTTTCACGTTCACGGAGCCCGAGTCCGCAGGGCAGGGCTTGGCGCGGGCTTGCATGCAATCAGCGATGAACGAGCTGTTCGCCCAAGGCGAGCGAGAGCTTCGCTTGGTGGTCACGTTGGCCAACACTCCAGCGGTCAAGTTGTACACCCGGCTTGGCTTTGAGTTCGAACGAGAGTGACGCCTCACCCTTCGCTCAACTCCGGGCCCTCCGCGGCGGGCAAGCCAGCCCACCACTCCAGACCGGTGAGCTCAAATGTTGTTCCGCTTCTCAACGTCGCTGAGCTCTTCCTGTCTCTCCGTTGCGTTGCTTCGGTGTTGCGCTCGTCCAACGGTCGACCTGCGTTTGAACCGATTCGCTCTGAGTCTCGTAGCATTCAGATGCTCGTACAAGTCGGTCATCACCATGAGAGTGCAACCAATGCTCAAGCAAGTATCGATGTTGATTGTCTGCCTGAGTTCTTTCCTCGTGGGTTGCAACAAACAATCTATTCCTGCAGGCGATCCCGTCACGAGAAGCGAGTCTTTCTCAGACAGCGCCTTCAGGCCACAAGCAATCGAAGGCTCCGAAACATCTTCTTCAACCAAGATGTTGTCGCTGGAGCGGCCACTTGTCGTCGACGTGGACCCGAATGCTGAACTGAGTGGTGTCGTCCGAAGTGTCTTTCAAGATTCGAAAGGTGTGCTTTGGATAGGCGGCGAATGCGACCTGTTCCGCAACGACGGAAGCACGCTGACCAACTACCACATCAAAGATGATCTGGGACGCGGTGTCACGATCAAGAAGATCGTC
>JAIXVI010000043.1 GCA_027483065.1 Planctomycetaceae bacterium
GACGCAATCTTGAAGCGTCGCGCGTGCATCGTGCGCGAGAAATCGACCATAGAGATTGAGCCCAATCCAACCGTCGCGCGCGGCAATCGCCGCGATTTGGGCGTCGGTGAGGTGTCGCTCATTCGGTTGAAGCAGCGCTTGGGCGTTCGAATGCGTTGCGATCACGCGAGCGTTCGTCGCGACGAGAAGATCATCAAAGGCCGCACGAGAGAGATGCGAAGCGTCATGCACGATTCCGCATGTATCAAGCGCTTCCACCATGCGTCGTCCGATCGCAGTGAGACCACCCGCGCGTGCGTTGCCACCGGCGTATCGGCTGCCGTGCCCCCAACTCAAGCCGACGACACGAAGCCCACGCGCGTGCCACCAAGCGACTTCATCCGGCGAACGAATGGGGTCGGCGCACTCCATCAAAATGACAACGCCAAGCGGGCCTTCGCCTGCAAGTGTGCGCTTGAGGTCTGCCCTCGAGCGAATGATGGCGAGATGTCCTTCACGTTCCATCCGTTCGTACCACTCGAGTTGCGCGAGTCCAACGCGATGTGCGCCGTCCAAGTCATCGGAATCGCGATACGCCGCCGCTTCGGTCTTCGGGTCGCCGCCGAGTTCAGTGAAGATTGTGCCGAGCGCGACGCGCACGCCACCTTCACCGAGCGACGCGAGTGTGCAGCACCACGGAGCATCAGCCGCGACGGGCGCGAGCATGTCGCGGCCATTGACGGCGAGGTAGGCGAGGTCGAGGTGGCCGTCCGCCCAGAGTGGTCGAGCCGAGCAAATCGCCGACTGTTGTTGGTCGCGAACAGGAGATGAGCACGCCGAAGATTGATCGGGCATGCCGCGAAGGTAGTCGCCGCGGCGCACTTGCGGTTACCTTTCACTCATGGCAGAGGCCGAAGAAGTGCCCACAATTCCGCCGGCACCCCGGATCCCGGTGCCTGGCGCAGGCAGCGAAACGAGGGCGGCCCAAGTTCCCGCAGCGTTTGAACCCGCTGAAGTTCGCCGACGCTTTGTCGCTGCAGCGCTCGCCGCGGGCGCAAGCGGGGGGCTTCTCGTCGTTGCATGGCTCCTTCCGCCCGCCTCGCGAGGTTTCGGGACGCACCAAGCACTTGGTCTACCAGCCTGTTCGTGGCCAGCGCGCTTCGGGGTACCATGCCCCTCCTGCGGAATGACGACTGCCTTCGCGCTCGCGTCGAAGGGACGGATCGTTGATAGTTTCACAACCCAGCCAATGGGTTGCGTGTTGGCGATCGCGGCGGGCATGACGTTCGTCGCAGCGATCTGGACGCTTGCAACCGGCCGAACTGTATGGCCGGTCTACGAGCGATTGTTGGGTGCTCGACTGGCGTGGTTTGCGGGTATCGCCGCACTTCTCGCATGGGGCTACAAGACCGCGCTCATGCGCGGATGGATGGGTTGATGATGATGACACCAATCTCGACATCTCGCATCGAAAGCGATTCCTCGCAGCATCGCTCCTGGAAACGCCGCGCGGCGACATTGCGTGCGGTGATCGCGCTTGCTCTTCTCGGCAGCATCGTTGGCTCCACTGGTTGCATCGCAGGTGCGGTGGGTGCGATCGGGCAGCAGATTGAACGCGGCAAGAAACTCGATGTTCCCGCGCAGTACGAGGGACTTGAAGGCCAGACGTCCGCAGTCATCGTGAACGCTGACTATGCGACGCTCGTCGAGCATCCAGCAGTCGTCGCGAACATCACGGCGAACGTCTCGGCGCGCATCAAGCTGTACGTGAAGGACGCTTCGGTCCTTCCGCCCGGGCAAGTGCTCGATTGGCAGTATCGAACGCCGCAATGGCGCGCGTTGCCGCATGGCGAGATCGCCAAGGAACTCGGCGTCGCGCGCCTCGTGTTCATCGATCTCTATGAGTATCGCCTGAATCCTGTCGGAAACAGCTACATCTGGGATGGCGTTGCCGCTGCAAACATCGGTGTGGTGGAAGCGGATGGACTTTCGCCCGATGAGTTTGCGTTCACTGCGAACGTTGTTGCGAAGTTCCCCAACAAAGAAGGTATCGGTAAGGAAAGCGCGCGCCGCGAGGCGATTGAGCGCGGCCTGCTGACGCTCTTCATTCAGAAGTCCTCGTGGCTCTTCTACCGCCACATCGAAGACAAGTACCCCGAGTATTGATGCATCGTGCGCGGTGCGAGAAGCAACGCGTCTATTTGTGAGCCCTGAGAGAGCACGTGAGATAGCCCGTGTGATAGGAACTTCTTATGTCGACCCTCGCCCGCATGTTTGCTTTCGTCTCGGCCGTTGGTGTTCTCTCTGCGGCTGGCTGCAACATCGTGACGCCAGTTGCCTACGCGATCGAAGGTCCCGGGCAGATCGATGCGGAGTACACGCTTCCGAAGAAGAAGACCGTGATCTTTGTCGACGATCCGCGCAACATTCTGCCGCGCACGGCACTTCGAACCGCGATTGGTGATGCTGTCAGTTTCGATCTCATGGAGCGTGGCCACCTCGAGTCGACGGTTGCTTCGCGCGATGCGATCGCCGTTGCGCGCTCGGGCTCTGCAGGAAACGCGCAGAAGTTGATGACCGTCGAAGCGGTGGGCAAGGCGCTCGACTGTGCGCAAGTGATTCATATCCAACCGACCGTGTTTGATTTGACCGGCCGCACGGATGATCGTGGCATTCGGCCGACCGCCATCGTGCAGGTGAAGGTGCTTGACCTTGAGATGCGCGTTCGCACGTATCCCGCCGCGCAGTCGATGCCGGACGGTCGTGAAGTCACCGCGATCATTCGCGAAGAGAGTTCTGATGGGCTCCGCACCCGCGCAGGCCGCACGCAGATTGAAGATCAACTCGCGCGCAAGATCGCGCTCGAAGTTGCGCAACTCTTCTACCAGCATGATCGCGTGGATCTTGGCGAAAACCTCGGGACGCGTCGGCAGTGAGTCACGACGGGATGGACGCAAGTTCGCTTGAAGCGATGTCTGTTGCGCCGCAGGCAACGATGCATGCGACTGCGGTCTTCGGTTCGGTACACGTTGTTTCGTTTGAGGATTGTGGTGATTGCACGCTGCGGGAGCTCGCGCGGAGCGCCGTGTCTGGTGATGACGTCCTCGTCCTTGGTCCAGAGGTTTTTGCGCGTCGGCTTGTCGAGTTCGGTCTCTCTCGCGATGTCGGGCTTCATCGTGTTGGTCGCTGCGCGGGGAGGTGGCGGCAGGCGGAGATCGCGAAGGCGCTTCAGAAGCTTGGCGGTGGTTCGCGGGGAAATCGCGCAACGGTGCTGCACGGTTGCGTGGCACGTGCGTCGCGAGCAAGTTGCGACGCGCACGCCGGCGAACTTCTTGTGGCGCATCCCGTCGCGGGAAACGAGTTCACACGCGTAGCCGGAATTCCTGAAGTGCTTCCTGAGCTTGCGCCCGCACCGGAAAACCGCCGCGCGCGGCTGCGACGCGAACTCGGTCTCGCACCTTTCGACATCGCGATCTTGCTCGCGAACGAACCCCCCAGTTGGGTCGACCTTGGACTCGTCGCGCGCGCGATCGGCATGGCGCACGTCGCGCTCGTTGGAAGCGGTGTGCGGCTTCGTTTGATCGCGTCGCCCGCGACGCCGCGGGTCTTGGAGCGCTCGCGCTTCTTGTGCGACGCAGTCAGTGCGCCTGAAATCATCCTCGACGCACGCGCGGAAAGACCATGGGAACTCCTCGCAGCCGTCGATGCACTCTTGGTCGATCAAGATGGACTTGTGACGGATCCCGTGAGTTGTGCGGGCGACCGATGTCCGGCGTCACTCGCCGCTGGTCCGATGACGCCATCACCGCGTCCTGCGCTTTGGGGACTTGCTGCCGAACGACCAACATTCGTGCACGCGTCGATTTCGCTCGGCGTGCATGAATCTGGTCCGCGTGCGTCACTCATCCATCGATTCGCGGATGATGTCGCCGCGCTCTCGCGTGCCTTTCACGACTTCGCTCGTGGCTTTGGTCATGGCTTTGGTCATGGCTTTGGTCATGGCTTTGGTCATGGCTTTGGTCATGGCTTCGTCGAAAACGCCTCGAAGAGTCGAAGCGCCGCATCACGGTAGAGATCGCGCAACAAGTCTGGTGGGACCGCGATCCCGCGCAAGAGCGGCGCGTCATTCGGGCTGTGACGATCGGGAGCGACCATCGCGAGATCAGGATCGGCGATCGGTGACGGAGTTTCGCCGACACCTTCCCACATCATGCGAAGCGCCCAGTAGCGGCTCGCGTAGAGATCATGCGCGGCATCGCGACTCGTTGCTTTGCGCGCCATCTCGCTCGATTTATCACCGTCGCGCAGATGTTCATCCGTCGTCACGGTGTCTGTTCCGAAGAAGATGCGGCCGCGCCACTTCTCGAGAAAGCTCACAACTTCGTCGCGCGGGTGGCGACCGAGTTCGCGAACGATCCACTTGGTTGCGCTGGTATCGAGATGCAGGTTCGGATGCGCTTCGAGGAGCGCGTCGAGAAAGGCAAGATCCTCCGGGAATCCGCCAAGATGCGCGGCAATCCACGGCATCGCGAAGCGGTCAAGCGCCCGACGCAATGGGATGTAATGGTCGAGTTTGCGGCCGTAGCGCGTGTGATCGGCATACTTCGTCGCGAACCAGGTATCCGGATCACCGACGTGCGTCATGCACATCATGCCAAGGCGCTCAGCGAGTTTCATCTGCTCGATGCGAAGCGCGCCATCGAGCGCCAGCATCTGCGGTTCACCCGCGTCATGGCCAAAGTCGATGAACCGCGGTGCGTTCCAGAACTTCACGATGCGCGCGCCAGCCTCGCGATACTTCTCGATGCGTTCGAGATAGCCAACGCCATGTCCGCGGCGGCGATCTTGATCATGAAAGTCGGGGAACGCGATGAACTCAATCGCGTCGCCGAGTCGTGCACGCAGCGCCGCAACATCCTCGAGTCGCGACATCGAAAAAGTGCGCTCGACCCCGAAGGCGCTCGCAATTGGGTGCCACACTTCCGCGGCAGCGAGGCCATTGATATGAGCGTGGATATCGATGATGCCGTAGCCGAGTTTCGGCAACGAAGAGGCTTCGTTGAGGTAATCGAGGCCGAGACGATTTGAGGGATCGTCACGGAGAGCGGTTGGAGTCGAAGGAAGCCGAAGCATTCGCGCAGAATAGGCGCGACGCGGGAATTGCCGCGGTGCGCCGGTGATGCTGAGCGGCGGAGGTTCCGACTACGCCCGCGACCGCGGCGCCGTTTTCTTCGAGGGCACGGCGGTTGACGGCAGCGCTACTGCAGGCTTGCTGCGCGTGCGCTCGGCCGGGCTCTCAGCCGCGCCGCTGCGATCGAGTGCGAGTCGCGTTCGGGGCGCTCGCGCGTCGCCCTGGCGGGTCATGGTGAGCGCTGCGTTGAGCCGCTGCGCAGGCGGAGTTCCGAGTCCCGCAGCGTGAACGACGCCGATGTACAGCTCGTAATTGGTTTCCATGTCGAGGTGGCGCACGACTTCGCAGTCGAACCACGCCACGGCACGGGTCACGATCGGCGCGCCAAGCACGCCCTTCGTAAACGGATAGGTCAGGAACGGGTCGTCGCCGATCCGTCGATCGGGGCCGAACACGCGCTGGAGCAGGCGTTCATTCGGGTCAAGCAGCGACAGGCTGAAGGTGCGGCTATCGCGGATCAGCGGTGAGAGTACGTGGCCCTTCTCCATCGCCACCAAGAGCATTGGGGGCACCGTCCCGCACTGCTGCACGCGGTCGATGATGCGGCCGTCGCGGACGTCGCCGTAGGCAGTGGTGATGAGGTACTGCGCGTTCGGGACGCGGGTAAGCGCTTCGACGGTCGCTTCGGTGGGGGGAGGGAGCATGCGGGCTAGAACCAACAGAGCCGACGGAGATTCGCTGTGGCTGAACCGCCCAGCACTTCGAATCGCCTAACCCCAGCAATATGAGGCGGTTATGCCGTGAAGCCACCCAAGCGGGCGTGATTGGCCCAAAATCGACAACCAAAAATTGCATCAAAAAGTGCAGGAAAGTGGGGCAAGGTGTTGAAAGGTGGGGCGAGGTGTTGTATCTTCACCGTGTCCTAAAGGGGACCGCCGCATGTTTCTCGGGCAGTTTGATCACTCCCTCGACACGAAGCGGCGCTTGGCCATCCCAGCCGAGATCCGAGACTCCATCCAAACGGAGGAGCACGGGGCTCAATGGGTTGCGCTTCCGGGAAGCAATGGGCATCTCTGGTTGTGGCCCTCGAAGTTGTTTGAGTCGGTGGTTCGGGCAACTCCTCGTGAGTTTTTGCGAGACCAACGAACCGTCAATCTCGATACGCAGGTGATGTCGAAGGCAGCAAAGATCGAACTCGACTCGGCGGGGCGCGTGCGCATTCCCGATCGCCTCCTCGAGTCGTACGGATTGAAAGACAAGGTCACGGTGCTCGGCGTCTTTGACCATCTCGAGGTCGTCGACAGCGAGCAGTGGAAGCAAGAGTCGATGGATACGAAGGAAGTCGGACAACTCTATGGCGCAGCGCTTGAGGCACGCCGAGCTGACCGACCATGACCAAGCCCGACTGAACTGTGATTGAAACTTGCGCGACGCAGCCCGAAAGGACTTCTTCGCGATTGAAACGAATAAGCCCGAGACTCGACATGGATCGTCGTGTGGAAGGCTGCGAGGGAACGCCGGCAACGGTGTGTGGGTGGCAGAGGCGCAAGGATGCGCCCGAGCGCGGACGTTGAGGCAACGGCCGAAATCCTGCAAAATCCTGCACCACGGGTGCGTGCAGGATGTTCCCGAGATTCGTTTCCGCTGAGCCAAGGACGGCTCGGCAGTTGACGGGATCGACACGGATCGTCGAACCCCGCGACCTGCGATTCCGACCCGAAAGGGCCGGAGTCGCTTTCAGAAGGGTGGCTGCTTGCCCGCCCGCAAGCAACCAACGAATACGCGCGCCGATGGGCGCGCGTGTTTGTTTTTGAGTGCTGGTCCGGTTGCCGCTCGAAGCGGATTAGCCGCCTTCGTTCGCAGGACGAATCGTTCCGATCACGTTGCGACTGTCGGCATCCGGCTGTTGATTCCCGTTGGCGAGAATCTGATCCGCGACTTCGCGGCGGTGGACTTCCACGGTGCGTGGAAAGTCAAACGCGACGCGCACGCGATCGCCCTTGATCGCCACGATGCGAACAACACCCATCGGAGACGATGGATCACCGATGACGACTTCTTCACCTTCGCGGCGTGTAATGACGAGCATGTTGGGGACCTCCTGCCCAGGCGTTTGCCTGTCTGCCACATGGCTGACGGTGAAAGACTAACCGACCAAACGACGGGAAGGAAGCGTGAGCACGAGAGTTTCGAGGCGCAATTCCTGCCGACGCAGGAGTTTCAGACGAGACGCGGTCGCTTCGCCGGATGGGGCGCGGGGTCGAAAGCGGGCTCGAAAGCGGGATCGAGCGTCGGTTCAGACACGCGCTCGGCTCGCTTTCAGATGGGTCTTTGCGCTTGGGGTCAGCAGCGTCTTTGAAACGGGGGTAGGTCGCGGAACGAGCGCCCCGGCGGCGCAAGTGCCCTCATCTTGACTGGTTCACGTTCACGCCACTGCGCGGCATTGCGCGCTACTGCGCCGCGCTCGCCGGAACCGCCTCAACCCGAATCGACGGTCCAAGCTCGGCCCGAAGCGTTCGTTCGATGCCGTGGTGCAACGTCTGGTTGGCGGACGGGCAGCCGATGCACGCTCCGAGGAGTCGGATCCGGACGAGTCCCGACGGGTCGACGGATACGAGTTCAATGTCTCCGCCGTCGGCCCGCACCGACGGGCGAATCAGCGCCAACAGTCGTTCGACGTCACTTCGAAACGCGCTTTCGCCGAAATGCTCAGCCGCGGTTGGCAAGGAGGATGCGCTGTTCGTTCCTTCCATGAAGGGCCGATGATACGGTCTCGCTCGCATTCTGCGAGTCGCTCCCTATGCCGAAACTCATCCCAGCCTCCAGCACGTTCCGCTCGTCCCTACCTCCGTTGCTCGGCGCACTCTGTGATCGGTCGATCGTGGGGACGGCGGGATCGACGATCTGCGCGTTCGCCCTCGCAAGTGCGGTGCTTCTTGCGGGCTGCCGCGGCGGGCCGGAGAGTGTCGAGAATCCTGCGGAAGTGCTTTCTCGGACGGGCCAAGCGCGTGAACGCTATTTCGATGCGTTGGAAGCTGCGCGCATGCGTGGCGTCGATGCGCCGACCAAGGCTGCGCTTCGGCGCATGGTCGCGGCGGACGGTTACGCGATCGATGCGCGTGTGATGGCGTTTGATCTTCTCCTCGACACGGATCGTGCCGCGCTCGTGGAAGCGCTGGGCAACAGCCTGCCACGCATGGGTGATGTCGCGTGGCGCGAACGCGCATGCGAACTCATCGGCGAACGCAAGATCGAAGAACTTGTTCCTGCGCTGATTCGCTCATGGGCGAACCCTGCGCCCGGCATGGATCCGACCAAGCCGCGTCCTGAGCGTGTCGCGATTGCTGCGATCGTCGGTGAAGATCAGATCGGTGCCACGCTCATTCGCACGATGCGTGAGGCGAGTCCCACGACGCAGGCGAATTTGCGTGCGCGTTGTTGGGAACTCTTGATGAAACTTGGTGATGCGCCGAAGTTGCGCGCGATGCTTGCGAACCCCGACGCCACGCGCGGCGACGGAATGCTCATCGATCTCGCGCGCGTTTCGAGTGAACTCGGCGTCCTGCCTGTGACGCGCGAAGAGATCCTCTGGACGCGCGAACTCTGTGAACCATCGCGCGCGGAGTTCTTCGCGGAAGCACGCGAAGCGCTCGCGAAACTTCCGGAAGAGCGTCGTACATCGCTTGAGATTCGAGCGATTCCCGTGGTGGTGGCGTGTGCGAAGCGACGCCCTGATCTCTTGACGGCGACCGACGCGGTCATCTTCGACGAAGTCGCGCGACGCATCGCGGGACGCCGCAAAGCTTCACCGGATTTCACTGGATACGGCAACGGCTTCACGGAAAGTCTCGCGCAACAGCGCGACGTACTCGTTTGGTCTGATCTTGCGGCGATGGCTATCGCGCTCGACATGCTCGCGGAGCCCGCACTGTGCACGCATCTCTTTGAACAAGCCGATCGTGACCGTGAAGATCGCACCACGGAGTATGGCGGAGTACTTGGACTCGACGATGCGGGACGCGCGGAGCTTCTCGAGTTTCCGCCGCGTTCAAAGGCAAGCGACGTGCGATTTGAAAGCCCGCAAGCGCTCTTCGATGCGCTCTACACGCGGCAGTTTCACTACCACAATCACACGCAAAAGTACGACAACTCAGATTACGCCGGTCCTCACCTCGGTGACTTTACCTTCGCCGATAGCACACGTTGTAACGGGCTCGTTTTCACATTCCTTTCCGCAGATCTTCTCGGCGTCGACTTCTATCGACACGGGAATGTCGTGGTTGATCTCGGCGCTATCGAGCGTCCGCAGGGATAAGTTCGCGTGCAACTGGCGATCATCGTTCAACTCTTCGTCGCGCTTCTTGCGGGCGAAATCGCGGGAGCTCTCGCGTTCCCCGCGTGGATCGGTGCGATCGCGGTTGTTCTTGCGCCGCTCTCGGTGCTCGTGGTGGGTTCATGGAAAGTGCGACGCGCGTTGTGCGCGATGGATCGCATGGAAACTGCATCGGTCGACGCGCTTTTCGCGTGGATGCCGCGCGCTCCGTGGCTTGCGACGATGTGGATTGTGATCGCGGCGGCGAGCGAGCTTCCGACCGAACTCATCGCGCATGGCGGCATTGCGGCGAGCGCGAGTGTGTTGTTCTCTGCGGGTATCGCAGCAGCGTTGGTCGCGTCGTTCGTGCTGTATCCAGTCGAGCGCCGTGTGCGCGAGAGTTCCGTTGTACGAACGTTGGATGCGGGCCACGCGGTGCATCCGATGCCCTCGCGTGTTGGTTACGTTTGGGCGCAAGCGCGTGCTGGACTCGTACCCTTCGTGGTGCCATTGATCGTGCCGCTTGTGTTTGGTGAAGTCGCGGCGCGCGTCGCTCTTGCAAACGGTGCGACCGACCCGGAAAGCTGGCGACTCGTTGGAATGATTGCTGCCGCAGCCGCGCTTGTTGTGTTAGTGCCCCTCATCGTTCCGCCGCTCCTCGGACTCAAGCGGCTCGCGGCGGGATCATTGCGTGATGAACTCGAGCAACTTGCGCGTGAAGCGCGCGTGGGCGTCTCGGAGATTTGGGTGTGGCCCACGCAAGGTCTTGTCGCAAACGCCGCCGTCATGGGACTTTTTCCGCGTCTTCGTTGCGTGATGCTCTCCGACACGCTGCTTGAGTACATGCCTCGCGAACAGATTCTCGCAGTCATGGCGCACGAACTCGGGCATGTTGCTCGGCGACATCTCGTTTGGATGGTGGCTGTGATTAGTGCGTGTTGGACTCTTGCGGGCCTCATCGCGGATCCACTTGCGCAGGCGATTTTTCTCGATGTTTCCGTCGGTGGCACGGATGCGGAAATCGCGGAGTTGGCGCGATGGCTCGCGCTCACGCGCGATGCGCTCATCGTGGTCGCTGCGTTGTGGATGTTCGGATGGTCAAGCCGTCGCTTCGAACGACAGGCAGACACCTACGCAGTGCAAGTTTTAAGTGCGCGCGCGGGTTCGACGGAAGCAACACCAGCCGCGGTCGACGCGATGGTTGGTGCGCTTGGAGCGGTCGCGTTCCTGAATCATGTTCCGCGGGCGAGGCCGAGTTGGCGACACGGTTCAATCCAGTGGCGGCAGGAGTATCTGCGAACGCTCCTCGGGCGAACGCATGCAAACTTGCCGATCGATCGGCTTCTCGCGTGGCTTCGCTGGTCGGCACTTCTTTTGGTGTTGCTCGCGCTTCTCGTTCCGCGCGTGGCTTGAAGAGCGTGGTGATGGCGCGTTGCTCGCGCATCGGTACACTCGCCGCATGCGCTTTACGAAGATGCACGGCATCGGAAACGACTACGTCTACATCGATGGCACGCACGCTGCGGAGCTTGATTTCGCGCGCGCTGCACGCATCGTGAGTGATCGTCATTTCGCGATCGGAAGCGACGGACTGATTGCGGTGTGCGCGCCAACTCTTGCTGCTGCAGACGTGCGCATGCGTATGTTTAACGCTGATGGCAGCGAAGGCGAAATGTGTGGAAACGGCATTCGTTGTGTTGCGAAGTTTGCGATTGACCGCGGTATTGCCTCGGCAAATCCACTCCGCGTTGAAACGGGGCGCGGGATCTTGCAGGTCGCGTGGCAGCGCGGTCGCGATGGTCGCGTGTCTGACGCGACCGTCGAGATGGGTGCGCCGATTCTTGAACATGCGCGGATTCCTGCTCGAATGCAAGGTATTGCTCCCGACGCTCATGTTGTCGCGCACCACGTTGATCTCGCGCGTTGGGGGACAAGCAACTGGTGGAGCGCCGCAGGTGTTGAGCCGCACGTGACGCTCGTTTCGATGGGCAATCCGCATGCAATCTTCTGTTGCGCGGATCCGTGGAAGGTGTCGCTTGCGGAGATCGGCCCGCGCATC
>JAIXVI010000252.1 GCA_027483065.1 Planctomycetaceae bacterium
ACGGAGTGTCGAATGACCAGTCTTGTTTCATCGGTGCCCGGAATCCAGTATGTTGTTCTGTTATGGGTGACTTGAGTCCACAACAGTTCAATGGTCAGGAAAAGTCTTTCGGTGCGAGGCCGCACATATCTACACCTCCAGAATTGAAATCTCCGGTGGGTTTTGCCTACTGGGCGGCGATTGTGGGCGCTGGGCTCTTTTTGGCTTGTTTTGGGCTGCTTATTCCCGTCGTGTGGCAGACAAGCGAATTGGATGTGCGTGCTGCAGCGCTTTCGAAGTATCTCTCAGACACCGAGGGGCTCATCGACGACGCTGTTGGCCGCCAACGCACTGCTGAGGTGCAGGCGTCCGCCGCAAACGCGAAGAAGTCGGAAGCGGAAGCAGAACTGTCGCGGCAGCAATCCCTTATCACAGCCGCGAAAAGCGAGCTTGAAAAGGCGAAAAGCGAACTTGAAACGACACGTAAGGCGCAGGCTGATGCGCTAGCCGAGGCGTTGGCCGAGGCACGAAGTACGCGCGAGGACGCGGAACGAGATGTGAAGGCGGCGCAGGGGCTCGTCACGATTGCGGAACAGCGACAGAAAGATGTCGACCAAAGAGTGCAAGAGGTGACGCAGCGCGTCACACAGTTGGAATCGAAAGAGCGGACTCTGACGAATTCAATCGCTTCGCTCGAAGCCCAAACATCACCGCTCCAAACGAGGATCGATGGTTTGAAACAAACTGAGGCCTCGCTTGCGGACAAGGTTAAGCAGCTTGAGTCACAGGTAGCGGCGGCGACGACCAAAGTGACCGAAGCTGCGGCGCTGCGGGGAGAACTACAGGGCCTCAGCACACAACGAGATGCACTCAACGACACGCTTCGTGACCTTGAATCACGGGTTGCGGAGGCGAAGCGGCTCTCAAACGACATAGACAAACTCAAAGCTGATAAGAGCGCACTCGAAGCCGATCAGCGGCGGGTGCAATCAGAAGTGGATGTGCTTGAACGGCGGGCCACAGCGCTTCAGAAGTCGGTTACGGCGACTGAAGCAGCAGAGCGTTCTGCGGAACGGCTGAAAGAGACATACGAAACTCTGATCAAAGTGCTCAATGACGTCACCAATCGAATTGGATCGGGTGGCGGAAGTGGCCAAACGCCCAGCGGCTCAACACCATCGACTGGAGGTGGCGCATGATCATCCCGACCTTCATCGGAACTATTGCACTCGGCGGAGCGGCGGGCGTTTCTGCACTCGTGGCAGCAACCGTTGCCCGACGGTCTGTGCGTGAGGCAGACGAGATGCGACGTCTCATTCCGCAATGGAATCAATTGCGAGACGTCGAAGCCAATGTCGCCAACTCTAAGGCAGAATTGCAGCAATTGGAGGCACGCCGCATCGATTTGATGGGGCATGTTGTCCAAGCGGAGAAACTGAAGGCGATGGTTCCTGGGCTTGAGCAGCAGGTTGCTGGACTCGAGGCAAAGAAGCAGTCGCTGCTGCCGATGGAGGCTGAGTTCAAACGCCTCGAGCTCTTACAAAGCCAGAAAAAGTTGGAGCTCGATCAACTCCAACAAGACCGAATCGCCGTCCAACGCCAATTGGATGAGGCCAAAGAGGCGGCGGGGCGCGAGCGACAGGCCGCAGATGAACAGCGTGCGGCGGCAAACGCCGCAAAGTCTGAAGCGGAAATCGCGCGGCAGCAGCGTGATGCGCTCCAAGCGGACGCAGAGTTCCTTCGGAAGAAAGTCAGTGAGTTTGAGCAACAGATCTCGACGTTGCAGTCGGAGATTGCGCGTTTGTCTGCGCAAGAGACTGGCCTTCGAACGGTCGTCGCGCAACATGAGCGTGCAGTTGAGGACGCTCGTGAACGCGTCGCAGAGGCTCGTGCAACCCAAGCCGCCGTCGAATCGCGTATTGCGGAACTCATTGATCGCGAAGAGAAGCTTCGGGAGAGTGTCGCGAGCGTCGAAACTGAACTTCGAAAGCTCACGGTCGAACTCTCGAAGTTGCATGGAGAACGTGCGGCACTCCTCGCGGAGATCGAGGCGCTTCAACGTCAAATCGAAAAGCTCGAGGCTCAGAAGAAGGCGGCAGAGGGGAAGCTGGGAGAGTATGCGACGGAGATGTCACGTCTCCGTGGGGCTGCAGCAGGCGGGTCGTTCACGCTGCTTGAGGCAACCCGGGAGGTCTTTGTTCCGTACATCGAGACTGATCGGGTGGAAGGAAGTTACTCGAGTGAAGAGGCAGCGGTTGTGAGTGTCGCGAAGCATGCGCAGTCGCTTGGATTTTTGTATCCAGATCGCGTCATTCGTGCTTTCCACACATCGCTCAAGCTCGGGCGGCAGGCGCCTCTTCTGGTACTCGCGGGTATCAGCGGCACAGGGAAGAGTCAGTTGCCGCGCCTTTACTGCGACGCGCTCGGCATCAACTTCCTTCCAATGGCGGTGCAGCCAGGCTGGGATAGCCCGGCGGATCTCGTTGGATTCTTCAGCCACATCGAGCACAGGTTCAAGCCGACACCACTCGCTCGCGCGCTCGTCCAGATGGATAGCTACTTCGAGGAATCGCTCGATGCGTTGAAGAAGGATGAGTTCAATAAGTTCCTCGAGCTGCGCGAAGCGCGCGAGGATCAAGTCCTACTCGTACTACTCGACGAGATGAACCTCGCCCGTGTGGAGTACTACTTCAGCGACTTTCTGTCGCGGCTTGAACTTCGGAACTCCGCAGGTTTCGAGGTGGAGAAGAAAGACCAGCGTCAGCGCGTACAGTTGTCGCTTGAAGCACCCGGCGCGGAGGGTGCACTCAAACAACTTTCTGTCTTCCCCGGCGACAATGTCTTGTTTGTCGGAACGATGAACGAAGACGAATCGACCATGGCGTTGTCGGACAAAGTGATCGACCGCGCGAATGTCCTTCGCTTCGGGAAGCCAGTAAGACTCAAGTCGGAGACCGGTGGGACTTCGAACTCAAACCCGAAGTACCTCACAATTTCGGACTGGCGTGATTGGACGAAGTCAACCGAATCATCGGCTGCGGATGCAAAGCGCGTCGCGCAGATTGCTGATTGGACGAACAAGTTGAACGAGGCGCTCGACGCTGTCCAACGTGCGTTCGCGCACCGTACGGCGGCCGCGATGAAGGCGTACTGCCTTGCCTATCCGCTCGGGAAGTTGAAGCCAGAGGACGGTCTCAAAATCGCCTTCGCGGACCAGATCGAGCAGCGAGTGATGCCAA
>JAIXVI010000179.1 GCA_027483065.1 Planctomycetaceae bacterium
AGCTCAAACTCCGCGTACGCGCGCAGATCCATCGGCGTCGCTTCGCCGCTCGGCGAAGAGAGCGCGAAGAGCATGATCTCGCCGGTGAGGCTCGTCACCGGCGTGATTTCCGCGTGCGCATCCTCGGGTAACTGGTCGAGCACGGTCGACAGCCGCTCGGAAACCTGTTGGCGCGCGCGGTAGATATCCGTGCCCCAGTCAAACTCGACCCACACCATCGAGAGGCCGGTCGTGCTCGACGAGCGCACGCGGCGCGTGCCAGGCAAGCCATTGACCGATGTTTCGATGGGGAAGGTGACGTACTGCTCCACTTCATCTGCGGCGAGGCCGCCAGACTCGGTCATCACAACGACCGTGGGAGCGTTGAGTTCAGGGAAGACGTCGACCGGCATCTCGCGGGCTTTCAAACCCGCGAAGAGGACGACGAGACCCGCGAGCGCCGCAACAAGCGTCGCGTTCTGAATTGAGAAGCGAATCGCACGGGCGAACATCAGTCCTCACCCTCGTGGTAGGTGCCGTCAGAGTGGAAGTGGCCGCCCTTTGGTGCCGATCCGCTCGTTGCAAGCATGAGTTGATAGTTGCCACCAACGACGATTTCGTCGCCCGCTTTCACGCCACTTTGAATGACGGTCCAGCGGCCATCGCTCACGCCGAGATCCGCATCCATGCGGATGACCTTGTCGGGATTCGCTGGATCACGGCGGAAAATCACGAGCGCCGTTCCATCACGCACCACTGCCGCTGTGGGAATCGCGAGTTCGTTCGTGCCTCCCGCGAGCGTGATCTCGACCGACGCGGCGACGCCCGCGCGATCCCACGTCGCGTTCGCGACTTGCGCCGGGTCGAGTTCGACGAGGACCTCTGCCGTGCGCGAGGATGCGTCGGCGATCGGCGCAAGACGAAGCGTTCCGTCGAGCGGTGTCACACTGCCACCGCGATCAAGCCCTGTCGCCGCTACGACGCGCACCTTCGCGCCATCCTGAATGCGCAGCAAATCACTTTGAAGCGCGCGGGCGCGGAAACGAATCGCCTCACCACGCACCGTTTCGACGACGTCGGCCCCCTGCTCAACAAGCGCGCCGTTCGGCGCATGAATGGACGCGACAACCGCAGGCTCAACCGCACGCACCACCAGCGTACCTGCGGCGCTCACCTCGCCACCCGCCGCGCGAGCGATCGCCTCGCGACGCGCGCGCAATCCGCGCAACATTGCCTCGGCCATCTTCTGCTCGGCGTCGAGTGCGGCGTCTTTCTCCATCACATCTGCGAGTTCAGCCTCGGTCGCAACCAACGTCGCCTGTGCTTCGTTCATCTCACGCGCGTTTCCGCCGCCTGCCGCACGAATTTCTTCGAGCTGCACAAGCCGCGCTTTCCACAATTCGACTTTGCGCCCGAGACTCGCTTCGTGGACACGGTGCGCTTCACGAAGCGGGCCCATCGATGCGACTTTCGCTTCGGTCGCCGCGATTTCTTCGGCAAGCGTGCGCCAATCGGGTGCGTCGAGTTCATAGAGCGTGTCACCGACGTTGACGACGCCCGACTCCGACACTTTCAACTCGACGCGCCCCGCGAGCGGCGCGCGGTACTCGCGCATCGCGGTTGGCGGCAACTCGAAAGCACCTGGAAGTCGCAGCGTCGCCGCAACTGGGCGTGACTCGACCTTCGCGAAGGTCATGCCGAGGTTCTGGCGCACCGACGCGGGGATATCCACGCGGTTGGTGATGGCAGGCTTGGCTTCTTCTGACACTTTCGCGTCATACGGCTTGGCCGTCGCTGAGGGATCTTCGCGCGTGCACGCCGGAAGGATGGCCGCGGTCAGCAACGCAATTTGGAGTCCACGTCGGACGCGTGTGTGGAGATCGGTCAAGGCTTGACCTTTCATCGATGGTGATTTCATGGCTTGACCTCCACGCGTCCGTCGGACGCGGATGGGTTGTTTGCAAGTGGACCGCGCAACGTCGTCGCGCGAGATTCAGCGAGCCGCAGTTCGCGCGTCGCGTCAACGATCGCAAGGCGCGCATCACGCCCGCGCTTCAAACTATCGAGAAGAATGAGTGCATCGACTTCGCCACCGAGTTCGGCGAGATGGCGCAGTTCCCCAGCTTGTGCTTCCACAAGTGGCAGGACGCCCTCGACGAGCACCGTGCGTCGCGCACGCACGGCGGCGAGTTCGATTTCCGCAGCAGCGCGCTCGACAACCAGCGATTCGACCGCGATTTCGGCCGCGACGCGTGCAACTTCGCGTTGCGCTTCGCTTTCAGCGATGCCTTGGCGATTCGCGTTGAGAATTGGAAGCGCGATGCCGAGCCCGAGGACAAACTGCCGATCACCATCTTGCTCGCCATAGCCAGGCCCGATTTGAAGATCGGGGTACTGCTTCGCGACTTCGAGTGCGAGCGCGCGTTCTGCGGCTTCGTACTCGGCCTCTGCGAGCGCGACGGATGGATGGGTGCCGAAGTGCTCGACTGGCGCACTTTCCGCAACAGAACCCACGTCCGCCGCTTGCGCGTCGCGTGATATCTCTTCAGATGCGAACGCCGACGGGTCAAACTCCACCTTCGCCGTCGGTGCGAGCCCGATGACGCGCAAGAGTTCGACGCGTGCCTTCGCAACGGCGGCCTCGAGTTCCGCGAGTTTCCCCGCAGCCTCCACTTCTTCGATTTGGAAGAGGCGCGCCTCGACGCGCGCGAGCTCTCCGCGTGCCGCGAGTGTCTCGACGAGCGTGAGAATGCGCGCGAGACGCTCGGAAAACGCGCGCTCCTCCTGACACGCGGCGTACGCGCCGCACCACGTGAAATACGCCTCACGAACCGAACTGCGCGTCTCCCATTCAAGCACCGCGATGCGCGCGCGCTCGACTTCGGTGAGTGATTGCGCAGCATCACGCTCGCGCGACAATCGCCCCGAGAGTGGAATAGTCAGGCCGACGCTTCCGAGCACTTCCCAACCTTGACTTGGTCCCTCCAACAACTTCGACAGGTCGATACCAATGGTTGGGTCGTCCCAGAGGCCTGCGTTTTCCGCGCTCGCGCGCGCCACGCCCGCTTGCCATCGCGCGAGTCGTAACTGGGGATTGAGAAGCAACGCCACCTCTTCCGCCGCGGTGACGCCGACTCGGCTCTCCGACTCGGCTGAAGTGAGCGCTGTGGCGGCTTCGTCGGGAATCGTCGCGCCGCTCAGAAACGCGTCGCGATGCGCCGCGAGGTCGATCGAGCGACGCTCGTACGAGCGACAGCCCGAAACCGAGAGAGACAGCGCAAGAATCGCAACCGTTGTACTTGGCATCGCACGCGAGCTATGCGCGCGGAGATCGATCAATGTCTGCATGAGCACTCCTGTGGGCTTTGCACGAAACGCGCGGGAAAGCCGCGCACGCAAGGCTCACAGTGCGTTCACACGAGAAGCACGGTCGCTTCGATCACAACCTGTTCAAAAAGCGGAGGCGCTCCGCCGTCGGGCGGATCATCGACACCGAAGCGTTGCGGGGATGAAGCCAGTCGATCCCACGCAGCGAGAATCCAACAATCCACCGCGCCGTGAGCAAGTGGCAACGCCACGAACTTGGCGCATGGCGACACGCCTCGATGACTGTCGTCATCCGGCGTCGCGACGTGAATGTGGCAGACACAAGCGGGTTCTAAACCCGGCGATCCAACGTCCGTGTGCGCGTGCCGACGCGCGTGTGCATCGTGATGCGCACAGCCCGCTTCAGCCGCGTGCAGGGCATGACCGTGATGCCGGCAACCTTGCGCGGCGTTGCCGTGCGAATGCGCGTGATCGTGATCGTCATCGTGATCGTGCGCCGCGAACCCCAAGCCACAACCTTCGCAAAGTCCGACGGGAATGCACAACTCAAGTCCACGGAGCGCCCCCGTCCATGTCTGCGACAGGACGAGAAGTGCGACGAGGATGCGAGTTGCGAGCACGTGCATCAGGAGGCGTATCGGCGGGTTGGATACTACACCTTGAGCCAACCGCCGCACCGAAGCCAATCGGTTTACTTCAGTTTGGCGCAAATTGCCTCTGCACTGAACTCCGTACCGATGCCCAGGACAGCGATGGTCTTGGCGGGCGAACTCGCGCCGGCGACGAGGGAAACCGAACGAATGCCAACGCCCAGCCGCTCGGCAAGAAGGCTGCGAATGGCCTCATTCGCGCGCCCACCTTCTGGCGGTTGCGAAACGCGAATCTTCAGTCGATCGCCAAGCGCTCCGGCAATCTCGTCACGCTTGGCTCCCGGCACTGCTTTCACGCGAATCTCGAGGTCGCCGCCGCGGATCGACGCATACGCGGGAAGTACGCTCACGACGCTTCCTCGGAAGCTGGGTCGGGGGGAGAGTCGGGGGTAGGGTCGGGGGATAGGTCGGGGGTCGCGTCCCGATGCTCTTGAAGCCGCTTGATCGCACGCCCCTTCCGCACCTTGCGCGCGGTTTCGCCGAGCAAACTCTTCTCGCGAAGAAGATGGTGGTAATGCTGCGCAAAGCGATGGGCCTCATCGCGGATCGCTTGGCAAAGTTTGAGCCCAAGATGCTCGCGCCCCAAGCGAATCGGATCAGCGGACTCGGTCGTGTAAATCAACTCTTCCTTCTTGGCGAGCGAAATCACCCGCGGCGGCTGCACGCGCAACTGCGCGAATGCTTCCATCGCCGCGTTGAGTTGCCCAACGCCGCCGTCGATCAAAATCAAATCGGGATAGAGTTCTTCGCCGTCGCCGGCATCGCGATATCGGCGACTCACAACTTCGCGCATTGCGCGATAGTCATCGTTGGTCACGGTCGTGATGCGATAGCGGCGATAGCCCTCTTTGAAGGGCTTTCCATCGATGAAACAAACCTTCGACGCAACAGTCTCGCCGCCGCGCAGGTGCGCGATATCGATCGCTTCCATGCAGCGAATTGGTGTCTCAAGCCCGAGCGCGCGCGCAAGACTGCGCGCTCCCGCCGCAGGATCCTGCACGAATCCCGTTGCTTCGGGCTGCCACTCGAATTCCCCGTCGTTATCGCGACCGTTGCGTGTTTCGCGCTCATCAAGTTTCTCGATCGCCTTGATTTGATCGCGCAACACCGCCGCGCGCTCAAACTCAAGCGCCTGACTTGCGGCGTCCATCTCTTCGCGCATCTCGCGCAACATCGCGCTTCGCTTCGATCCGAGGAAACGCATGAAGCGATCAATGTCGGCGCGATATTCCTCTTTCGGAATGCGCGCGGCACAGGGTGCAGTGCACTGGTTGATCGCCGCAAGCAAACACGGACGAAAGAGGCGATTCTTCGGATCGCCGTCGATGATCTCAAGTTCGCAGGTGCGGTACTTGAAGACGCGCTGCAGAAGTTGCATCGCGTGACGCAGGCTGCCGACGGAGACAAACGGGCCGTAGATACGTGCTCCGCGAAATCGATCGTCGCCAGGATTGCGCGTGATGTAGACGCCAGGAAAGTCGTCGCGCAATGTCACCGCGAGATAGGGAAACGTCTTGTCGTCCTGCAGCCGATCGTTGAACGGCGGATGGATGTCCTTGACGAGGCGCGCCTCCATCAGAAGCGCTTCCCACTCGCCTTCGCAGGGAATGAAGTCGAAGTCGACGACGACGTCGAGCATCGGCTGCTTGCGGAACCCGAGGTCGGCGGAAGGGATGAAGTAACTCGAGACGCGATTTGGGAGGACCGAAGCTTTCCCTACATAAAGGACGCTGCCGCCCGCATCCTTCATCAAATACACACCGGGCACATCGGGCAGCGCCCGCGATTTCCGCAGGAGTCGCCCGAGTCGCTCCTCGCGCGTTTCCTCACGCATTTCCTCATTTGAGGGCGGCGCAAACGGGTCGTGCAATGCGCCTGCACCATGATCGGCCCCGTCGAGTCGATCGGGGTCGGGTGAATCGGCATCGGGCGAATGAGGGTTCACGGACCCGCAATGTAGGCGGACTCTCCTTCCCAAAAGTTGCAACTCGGCTAGAACCAACCCGAGAACCCTCGGTACACTCGCGCTTCCTGAAGCGCTGGGGCGTCTTTGGCCGATGCCACCGCCCCGTCGCAACGGTCCGCCAAGTGGCGGCCGTACACCGCAAAACCCCGCGTGTCGCGGGAACATCAGTCCGTCACACGCGGACCATTCTGAAAGGAGTCCTCGCAAATGAAGACTTTCGCCACCCTTGCCGCTCTCTCGGTCGCCCTCCTCGCTGGTTGCTCGAGCACGCAGAACACTGCTGCTCCGGGCGCAGTTGGCGCCAACAAGAGCGAGTGCTGCTCGGCCAAGTCCGAGTGCACCGCCACCAAGCAAGCCGCTCCTGGCGCCGTTGGCGCTGAGAAGTCGGGTTGCTGCTCGGCAAAGACCGAGTGCTCGGCCGCTGCGAAGTCGGCTCCGGGCGCGGTCAGCGCTGAGAAGAAGTCGGGTTGCTGCGCGAGCAAGGCCGCTTGCCCCGTCTCGCAGAACTGATCACGCCGCGGGCGTGACACTTTGCGGGTGACCGCAACAGTTCCACGCGCCGCAAGATGACAGCCTGTACATCGCACCGCCCAGCCTCGCGCTGGGCGGTGTGCTTTTTGTCATGCGTGAGATCGCGTGAGATGTGCCACGCGTCACGCTGCGCGCGCAGTCCATCATGGCATGCGTTCCTTTATGATCGCGGACATGCTTCGAAAGAACCTCCGATCGACTCTGCATGCGGCGACGTTGACAATGACATCGATGAAAACCGCGATGAAAATCTTGGCCGTTGCGACGACCACCACAGTTCTCCTCACCGCGTGCCAGCATCCAACGCGCGCGGAGTACGACGCGAATCACGGCTGGATCGTCTACGGCAACTACACGCCAACGATCCGCGGTGAGACG
>JAIXVI010000124.1 GCA_027483065.1 Planctomycetaceae bacterium
CATCGCGTGGGTGCGCGGGTTCGGTCGCGACGAGCGACGGATCGAAGTCATACTCGAGTTCCGAAGTGCGCATAAACTCAGTCACGGGCTTCAGTGGCGGGATTCAGATGCGGGGATCGTTCGTGCGGGTTCACAGCATCGACTCAGCGCGGACGATCGGTTGTCGCGAAGGCGTGAAGCGGTGCTCACTTCTTGCGCTGTTTGAACTTCGACTTGATCGACTGCGTGGCGCTCGAACCCTTGAGCGAGAAGCCCGGGAATCCGCCCATGCCTGGCATGCCAGCCATTCCGGGCATTCCGCCCGACTTGGCCATCTCTTTCGCAGCCTTGATGCGATCGCCCATGCCGCCGGATGCAAGACTTGCGGTCATTTTTTGTACGGTCTCAAACTGCGTCACCAAGCGATTGACTTCGTTGGGCGTCGTCCCGGATCCCGTTGCGATGCGTCGCGCGCGGCCTTTGTTGAAGAGCTTGAGGTTCTTGCGCTCTTCGGCCGTCATCGAGTGGACCATGCCTTCGAGTCGATCGAATTGCTTGTCGTCGATGTTGACGTCCTTGAGCGCGCTTCCAACGCCGGGCAGGAGACCAAGCAGTTGCTTCATCGGTCCCATGCGGCGCAGCGACTTCATTTGTGCGAGGAAGTCGTCCATCGTGAGTTGGCCCTTCGCGAGTTTCGCGGCCATTTTCTCGGCTTCTTCGTCGCTGACCTCTTCGCGTGCCTTTTCGACGAGTGCGACCACATCGCCCATGCCGAGGATGCGGCCAGCCATGCGCTTCGGGCTGAACTCATCGAGCGCGTCGAACTTCTCACCGGTACCGAGGAACTTGATCGGCGCGCCCGTCACTTTGCGCACGGTGAGCGCTGCGCCGCCGCGCGTGTCGCTGTCGAGTTTCGTGAGGATGACGCCGTCGATCGCAAGTCGATCGTGGAAGGCCTTCGCACTACGCACCGCATCTTGTCCGGTCATCGCATCGACGACGAGCAGAATCTGGTGAGGTTGCACGGCCATGCGCACACCCTCGAGCTCCTTCATGAGTTCGTCGTTGACGTGCAATCGGCCTGCGGTGTCGAGAATCACCACATCGAAGCGTTCCGCGCGCGCCTTCTCCACCGCGCGGCGACAGACGCCAATCGCAGCGTTCACGGCCTTGCCGTACTCGGCGCACTTGTCGGGTTCGCCATAGAACTCGATCTTCGAACTGCCCTTCGCATGTGCGGCGACGCCTTCGACCACTTGTTGAAGCTGCTCAACAGCAGCGGGGCGCTGCAAATCAGCGGCAGCGACGAGGCATGATCGTCCGGCCTTCTTGAGATACGCCGCGAGTTTGCCGCAGGTGGTCGTCTTTCCGGAGCCCTGCAATCCGCACATCATGATGATGGTTGGCGCGGGATCGACGAGGAAGAGTTTCGATCCTTCTTGCTCGCCCGTCGGAGCCATGAGCGCCACAAGTTCATCGTGCACGATGCCGACGAGTTCTTGTCCTGGCTTCAAGCTCTTCGTGACTTCGCGGCCTTTCGCCTTCGACATCACATCGGCGCAAAACTGTTTCGCGATGCCAAGCTCGACATCCGCCTCGAGGAGCGCGGTTTCAATTTCGGTGAGCGCCTCTTGGACGTTCGATTCAGAAATCGTGCCTCGGCCGGAGAGGTTGCGGAAGGCAGATGAAAGGCGTTCAGAGAGGTTCTCGAACATGGGCCGCGCAGTATAGAGAACGGAAGTGGCGCGAACCGCGGGAAAAACGTGCTTGTTCAGAGCGGACGCACGGCGCGCATGTCGTGTTTCGCCTCAAGCACGCTGCGCAAATTGCAGAGATACCAGCGCCAACTTTCCGCGCTGTCGGCCATGAACAGCAGGTTGTCGGTTTCTTCGGCGAATGGGCCATGGCGCAGGATCACGCGGGCGCCCGCGGTTCCGTCGCCGCGCTCGGCGAGTGGCGCGACGACGATCTCGATCGGAATTGGCGTGTCATCGACTGGTGAAGGAAACCACTCGAACTTGATGCGCGCGCAGCCGTCTGCGACGGCGGCGATGTCATGTTCGAGAATCAGCGCTTCAGTCGTGTGATTCCACGCGCGATCCCAGGCAATCGAGAGAAGTGCGCGCTCGCCTGAGGAATCTTCGTGGCGATCACGAGCGTGGCCACTCTCGCCGGAGCTGCGATCGTCCGCAGCGTTGCGATCATCCCGAGCGCCGCGATCATCCCGAGCGCCGCGATCATCCACTGTGATGTCGCATCCGACCGCGAGCCAACGGCAGAAGCCTGCGGCACTCGAAATGCAAGACGCAACCTCCGCGGGCGCGGCGTGAATCTCCTCTTTGAGCGTGATCCAGATTCCGTCTTTCTCGCGGCCGACCATCAGGCGTTCTCCACCGTGCGCGGGGGCAAAATCAGCGGGAGTCGCGACGCGAGCGAGCCACGTGAGTGCACTTCACGCGAGGCCACAGGCGCGCTCGCAGCCTGAGTAATCGCAGTTTGATCACTCGTCTCGCCTCGCAGCTTCGCAGAGGCCGCAGCGAGTTTCGCTTGCGCGGCGCGCAGTTTGTCGGCGTGTACGTGGCCCGCGAAGACATACACCGCGAGATGCGGATGGCCGAGCGCGGCGTCGAGGAGTTCTTCCGGCGATTCGCCTTCCGCGAGTTCTGCCTCAAGATCAAGAAAGTAGTGCGATGCGAGTGCCGCGTGCTGCGCGAAACCTGCGCGGTTGCGAACACCTTGGCCGCGCAAACCAGCGAATTTCGCGGCGCCGAGAATCTTGCTTCCGAAGAGAAGGTCGCTTGTGAAGAGAATCATCGGGCAGCCTCCGCGAACGCTGCATCGGTGGCACCGATGACCAGCGGTTTCGCTTCGAGTTCATGCGCCATCAAGTCGGCGTACGTTTCGCGCGCACGCACGATTTCTGCACGACTACCCGCGACGAGCACCTCTGCGGGAAGCGGCGTCGAGTTGTAACGGCTCGCCATACTCATGCCGTACGCGCCTGCTGTGAAAACCGCGAGTAAATCGCCGCGCACGATGTTGGTTGGCAGCATTCGATCAAGCGCGAGGAAGTCGCCTGATTCGCAGAGCGGACCAACAACATCTTGCGCGAGCGTGTTGGGGAGACCGGGGTCAAGCGCGCGCCGCGGGGGAAGATGTGCAGCATCGGGCATGACTGGCCAAATGAAATGGAAACTGCCGTAGTGCGATGGGCGAAGCAGGGCGTTCATGCCCGCGTCGCAAATGATGAAACGCTTGTCTCCCGAGGTCTTCGTGTAGAGCACGCGAAGGACGAGGATGCCAGCGTTCGCGACGATCGTGCG
>JAIXVI010000317.1 GCA_027483065.1 Planctomycetaceae bacterium
CCTAAGTCGCGGCCGCGACTTAGGGCTTTGGTTCCGCGGGGGCTTTCTCATCCGACTCGCCAGTCGTTGGCTTCGCATCGGGCTTGACCCCGGTTGGACCTTCGGGGGCGACGCCAGCGGTCGAGCTCGAGTTCCGGTCGACGAACACCGAGTCGCGCTCGGTGGCTTCTGGCGGCAGATCCTCGCCCGAAACCACGGTCGAGTCATTCGATCGGGTCGCCGGGGTCGACGCTGGGTACTCGTCGAGACCCGCGAGGTCGAAGAAGAATCCAAGCGAGGCGAGATTGGTCTCGGCGAAGTGGTAGTTGTTGCTCGACGCAGCGCCGAGGGTTGCGCCGCCAGCGGTGTACCGATCGCGTCCGCCGCGATCAATCGCGATCCCGACAGCCTGATTCGCCGCCGCGCCAATCGAGAGGGCGTCGACGTGGTAGTTGTCGTCGCCCGCGTCGTCGACGAAGACTGCGAGGGTTTCGTCCCATGCGCCTCCGATGTGCGCGGCTGTTCGACCGCGGTAGCGATCGTTGCCCGCGCGATCGACGAAAATGCCGGCGGCTTGATGCGCCGATCCGCCAAGGCCGTATCGATCGCACTCCGCGACATCATCGCCCGCGCGATCAAGCAGCGCCCCGAGGCCAAGAAAGTAGCCGCAGCCTTGCGAGAACTCGCCGCTCGTGCGCCGATCGTTTCCTGCGAGATCGGCGAAGAGTCCGACGCCGCCCGCCGCGGAAAGTCGGAAGCCGAACCCGAAGCCGAGACCGAAGCCCGCGTGTTCGCCCGCAACGCCGTACACCGACGGCCGTGTACCGAGCTGCGCGCTGTCGTCGCCCGCAACATCCACGATGGCGCCCACACCGCTCGGCCCACCAACGCCGAGCGCCATGCCCTCGCCACTCCACGTGTCGTTCCCCGCGAGGTCGAGCAGGATCGCTGCGCCACCAGCTGCTGCGCCAAGGCTCCACGCGCCGCCTTGGTAGCGATCGTCGCCCGCGCGATCGACGATGAGCGCGAGCCCGAGCGCCGCGCCCGCAGTCAGCGCGCCGCCTTCGTAGCGGTCGTTTCCTGCGAAATCGTCGATGACCGCGACGCCACCAACCGCAGCGGCCGGCCCGAGGGCGTCCGCTGGAGCGGTGTGCACATCATTTCCTGCGAGATCAATGACGAGCCGATGCGAGCCTGATTCAACGCCCCACCGATAGTGATCGTCACCGGCGACATCGAAGACGCCTGCGATGCGCGTGAGGTCGTAGCGATTCGGGCCGGGGCCGCCGACGATGATCCAACCGAGTTCGGGAACGAGGCTCGTGTTGAGAATCTCGCCCTCAACCGCACCCTTGAGTTCTTCGGGAAGTTCCGCGCGCTCACTTGCGGCAAGATCAGGCGCGATCTCTGGAATGACGTCGAAGTGCGCGATCATCTGCGCCGCTTCGGATGGCGTGAGTGCGGGCAATCCAAGCATCGCCGCGCGTTCATCTTCCGCGCCCGCGCCATCGACACGGAGGTTGTCGAGTCGTCGCTCGACCAGCGCACGCAGCATCGGATGCTTCGCTTGCTCCGCAGACACTTCGGTCGTGTGACGAAGCCGCGAGGGGTTCAGAAGGAAATCGATGAACCAGACGCACGCATCAGTGTGTTGGATTTGGAAACGACCCTGCGCGGGCGGGAGTTCGAGTTTGGGTTCGCCCGCAAGCCGCGCGGTGAGTTCAGCCATCGCGCGATAGGGCGCAGCGCGGAACGCCTCCGCCGACGGAACAGCGCGGTCGATCATGTCGGCCGCACGGTCAGGATGAGCGAGCGCGGCGCGCAAAATCGGGGGCGTCGAAGGATCGCGGTATCGCTCGGGAATCTTTGCGAGTGCTTGGAGGAGTTTCTCTCCGCGTGCGCGTGCTTGTGGGCCGAGCAGTGTGAGCGCCGCGTTGCAGTTTTCACCAAGCGCGGGATCGGCTGTTGCGCCGAGCGTGGGTGATGCGTCGTTGGACGCTGCGCCCGAAGCGGACAGCGGCGGGAGATCTGCGCGTTGGAGAAGGCTCGCGGGCTTGGGTGGTGTGGCCGTTGATGGTGCTTCGGCGGGTGGAGTTTGCGCTGCTGCAAGTGGCGACGCATCGCCGACCTCTTCGCGGATCGATGGCGCGAGGACGGGCGCGAACGCTTGAGCACCAACGGTGATGGCGAGTGCCAACGAGGCAGTGACTGTGTAGGAATGCATGAGAATTCCCTGTGTTTTTGTGGCGTACGGTCGCGTCACCGCGCACGGCACCTCGCACGTCATCGCGGACGTCCCTTGCCACGCGATGCGTTGCCACCACGCGGGGCGCCTCCACCACGCGAGGCGCTGCCGCCACGCGATGCGTTGCCGCCACGCGATGCGTTGCCGCCACGCGATGCGTTGCCGCCACGCGATGCTCCTCCACCACGCGATGCGTTGCCGCCACGCGATGACGGACTCCACGTGCCGCCGCGCGTGTCGCGCGTGTCGCGCGCTGCTGCCGCGGGCTTGAACTTGCCGCTCGGCTTTCCGCCAAACTTCGACGAGGGCTTTGTTGGCGATTTCGTCCATGGCTTCGCCGAAGCGGTCCGCGAGGATGTTGGCGCTTGTGCGCGATCGGCACGTGGCGCGCCCGTAAATGCCATTTTCGATGCCACTTTCGGTGCCATTTTCGATGCCATTCCTGACTTCATTCCTGCACTTGGCGAAGTTGAGGTCGATGTTCGCGCGGATGGCTTCTTCGAAGACTTCGTCGACATCCTGGTTGGAGTGTTCGTCGACGCCTTCGTCGATGATTTGACGAACGGCTTCGGCGCGAACTTCGACGAGAGCCGCGTGGTGCGCTCGGGTCGAGCTTCCTCGTTGTACGCAATGCCATCGCGTGGTTGGGCGGGTTTCGCGAGCGGCGCCGAGGCGCTCGCCTGCGTTCCCGACTCTGGTTGCACAAGCGACGCCGCGCGCGCTTCACGCGCTTCCGCGAACTCTTCCATCGAGCGCTTCGGCGCCTTCGGCTGCAGCGCTTTACCTGCACCTTCATGACGCGACGCACGACGCAAGAGATCAAGTTCCTTCGGCGTGAGGTCGCGCCATTCGCCGACGGCAAGACCCTTCAGTTTGAGTGGGCCGAAACTCGTGCGACGAAGCTTCTTCACCGGGTGCCCGAGTTCGAGCATCAGCGGGCGAATTTGCAAGTTGCGGTGTTCGCAAAGTTCGAGATGCACCACCGTCTTCTCACGGTCACGATTGATGAGCTGCAGCGAACTTGAACCTCCGTCGCGTGCGCCGCGGCTGTACTTGTCGCGGGCGAAAATCTCGCGTTCGATGCGCGCGATTTCTGTTTCGCCGAGGCTACCGTCGAGTGTGACGTCGTAACCCTTCGGGACTTCGTAGCGGGGGTGGCTCAGTCGATTCGCAAACTCGCCGTCGTTCGTGAGAACGAGAAGTCCAGACGTATCAAGATCAAGCCGTCCAACGCAGTAGAGTCGCGCGCGGGATGGGTGTTGCACAAGATCGATCGCGCGCGGGCGGCCCTCGGGGTCGCTGTTCGTACAAACGGTGCCGCGCGGTTTGAAGAGGACAACGTAGACATGCTCTTCGGACTTCTTAAGCGGACGTCCGTAGACCTCGATGCGGTCGGTCGCGGGGTTCGCCCACGCTGGCAACGTGTCGACGAGATGGCCGTTGACCGTCACCGCGCCCGAAAGGATCAGTTCCTCGCACTCACGTCGTGCGGCGACGCCCGCGTCTGCCAGCACTTTTTGAAGCCGCGCGCCTCGCTTCTTGTCTGCAAAATCGTGGGTCTGCGTCTTGCCGCGTGGTTTGCGGACACTTTTTCGGTTGCCATCCATCGCGGCAGTGTACGGTCGGGCCGCTATCCTGCCGGAATGCCGATCTACGAGTACGAAGCCGTTGAGGATGGAGAAGTCATCGAACTGTTGCGCCCGATGAAGGATGCCGATGCGCCGGTCGAAGACCCCGCGGGCCGCGGTCGCAAGTTTCGTCGCCGCCTCTCCGTGTTCGGAGTGAACGGCGCGGCAGCGGGCGAGTCGAGCCCTTCATCGAGTGGCGGCCACATCCATTCCGCAGGCTGCGGCTGTGGAAAGCCGATGGGCAGTTGCGGCCTCGGTTGAACGAGTCGGCATCCAGACGGCTCCTTCGGGCGCCAGCATCAATTTCACTGAAAGAGCAGTATGAAGCACGCGAGCCAAGCCGCAGCGGTCGCCGCCGGCGCGACCATCATTCACGGTATTGATTTTTCCGGAGCAGACGGCGGCGGGGCCGCGAAGATTCGCATCGCCGAGCGCGAACTTGTTGCGCGGAGCGCAGTCGCGATTCGTCCGCGTGTCGATCGAAACGGGCTTCGCAAGGCGATTCTCGCGAGTCAAGAAGACGGCCGTCGCCACATTTGGCGCATTGATGCGCCGTTCGGTTTGCCAATCGAGTGCTTCGCCGAATCGCGACCTGAAGGTCTGGAGGGCGAACTCACTTGGATGAAGATCGCTGCGTGGATGGAGACCTTCCCGAACGCGCGCGCGTGGCGCGGTGCGATGCGCGATCTTTCCCGTCGCGAGCCGAAGCGCGCCTGTGATCGCGCGCTCTCGACGCCGATGGCGCCGATGAACCTGCGCGTCTTCAAGCAGACGTTCACGCTGATCACCGAGATTCTCCTGCCGCTGGCGCGCGAAGGCGTCGCCATTGATCCCGTCACGATGGTGGATGGTTCGAGGGTGGACGGTGCGAGAACGCCCGACGTGCGCGTCTGCGAAGGTTGTCCTTCAAGCGTCTTGCGTCACCTCGGCTGGGCGCACAAGGGTTACAAGGGCGGCGGCGAGCCACCGCGGCGACTACGCGAGGAACTCGTGCGACTGCTCCGCAAGGAGGGCCTTGAGATCGCGTCTGAAACCGCCGTCGAGGCGATCCACGATGAAGAGGGCGATCTCCTCGATGCGCTCATTCTCACGACGCCGCTGATCGAAGGCACACTGCCCGCAGAGCTGGTGGCGCAGGCGCGCGTCGAAGCGTGGGTGTACTGACCGAGCGGTTTGAAGAGCGGGCGTCTTGAGGGCGAGGTCGAACTTGTCAGAGCCAGCGAAAGAGTTCGCGTGATCGCAAGGAGCGCATTGATGCCAGCACTGTTGGACGGACTCAGTGAAGAGACGCTTGCGCAGACACTCCGCATCAACGAACTCTTCTATTCGATCCAAGGCGAGTCGACGTGGGCGGGCTGCCCGTGTTTCTTCGTTCGCCTGACTGGGTGCCCGCTGCGCTGCCATTACTGCGATACGGAGTACGCGTTTCGAGAGGGCGCGCCTCGATCCTTCGCCGACATTTTGAGTGAGATCGATCGCACGGGTGCTCGACTTGTCGAGTTGACGGGTGGCGAGCCGCTTGCGCAGAAGCGCGCGTTCGACCTCGTGCACATTCTCTGCGAGCGGGGGATCACGGTGCTGATCGAGACCTCGGGTGCGCTCGATATCGCGCCATGTCATCCCGCGGCGATTCGCATTCTCGATCTCAAGACACCCGGCTCTGGTGAGTGCGCGCGCAATCTCTTGTCGAACCTCGACGACCTGCGCCCGCACGACGAGGTGAAGTTCGTGATCACCGATCGCGCCGACTATGAGTGGGCGCGCGACATGATGCGCGAGCATCGGCTCGCCGAACGCTGCCGTGCCGTCTTGATGAGCCCCGCGTTTCCGCAAAAGAAGGGGCTTGAGATACTTGGCTGCAAGGGGCTCGATCCGCGCGCCCTTGCCGAGTGGATCCTCGCTGACAACCTTCCCGTGCGGCAACAAACCCAGTTGCACAAGTTGATTTGGGATCCAGGCACGCGCGGCGTGTGAATGCCCCAAAAACAACAACCTAGTCGCTTGCGCGGCTCGGTTGTGAATGCCCCAAAAACAACAACCCAGTCGCTTGCGCGACTGGGTTGTGAATGCCCAGAAGAGGACTCGAACCTCCAAGGTTGTTACACCACCAGCACCTCAAGCTGGCGCGTCTGCCAATTCCGCCACCTGGGCAGGTGACCCTGAACGACGCGAATCGTTGGGGACGGAGAAGATAGCCGAAGGATTGGCGCTCGGCAAGCCCGTTCAAGACCTTTGAAGCGACTGTTTCAGAGACGAAACGGAGGGAAAAAGAACACCGGGCCTGTTTCCAGGCCCGGTGCGAGAGTGACTTATCCAGCGCGGTTCAGTTGCCCCACTGGCCGAGGAGAATCGCGAGGTCCGTAGCCTCGACGCTTCCGTCGCCGTTGATGTCGCCGATGCCACCCACGCCCCAGTTGCTGAGCATGAGGGCAAGGTCGGCGGCATCAATCGTGCCATCGCCGTTGAGGTCTGCGGGGTTACCGCAAGCGACCGTCTTCACACGAACCTCGTCAACCGCGGCTTCGATGAGCGAGCCGGCGCCGGCATCGTCTGCAATGAAGCGGATCTTGACTTGCGCAGTCGGCGTGACGAAGTCGGACACAAGGAACTCCTTGAAGATCCAGCCACCGTTGACTTCTGCGCCGGTTGGCCCGACGGTCTCGAGTGCCGTCCAAGTCGTACCGTTGTTGTTCGAGATCTGCACGCGGAACGTGTCTGCATTCGGTGAGCCGCCCTGTTGGTTGGAGTACCAGCGGAAGTAGCTGATGTACGCCGCACCACCGGAAGCATCCAAGGTTGGCGAGGTCAACGTCGTGAAGCCGCCGTCGACGTCTGCCTGACCGAGTGTGCCACCCGTGCCCTGCCCAGTGAAGAAGCAGTTGACGCCTGGGGCCGCGGTGACGTCGTCTTCTGGCTGCACCTGCGTCGTGCCGCTGATGGTTCCGAGCGGATCGCCACGGGTCCAGAGACCAGCCGTCGCGGTGTCGCCTGCGGTGGTCAAAGTCCAACCAAGGTTGGTTTCAGCCGTATCGACGAACGATTCTTCGAGGCCAGTCGCCGCGACGGCCGTGTAGACCGACACCGGGGCATCCGAAGGATCATTCACAGCCGCACCCGACACCGCGTTCGCGGAGACGTAGTACTGCAAGGTCGTGCCGCATGGGAATGCCGGGAGAGTTGCGCGGTAGCTGTTCGAGCCAAGCGAGGTCACGCTCGCCTGAATGAACGAGCCAGTCGTGCCGACGCGGTAGAAGAACTTACCCGTGCCAGCAGCAGGAGTGCTTGCGACGGCGGTTGCGTTGAAGTCGACAGTCGTTCCGCCGCTTGGAGCGATGAACGAAGGACGGCCGGATGGGAACGAGAAGCCAATCAGCTGCAGCGCCGGGCCAGGCATCGCGTGGAGCGTAAACGCGTTGTTGATGTCGGCGTAGTTCGGCGTGCCGTTGTTGATGTTGCCGTCGTTGTCATCGAGCGTCAAATAGTCGATGGTGATGTCTGGCGCGATGCCAGTGCCCGTGTGGAGCAGCACCGAGTCGATGGCGAGATTCACAAGCGTCGTGCGATACGTCGCCGGCTGGCTGAGCACGAGGTTCTCGCGAAGATCCCACAAGCAACCCGAGATCAACTGGCCGCACGAGTGAATCGCGGTGCCGCAGCTCGAGCAACCGCTCGCGAGGTACTGGCACGTGTTGTCCGCATTGCGGATACCCGTGCTGCAGGTTTGGAACCCGACAGCGAGGCGCGGCTCATCAAGCAAGAGCACGCTGCAGATGTCGCCGAATCCTTCGCCGAATTCGCCCTGACCCGAGCCAGCGCGGTTGACGAGGTGGTGTCCGTACTCGTGGTGAACAACTGCGGCGAAGGCCGTGTTGTTGCAGCCGCCGCCCGACGGGTAGAAGTTAATCGAGCTTCCGTTGTAGAACGCGTTGCACGATCCGGTGACTTGCACGTTGATCGGCCAGTTCGTCTGCGTACCGATCGAGGGGAACGATGGGTTCGCGGCGAGTGCGACGTCGCGAATCTTGTTCGCGTGGATGTACGCATTGACTTCGGCGAGTTGGTCTTCCGCGGTGTTCGCGGCGTTGTGGACAAAGCTCAGCGCTCCGCCCGCGCTCGAAAGCGCGATCGAGCCAACCGAGCCATTCGCGACGTCATTGACGCCGAACCACTGACCGCCAACGACCGACGTGAAGCTCGTGCTGGCGCTGATGTTTGGGATCGTCAGGGTGCCGGCTGCGTTCGCGTAGAGCGTGGTGGTTCCGTAGGTGATACGAGCGTAGGGAAGTGGTTGCGCCACTTCGGTGTTGCAGGCCGCCGCAGCAGCGCCAGTTGTCGCAAGACCGGTGACCGTGACGTTCACGTCGGCGCTGAGAACCTGGTCCTCTTGGAAGAGAATGCGACCGGTTTCGCTGTCGACGATGTAGAGCATGCGCTGATAGAGCTCGCGATCGAAGACGCCAGTACCGGTGACGATGAACTTCACCGCGACGCGGGCAGCGGTCGCAGGCGCGTTGTCGTAACCCGCCCAAATGACCTGTTCAGCATCCGACACGGTGGCGCCAGGACCGAACTGATTCAGCGCCGAGCGCGTTGCCTTCTTGAGGTCAAGCTTCGACGGTGCGACGGGGCGCACCTTCGTGTTGCCAACGAGAGCACTGACATCGCGCAGTTGGTTCGAAACGAGCACGAGCGGGTAGCCCGGCTCATTGCGAACAAGGCAGCGGACGTCGCCGCGGAACACGGGAACACCGTTCAGGTGCTGGGTGTAGCCGACGAGGGAGAAGCGGTACGCGTCTTCCTCAGCGCGATAGCCCATCGGGAGCACGTGGGTGCCGTCACCGTTCGGGCCGATCGGCATGAGTTGTGCAAACGAGCTGCCGAACATCGCTGCGTGGGCTTGCAGGAAGCGTTCCGCGCTATCGACGGCATTGACGCCCGACGAGAACGACTTGCCGTAGACGCGCGTGATCGCGCCATCGAGGATGAACGTGCCGGACTCGGGATTCGCCTCGAGGAACACGGCGCGCGCGAGGGCCGCCGACGGACCGCCGCGGGTGATTTCCATGCCGGAAATGCCAGTGCCGCTGGTTTCGGTGCTGTTCGGGCCAACCTGCGCGGAGAGCGTGGTCGAGAACGCGAGGGCGGCCGTGACCGTGGAGGCCATGACCGTGGAAGACATGACTGCCGAGGAGAGGGACGTCCTGAAGTTGCAGATATGCATCGATACTCCTGATCGCTACCAATGACTCACTCAACCAACTCTGCCGCGGGAGTGCGGCAGTTGTATGACCCTTGCACGCATGCACTGAGGCATGCTGGACCGCAACTCAACGGGTTGGACTTCGGTCTGAGATTTCGGCCCTTCCGTTTGCGGGAGAGACGAGATTCACGACCTACGTCATGCGTTGCGGATCTGGTTCGCCCGAACCGAGGGACACGGTGCAGGCTGATGAACAAACGCGCCCCGGAAGACGCGCTTGCGTTATCTTGTTGCACTTTCGTCGAGAGCACGAAGTCGATCCCCAAAAAGTGAGACTTTCTTTGAGGTTGCGTCGGTTGACGCGGATGCGGGACGCCTGACCGCTTGGTGAGTCCCTTTTTTCGGGACGGTCTTGGCGCGCGGAGACGTTCCGGTCCGTCCGAGGGGTGGGGGCTCGCTACGCTCCGCTTCCTCATCAGAGACGGGCGGCGTACTTCGATTCGCGGCTTTGCGAGGGGCGGAGTCCCGGGGCGGCGTCTCGCGACCGAGAACGCGAGTATCCGGCAGTAGGGGATCGGGCAAGAGAGGATCGGGCAAGAGAGAATCGGGCAAGGGTGGTGTGAACGCACGATGGCAAAGTCACGCAAGGACAAATCCGAAGATCGCGAGCCGGTGATTGAGAACCGGAAATCGCGCCATGACTACGCCATCGCGGAGACGCTTGAGTGCGGGATTCAACTCGTTGGGACCGAGGTGAAGAGCCTTCGCAACGGTCAGGCGAGTCTCTCAGAAGGTTGGGTTCGGGCGGATGGTGATCCGCCGCAGTGGACGCTCGTCAACGTCACGATCGCCGAGTACCCGCCCGCGGGCGTGCATCGGCAGCATGTTCCGAATCGTCCCCGACGACTTCTCGCGCACGCGCGTGAGATCGCGAAGTTCGTGACCGAGGCGAAGACTCGTGGCGCGACGATTGTGCCGCTCAAGATTTACTGGGTGAAGGGGCGCGCGAAGTTGCTCGTGGGCATTGGCGTCGGCAAGAAGGCGCACGACAAGCGGCAGGACATCGCCAAGCGCGAAGATCGCCGCGACATGGATCGCGCGATGAGTCGACGACGGTGACGTTTTAGAGCGCTCGCAACCTGCTTCGCAACTTGCTCGCTCTGGCGTGGATCTCGCCAGAGGTCGCCGCCGCAGCGGCGACCGCAAGAGTCACGTTCGCCGCCGCAGCGGCGACCGCGCGAATTACATCACCGGAATGACTTTGCCGTTGTCTTCGTCGCGATCGCCTGCGGCGCATGCCACCACGATCGCAGCGACCGCTTCAGGTGCAAGCGCCTTTGAGCGCGGGATGACGCTCTCAGGGAAATTGCGACGCAACATGTCGGTTTCAACCGCGCCTGGATTGATCGCGAAGGCCTTCACGCCAATCGCCTTCCCTTCGACTTTCATCGAACGCACGAAACTATCCGCGGCCGACTTACTCGCGGCATACGCGAAGAAACCAGGGAACGGGTCGAGCGTGCCGATCGTCGAAACGATGACCACGCGTCCCGAACGCTGACGCTTGAAGATTGGCCACGCGCGAAGAATCGGAAACGCCTTGCCGAAGGTGTTCACGAAGAACGCTTCTTCGAGGGTTGCCTCGGTGGTTTGCTCGATTGAGATTTTCGGAGCTGTGCCAGCGGCGAGGACGAGCGCATCAAGGCGTCCATAGGCTTCCGCCACGCGATCCACCGCTTCATAGGCGCGCTCGCTGTCGGCGACGTCCGCCGAAATCAAAAGATGCCGCGTCGGTTCGCACATCGACGCGCGCACAGTTTCGAGCATGTCGTACCGGCGCCCGACGAGCGCCACCGAGTAGCCGCGCTCTGCAAGCATGCGCGCTGCCGCCGCGCCGATCCCGCTACCGGCACCCGTGACCAACGCGACTTTCGACTCTGTGTGAGTTTCCGAGGAAGCAGGAGATTGCATGCGCCGCCTTTCGCGTGCACTGCGGCTTCCGATGCACTCTTTCAGCCGAAGAGCCGAGCGAGATCGTTGTAGAACGTCAGCAAGAAGAGTCCGGCGACGAGCGCGATGCCAGCCATGGCGGCTGCATTCTGGAACGCGATCGATGGCGGGCGCCCGCGGAACTTCTCGTACAACAGGAAGAGGAAGAGTCCGCCGTCTGCGATCGGAATCGGGAGCAGATTGACCACCGCCAGATTCACGCTGATCAACGCGAGGAAGAAGAGCATGAACATGAAGCCCTCGCTCGCGACCTGAGTGCCGGTGTGCAGAATGCCGACGGGGCCTTGAAGTTGATCGACGCCAACAGAACCGCGGCTCACGCGATCAATCGTGAGGAAAACTTGTTCGACCATCGTGACGGTTTGACGGAAACCCATCGCGATCGCCTTGAGCGGGTCGCCATTCGCGGTGAGCACGGTCCATTCCGGATCGAAAAGCACTTCGGGAATAGGGAATTCTGCACCGAGGCTTCGAATGCCGGCGAGATCCTCGGCGGTCAGCGTGGTGCGCACAGTATTCGGCGTCGCTTCCGGCGAGGGATCACGGAACGCAAGCACAATCTCGCGTGACTCGCCTTCCTTGGCAGCGTGCGCGATCGCGCCGATTTTCCTACGAAGCTCGGCGAAGTTCGCGACTGGCGCGCCATCGATCGAGAGCACCGTCGCAAGCGGCATGGACTGCACTGACTTCGCTGCGGTGTCTGTCGCGTTGCCATCGGCGTCAAAGCGCGCGGGAATGGCGCGCGCGAGAAGCGGGAGGTCCACCGCGGGGCCAAGATAGATGCCGACACGACCCTTCGCGTCGGTGCGAACATCGACCGCGACTTCAGCACCGTCGCGCCAAAGAAGCGCGGGAAGCGTCGCGTTCGGTGCCGCGCGGAACGTGCGCATGAGTTCTGACGTGCGCGGGCCGTAGGTCGAACCAACGCGCAGGAAGACATCGCCTTCGCGCAGCGCGGCTGCGTTCAGACTGTCAGGAACCACACCGTCGATACGCGCGAGTGGCACGAATCCGGCAATGCCCGCGTCGACTGCTGGGACGAAATCTGTACTCGGCGCTTCGCCGTTTTCTTGCTTCGGCCGCGCTTCGGACGCGATGAAATCGAGGTTCGGCTCGGGCGTGATGAGGACCGTCACGCGATTGCGGGTGCTCAACGCGGCTGCCTGCGACTCGCTCGAACCTTGTGGAGTCGGCACTTCAAACTCAAGTGCGAGCGCGGCGGCATCGTGTGATGCCAACTTCGCACGCGTCACTTCGACGGCGTTCGCGAAGTTTGTAACAGGTTCGCCATCGATCGCGACAAGTGTCGCGCCTGGGCCAACGCCGGCTTCCGCGAGTTTGGGGCTGACTCGCGCGAGCGCACGCACAACCACGTCGCGCGATGCAGCAACATCGGTGAGTGTGAGGCTTCGTGACGGCGTGACACCGAGCGAGAGTAAGCCTGTCGATGGATCTTTCTCCGGTGTTGCGACGAAGGCAATCAGTTGGTTACCGCGCTCGATCACGAGATTGAGAGGCTCGTCAGGCTTTGCCATCGCAGCGGCAACGCGCACATCGATGAACGTCGCGACAGGGTCGCCATCAATCGAAACAATGCGATCGCCTGGCTGAAGACCGACCTTCACCGACGTGCCGGGGGCAGGAATCGGATCCGCGCGCGCCGCACTGCTGTCAGGTTGTACGAAGCCAACCGCGGGAGCGGGGAAGCGCACACCAACAAGAAACGCAACGAGGAAGAGCACAATCGCAAGTGCGAGATTCGCGGTGATACCCGCAAGAATCACCACGCCGCGGCGGAAAATAGGCGCCTTCCCGAAACTGCGCGAATCTTCGCTCGTGGCACCTGGGTTCCCGTCTTCTTGGCCGAGCATCCGAACATAGCCGCCGAGCGGAAGCGCGCGAAACGAGTACTCGGTTTCACCAAGGCCGAAGGATTCGCGCTCGGCGTCGCTCATCTCAATCGGTCGACGCCCGTGCTTGCGCACCACGCGCGCGTCGGCGGAGCCGAGACAGAACCCAACGCCGCGGCGGTAACTCGCAACGCACGGGCCCATGCCAATCGCAAATCCATCGGCTCGAATACCCGCCCACTTCGCGGCGAGAAAATGCCCGAGTTCGTGGATGAAGATCAGGAAGCCGAAGCCAAGAAGAACGAGGAGAAAACCTGTGAAGGAGCTCACGCGCGCATACTACGCCTTCGCGATCGTGGCGGTTTGGCCGCGCACCGTGTTCGAAGCGAGTTCTTCACAGCGTGCAACCGCTTCCGTGGCGCGAATCCGCGCGCGACGGTCGGCGGCGAGGACATCTTCAAGCGACGCGATTGGACGAACGGGCTCGGCGTCGAGCGTCTCGCGCACGATCTCGGGAATCGCGAGGAACGGAATGCGGCGGGCAAGAAACGCTTCGACCGCGATTTCGTTCGCAGCGTTGAAGGTCGCGCCTGCATCACCGCCCGCTTCGATCACCCGATGGGCGAGCAGAATCGCGGGGAATCGCTCGGTATCGACCGGTTCAAATTCGAGCGAGCGCAGCGAAGTGAAGTCGAGTTTGCGTGACGGGCCGTCGAATCGCTCGGGGTCGCACAGCGCTTGTTGGATCGGCGTGCGCATGTCGGGTGGCGAAAGTTGCGCGAGCACGGATCCATCGAGGTACTCGACGAAGCCGTGGACGATCGACTGCGGATGCACGATCGCGTCGATGCGCCCACTTTCGAGGCCGAAAAGCCAGTGCGCCTCAATCAACTCGAGCGCCTTGTTCATCAGCGACGCGCTATCGACGGTCACCTTCGGTCCCATGCGCCACGTCGGATGCGCGAGTGCGTCGTCGATCGTCACCTTCGCCATCTCGGCGCGCGAACGACGTCGGAACGGTCCACCGCTCGCGGTGAGTACGACGCGCCGCACTTCATCCATCGAAGTGGAGGACTTCAAACACTGAAAGAGCGCGTTGTGCTCGCTGTCGACGGGGATGATGCGCACGCCCGCTCGTTGCGCGGCAGGCATGACGATCGCGCCCGCTGCGACGAGAGCCTCTTTGTTCGCAAGCGCAATGTCGCACCCGCGGGCAATCGCGGTGAGCACGGGTTCAATGCCGGCTGCACCGACCATGGACGCGAGCACGAGATCGCCTGGTTGCGCGTGCCGCTCGAGGAGTTCGCACGCCGCGCGCGCACCGCGAAGAAGCTCCACGTTCGCAGGCACCACCACTTCCACGCTTGGATCGGCGATCGCAATGGCGCGAACACCGAATTCACGCGCGGCTTCGAGGAGGAGCGCGCCGTTCTTCGCCGCGGCAAGGCCAACGACTTCAAACTGCGGAGGCAACCTTTTGGCGGCGAAATCGCGCGAGTCGTGCGAATCACCGTGCGAATCACCGTGCAAATCACGGTGATCCCGCTGTCGTGCGAAGTCTCGCACGACATCAAGTGCGCTTGTGCCGATGGAGCCAGTCGCGCCGAGGATGAAGAGTCGCCGAGGCATGTGCGATGCGTGGGGGTGTTGAAGTAGCCGATCGCTTGAACTCACTCGTCACCGCCGCCCGACGGACGCTCGCCCGGCGAGAGTTTGCGCACGCGGCCGCCGTAGAGCGAGCGCGGCTTCGGTGGAACGGGCTTCGCGTCTGATGGTCGCGACTCGTTACCTGAAGGAGCGGCTGAAGCGGGGGATGAGGCTGCAGCGGAGGTTTGGGATGACGATGGTGTGTCGCTGCGGTTGCGGTCGCGGTTGTTGCCGCGACTTTCGTTGCGGTTGTCGCCGCGCTGACCACCGCGGTTCCCCCCGCGATCGCCGCCACGGTTTTGATCGCGACCTTGGTTGCGATTTTGGTTGCGACCTCGATCGCCGCCTCGATCGCCGCCTTGATCACGACCTCGATCGCCGCCTTGCTCACGATTGGCACCGCGACTGTCGCGTTGTTCGCCACCCACTGAGGACGAAGCACCGGAAGAAGATGGCGCACGGCCATTCTCGTCTCGATTCTTGTTGCGACCTCGTCCGCCGCGGCGACGTCGACGGCGACGGCGGCCTCCGCCTTCATCGCGATCATCACCCGAGTTGCTCTCTGGGGGCTCGTCAGGCGAATCGCTTGACGCGTCGTCGTTCGAGTCGTCCGAGCGATCATCATCCGAATCCTCATCAGATCCAGTACCGCTCGAGTCATCCGAGTCTTCGGAGTCCTCAGAGCCACTCGTCGCTCGAGCGCCGTCGCCATCAGCGTTCGACGCACGAGCATCGGCATCACGTCCGCCGCGACCGCGGCCGCGACGACGTCGGCGACGCTTTCGTTGACCGCCGCCCTCGCTGGATTCGCCGTCCGAGCCCTCGGTCGTCGACTCCATCTCAACGTCTGGTGTGGGCTCGGCAACCTCCACAACATCGAATGGCGGCTTGCCATATGCCTTGCGGATCGCATCGCCCTGCTCGCCAGTCAGCATCGACTGGTGGCCCTTGACCTCGATGTCCAACTCCGCGCACTTCGCAAGGATTTCCTTACTCGTGAGTTCGATTTCCTTCGCGATGGCGTGCACGCGAATGGGGTCGCTTGGTTCGCGTGGCGGGGGTGGCGGCGCGACGGGCTTCGTGGGCACTGATCTCGCCGGACTTGACTTCGCGGGCGCGGCAACTTCGCTCGGCGAATCACCCTCAGCCTGCTGCGCATCTTCGGAACCATCCCGATCGAGCTTCCCGTCTCGTCCACCACGGCCGCGACGACGACGGCGACGACGACGACGACCGCCGCCTTCGCCTTGCTCTGCACTGCGATCGGTACCGTCGCGGCGCGCATCGTCACCCGAGGCTGACTCTTCGCCGTCGGCATCATCGTCGTCGCCTTCGGCAGCGGCTTCGCGCGCGGCGCGTTCTGCCTCGCGCTTCGCGGCCTCTTGCCGTTCGAGCGCGGAAGCGAAACTTGGCTCCTCTTCGTCGATCTCTGGAAGATCATCGAAGCCGCCTGAAAGAATGATCGACGTCGCGTCTGCGGCTGCGGGCTTCCGACGGCGACGACGACGACGGCGGCCGCCGCCTTGACGTTCCTCGCTCGAACGACTGTCCGCGCTTCCGCTGCCGCTTTCGGAGTCCTCGTCGTCCTCTTCGATTTCCGTTGGAAAACTCGCGAGCGCCGGCATCTGGAACTTCTGCGGCTTGTCGAGATCAACATCGGCGCCGCGATCGTCGTAGGCGTAGATGTCCACGCGATCGACTGCGATGGCTTCGCTGATACGCACGTCAATCTTCTTCGAGAAGAGATCCTCGAGTTCGACCATCGCGCGACGCTTGCGCGAAAGAAGGACTGCAGCCACCTTCGCGGAGCAAACGAGTTCGAGCCGCGCAACGCGCTCCATGTCGAAGACGAGTTGCATGCGGCGCAGTGCGTCGCTGGCAACACTCTCGGGCATGCGAATCTCGCCGTGACCCGCGCAGTGCGGGCAATCCATGTAGTGCGTCTTGCGCAGGCTTGGCCGCATGCGCTGGCGCGTCAACTCGAGAATGCCAAACTCGCTGATTTCGCTGACCGTGGTCTTCGCGCGATCGCGCGAGAGGTGCTTCTTGAAGCGCTCTTCGATTTCGCGCCGATGCTTCGACGCGCGCATATCGATGAGGTCGCAAATCACGACGCCGCCGAGATCGCGCAGTCGCAGTTGCCGCGCGATTTCATCGACTGCCTCTTGATTCGTTTGATACGCGTTGGTCTCGCTGTCGCGCGCGCTGCGCGAGCGACCCGAGTTGACGTCGATCGCGACGAGCGCTTCAGCTTGATCGAACACCAGCGCGCCACCCGAAGGAAGCGGCACTTCGCGCGCATGAATCAAATCGACCTGTCGTTCGACATCGAACGCGTGGAAGATCGGTCGGCGACGATCGTAGAAGTGAACCTTTGCTGCAGCCTTCGGCGCGACGACCTCGAGGAATGCGCGTGCGCGGCTGAACGCGCTCTCGCTGTCGACCACGATGCCATCGACCGAGGAGTCGATCGAATCGCGAATCGTGCGCAGGAGAATGTCGCCCTCAGCGTACAACTGGCATGGCGCGCCAACCGCGTTCATGCGCTTCTCCATCACTTGCCAAAGCCGCGTGAGGTACTGCGCGTCGCGCGCGAGTTCCGTGCGCGTCGCGTCGAAACCCGCGGTTCGCAGGATGAAGCCGAAGCCCTTCGGAAGATCGAGCGAATCGAGGATCTTCCGCATCTTTCGGCGGCCTTCCTCGTCGTCGACTTTGCGCGAAACGCCGACGTTATCCATGTCGGGCATCATCACGAGCAAGCGACCTGGAATCGACAAGTAGCTCGTAACGGTTGGGCCCTTCGAGCCGATGCCTTCCTTGAGCACCTGCACGGTGATCTCTTGCCCGCGCTTGAGTGCCTCTTGCATCATCGGACGCGCGCGACGTGGAATCTTGCGGCCGACTTTCTCGGTGCGCACCTTCTCATCGCCGTCGCCATCTTCATCGCGGCCATGCTTCTTCGGGAAGTACTTCGGATGCAGGTCGGAGATGTGAAGGAAGCCGTTCGCGCCCTCGCCGAAATCGACGAATGCAGCTTGAATCGCGGGCTCGACGTTGACGACGCGCGCCTTGTAGATCGAGCCGACGTTGGTCGAGGTCGCGGCGCGCTCGGTGAAGAACTGCGCGAGTTTTCCTTGCTCGAGAATCGCGATGCGCGTCTCTTCGCCGGGAATGTCGTTCACGACGACGAGTTGCTTTGGCTTCTCGCCACGGTGTGCGATGGTTTCGTCATCGCCCTCGGCCGTCGGTTCTTCATCCGCAGGCCGATCGAAATCGCGCATCGAGGCGCGCGCGTATGCGGCGGCGGCCTCGTCAGCGTCGGCAGCTGCTTCTGTCTCGTCGCGATCGTCGTCGCGCTCGTCTGCGTCGTCGGTACCTCGAGCGGAGTCGAAGTCGCGACCCGTCGCGGCGAATTCGGCTGACCCGTCGCCTTCGGTCGCGCCGAAGTTGGTCGGCCGTTCAATGGAAAGAATGTTCGCCGCGGCGATTTCGGCAGCGAGGTCGTCGGCCTCGGTGAATCCGAAGCCCATGCCGGGGTTCTCGTCAAACTCGGGGTTCACAAACTCGGGATTTTCATTCGAATCGGCGTTTCCGTCTAGCCGCTGATTCGCTGCCGTGGCATCGCCCGTGTCTGACGCGCGTGGATTCGACGCGTGCGTCGATCGCGGGTCGCCATCGATTCGGCTTCCCACGGCATGGTTTGTTTCAAACTTGTTTTCTGACTCGCTCGCACCGTTCTGATCAATCATCGCCAACGCCGATTCTCTGGATTGCTCCAGATTGCGAGGCGTGAACAGTCGGCTACTTCCTGATGGGATCGCTCCGAGTGGAGCGTGGCAGGTCGGCGGGAGCGAGCCTCAGGCAGGCGGCTGCGGAACGACTCCGCACAGACCGCGCCTTGGCGCACAGGGATTCGCACGAAACTTCGCGCGAACCACCCGAGGAGGCGAGTCATGGGCTCCCGTGAAGGGCCGCCATGCGCTCTCCGTCGCTCGGCTGCTCGAGAGTTGGACTCCCGAGCACCTGCGTCGCGTGACTCGCCGCAAGCCGTTCGCGCGAGGCGCGAGGGGCGTACGCGGCGCGCACGCAAAGTTCCCGTTGAAGACCGAAGCGGCGATACGCCAATTCAGCCTTCGTCCGACCGTCCGGGGGGCGCGGATTCCGGCTGTCTCACGCTGTTTCACGCTTATGAAGCGTGCGCGAGGAGCGAAATGCGCGACCGTTCATCCCGATTGGCAGGCGGAACGACCGCCTAAACCAAGAAGTTGCCCGTTCTATGTTGTGCTGTGTGTGTCGCGAGGAGCCACTTGTGGCGGGTCCAACCTAAGTTGCGCGAGACTTCACAGAACACTTGACAGAACTGTTCACGGCCTCAGTTTTTTTGTTCATTCGATTCCGCGCCCATTTGCGGGGCGTTCGTTCACTCGGCCATCCAGCCGCCGAACGAGTCGGGATCGATTTTCCTGAGTTCGTCGCGGAGGGTGTTGAGCACCTGCCGCTCGGAATCGAACGAGCCAACCCGGCGGGCCAACTGTTCGCAGTGGGGGATGTCGACCGATCGGATCACGCGCTTGATGAGCGGAATCTGACTCGGGACAAGCGAGAGTGTACGCATTCCCAGTCCGATCAGCAACATCGTGTAGATCGCTTCGCCCGCGATCTCGCCGCAAAGCGACACGTCGATGCCTGCGCGACGACCCGATCGAACCACCTGTTTCACGAGATACAGGACCGCCGGCGACGCGCCTGTGTAAAGATTGGCCACACGTTCGTTGCCGCGGTCGACCGCCAGCGTGTACTGGATGAGGTCGTTGGTGCCGATCGAAAAGAACGAGCACTCGTCGGCGAATGCGCGCGCCATCAGCGCGGCGCTCGGCACCTCGATCATGATTCCGGTTTGGATCGCGCGATCGAAGGGGATGCCCTCTTCGTCGAGCTCTTCACAAACATCGTTCAAGATCATCTTCGCTTGTCGCAACTCCATCAGGGTCGAGACCAGCGGGAACATGATCTTGACCGGCCCCGAAGTACTCGCGCGCAAGATCGCGCGGAGTTGCGTCTTGAAGAGTTCGCGATTCTGCAGGCAGTAGCGAATCGAACGAAGGCCGAGGAAGGGGTTTCGCTCGGGTTCGTGTGCGCGCTGTTGCGTGTACTTGTCGGCGCCGAGGTCGAGCGTGCGGATCGTGCAAGGTCGCCCAGCGAGGAGTTCGAGCGTGCGTCGATACGCTTGATACTGCTCTTCTTCGCTCGGCTCGTGATCGTTCGTGAGATAGAGAAACTCGGTGCGGTAGAGGCCGACGCCGTCGCCGCCGTTCGCGAGCACGCTCTCGACTTCGTGCGGAAACTCGATGTTTCCGAGGAGTTGAATGCGCGTTCCATCTTTCGTGACCGCCTCAAGTGGCGCGGTCTCCCGCAAGACTTTTCGATATGCAGAGAAGCGTTCTTGTTGAACGCGATATTCCTCGAGCGTGCGCTCGGTTGGCCGCACGATCACGACGCCTGTGTCGCCGTCGACGATGACGGTGTCGCCGTCATCCGCGCGCTCCATCACGCGTTGGCAACCAACAACGCAAGGGATTTCGATCGCGCGCGCAACGATCGAGGTGTGACTCGTTCGGCCGCCGAGATCGGTTGCGATGCCGAGGATCTTGCGGCGATCCATGCCGGCCGTCTGCGATGGCGTGAGTTCGTGGGCGACGATGATGACGGGTTCGTCGAGCGCGGAAAGGCGAGACTCATTTTCGCCCATCAGTTTGCCAAGAACGCGACGATCGAGATCGAGCACGTCGTTGGCCTTCTGTCGGAAAACCTCGTTGCCGATGGCGCGGAATTGCTCTGTGACTTTCCGGAACGCGTCGGCGACGGCGACTTCGGCATTGATGCGATCCTTGCGAATGCGCTCGCGCATCGGCCCGACGAGCGACGGATCTTGGAGAAGCCCGAGGTGGAAACCGAAAATCTTCGCGGCTTCGCGACCGAGTTGTTGTTCGGTGCGATCGCGCAGCACCACGAGGTCGGCAGTCGCATCGCGCAGCGCGCCCTCAAGGCGGCCGACTTCAATGTCGATTTCGTGTTCTTCGATGTCGCGATGCGGAACATGTGTTTCCGCCTCGCCGAGCACAAACACCCGCCCAATGACAATGCCTGGCGAAACCGGAATGCCCTTCACAGTTTGCATGGGCTTGGGTTGTTGCGTGGTGTGCGGCATCAGGGGTCGGCAGTCTACAGAGTCGCGAGAGGGCTGCGAGTTTGCCGGAAAAGCCGCGGCCCGCGAGAGTCGCGGGCCGCGGGTCGTTGATCAAACACGCGTTTCGTCATGTACCGACTTTCAGGGTCAGTTGCCGTCCTTCACTTCATACTCGGCATCGATGACGTCGTCCTTCTTCGCGCCAGCGTCGGCACCGCCAGCGGCGCCACCCGCAGGTGCGTCCGCCTTCGCCGACTCGTAGGAAATCTTGCCGAGTTCCTGCGCTGCGGTGTTGAGCGCGTCGAGTGCCTTCTGGATCGCGGCTGGGTCATCGCCCTTGACGCGCTCTTCGACGTTCGAAATCGCACTCTCGATCGAGCTGCGCGTCGCGGCCGGCACCTTGTCGCCAAGATCCGTCATCGCCTTCTTCGTGCCGTAGACGACTTGCTCGGCCTGATTGCGGAGGTCGATGAGTTCGCGGCGTTGCTTGTCGGCAGACGCGTTTTCTTCGGCTTCGCGCTTCATCTTCTCGATGTCGTCCTTCGACAAGCCGGAGGAGCCAGTGATCTTGATCTCTTGCTTCTTGTTTGTCGCCTTGTCGGTCGCCGAAACGTTGAGGATGCCGTTCGCGTCGATCGCGAATTCAACCTCGATTTGCGGCGTACCGCGCTGCGCAGGCGGAATACCCGTCAAGTCGAACTTTCCGAGGCTGCGGTTGTCGTTCGCCATCGGGCGCTCGCCTTGCAGCACGTGGATCGTCACCGAGTTCTGATTGTCAGACGCGGTCGAGAAGGTTTCCTTCTTCGACGTAGGAATCGTCGTGTTGCGCGGAATGAGCGTCGTCATCACGCTGCCGAGCGTTTCGACGCCGAGCGAAAGCGGGGTGACGTCGAGGAGGAGCACGTCCTTCACGTCGCCAGCGAGTACGCCACCTTGGATCGCGGCGCCAATCGCGACGACTTCGTCGGGGTTGATCGAGCGATCGAGCGATTCCGTCTTGAAGATCTCCTTCGCGATTTGCTGGACCTTCGGGATGCGGATCGAGCCACCGACCATCACGACTTCCTGCACTTCGCTTGCGCTGAGCTTCGCGTCCTTGAGCGCTTGCTCGCAGGGGCCGCGAAGGCGCGTGAAGAGATCCGCGCACATGTCTTCAAACTTCGCACGCGTGACCGTCACTTGGAGGTGCTTCGGGCCGTTCTGATCGGCCGTGATGAACGGCAGATTGACCGTGGTCTCCATTTGCGTGGAGAGTTCGATCTTCGCCTTTTCCGCGGCTTCCTTCAGGCGCTGCAACGCCATCGCGTCCTTCGTGATGTCGATGCCTTCACGCTTGCGGAATTCATCGGCGAGGAACGTGATGAGCCGATCGTCGAAGTCATCGCCGCCGAGGTGGCCGTCGCCGTTCGTCGAGAGCACTTCGAAGACGCCGTCACCGACGTCGAGGATCGACACGTCGAACGTACCGCCGCCGAGGTCAAAGACCGCGATACGCGCATTCTTCTTCTTTTCGAGGCCGTACGCGAGTGCGGCCGCGGTCGGCTCGTTGATGATGCGCTCCACCTTGAGGCCTGCGATTTCGCCGGCGTCCTTCGTCGCTTGGCGCTGCGCGTCGTTGAAGTACGCGGGGACGGTGATGACCGCGCGCTCGACCTTCTCGCCGAGATAATCTTCCGCAACCTTCTTGAGCTCTTGCAGCACGACCGCGGAGATTTCTGGCGGCGTGTACTGCTTGCCGCGCACATTGACCTTCACGAGGTCCGCACCCGAGCCGAGCACTTCGTACGGCACCATCTTCTGTTCCTTCGCGACCTCGTCGGTGCGACGGCCCATGAAGCGCTTGATCGAGTAGATCGTGTTCTTCGGGTTGGTGACTTGTTGGTGCTTCGCGGGCTGGCCGACAAGGCGCTCGCCCTTTTCGGTGAAGGCGACGACCGACGGAGTCGTGCGATTGCCTTGCGCGTTGATGAGTACCTTCGGCTGACCGCCTTCCATGATGGCGACGCACGAGTTGGTGGTGCCGAGGTCGATGCCGATGATCTTGCTGGTTCCGTTGGACATAAATGGGTTCCTTCCCGCCCACGGGGTTGCCGAGGGCGACTCGCTCAAATTGCTGTCTATTTCCCGCGCTCGGTTTGGGCGGCGTCTTCGCGGCCGTCGCGAGCAGGGGCCGCCCGTTTGCAAGGGTCGTGCCAGCCGAAATGTCGGGGTGAAGGCGAATTCGGGTGACAGGTCGGTTTGGCAGTCCGATTCGGCTGCCAAGTTGGCACCGAGGCTGCTCGCCGCGGGAGTGTTACTCTGCGCGGATGCCCATGGGGTCCTCCAAGATCGATCTCGATGACCTCGACCTCGCCTGCGACGCGGTGCAGGACGCCACGAACCTCGCCATCGCGGCGCGGCGGGAGTTGCCGCCCGAGGCGATCGTCCGAAAGGCCGACGGTTCGGTGGTGACAGCCGTCGATGTGGCGCTGCAGGTGCTGATCCTCAGCAGGCTTGAGATGGACTTCGGTCCGGTCCCGACGATCGCGGAGGAGGATCTCGCGTCAATCGGGGGTAAGCCCGCCGCGGAGGCCCATTGCCGTCGACTTCTGGCATCCTGGGGATACGAGGGAGGCGAGGCGGGGATCGAGCGCGCGCTGACCTCGGGCGGTCTCGATGGATCGACGCGCGGCGTTGAGTTTGCGTGGGTCCTCGACCCGATCGATGGCACGCAGGGATTTATCGATGGTGACCACTGGTGCCCGTGCTTGGCGCTACTGCGCCGTGGAGAGGTGATCTTCGCCTCCAACGGCTATCCGACCGTGCTCGGTGGCATGCTGCTCAGCGCCGCCAAAGGCAAGGGAGCGTGGTGGCATCCGCTCGTGGGTGGCGAGTCCACCCGCGCCGAGGTGTCGCAGGCCGCGCTTGCACCGCATGAACCCGTCCGAGTGGTTGCCCCCGCGCGCGCGACACCGAGCCAGGTTCGCGCGCGCACCGAGGTCGGGCTCGCGACGGGCCACGCGTGCGAACTTGTCCACTCCGACAGTCAAGCAAAGTACGGCCACGTCATCGCAGGGCTCGCTGATGTGGCGTACAGCCGTCGCGGTGGTGGCCCCGGCAAGTACATCTGGGATCACGCGGGAGCAGTGCTCCTTGCGCGCGAAGCTGGTGCTTGGGTTGGCGACACCGACGGCAGCGACATCGATTGTTCACTCGGTCGCCGACTCGGTCGCAACGACGCGGTGATTTGTGCCGCGCGTGGTTTGGGGCCAGTGATCGCTGCCGAACTCGCCGCGCGTGATCGCGCGGAGGGCTTCGGGCGACACGCTCGTGCGGACACTTGACATGGATGATCAGAGTTCCTCAACGCGAAAACTCGACGCGTCTCGGCTCTGGCGGAGGCTGCGAGACGATTTCACCAACGAGCCGTGGACGTTCCTTCGATGCGCGAAAATCCCGGCAGTTGTGGCGATTTTGTGCTTGCTCGTCTCTGATTTCCTCACCGACAGTGTCGCTGCGCTTCAGTGGCTTTGGTGGGTGCCGCGTTTCATGCTTGCGTCGGGGGCATTTCTTTGGATCGCTGCAGTCCTTGCGTGCGCTGCGTGGATTGCGCGCGACAAGGCCGAGACGCGTCGCGCGGGCGTTTGGTCGGCGATCGCCGCAGTACTCGTGCTCGTGAGCTTCGGCCGGGTGTGGGGGCTTCCGCGCGGCCGCCCGGCAGATGCCTTGCGCGTCATTCATTGGAATGCGAGTCAATTGCACGCGGACTTCGCTCCCGAAGCCGCGGCACAACTGCAAGCGCTCAACCCCGACATCATCATTTTCACCGACACAAGCCCCGGGCTCGCGCAGGAATGTCACCGCGTGTTTGTGCCGCAGGGATATCGCGTCGAAAGCGCGGGCAAGTTCATCGCGTTTTCGCGTGTCCCCATGGCGGAAGCGCGCGCACTCGTCGCATCGCGTGATCGCTACGTTTCACGGTTTCGATTCGAAACACGACTGGGCGAACTCGTCGTAGAACCGATTGATCTGCCAAGTCGAACAACGCTCCCGCGCTATGTGCTCGTTCGCTCACTGCGCGCAGATGTCATGAAGGTGCGCGACGAGGCAAAACTCGGCGAGCCCGACATCATGTGCGGAGACTTCAACATTCCCCGCGGAAGCGCGTCGCTTGATCTGATCGTTCCCAATGCGCGAGAAGCGTTCGCGGCGGCCGGGACGGGTTGGGGCGCGAGCTTTCCGCGCGATTGGGCGTGGCTCTCGATTGATTTAACGTTCGTTCGTGCGCCGTGGCGACCTCTGCGGTCAGAGATTGTCGACTTTGGCTTCGGACGACATCGCGTCCAAGTGGTGGATTTGGCGCGCGACTGAAGTGGGATACGTGCGAACTGCCGCGCAAGGCCATCGTTCGGTCCTGCATGAAGTCCCGTATGCGCTCAGGCCGTCGCCGCGCGATTAATCGTCTTGCGAACCGCCCGAACCGCCGTCATCCTCAGAGGGAGGTCGCGCGTCGATCCAGCGCCACGCATCTTGGAAGATGGTGTTGCCCATGAACGAACTCACCGACTCAAACGGCAGCGACTTGTAAATCGCGTTTCCGTGGTCAAGGTGCCAATCAACGCTTCCGTCGCCCTTCAGTCGATTCGTTCCGGTGACGTGATTGAAGTCACGGCGCGTTCGCATCCCATCCACGACCAAGACCGTCGTCGAAAGATTGCGGCCTTTCAGGGGAGTTCCGATCGGCGAGGTCGCCGCCGGATCCATGTGGGTTCGATAGTGGTAATTGCCGTAGATCGGACCAGTTCCTGAGGCGGCGATATCGCGGCTCTCGAGGCGAGGCGCGTACTGCTCGTACGAATGATCGCCGTGGTGGCAAGGGCAGTAGAAGAGGCGCGGATCTGTGATATCGAGCGTCGCGAGCAACAAGCCGAGTCCGTCGAAGCGCGAACCGAATCGCGTCGTAAGAGCCATCGCCTCGCCCCACTCTGCGGTTTGCTGATTGGCGGTCGCGTTGAAGCGCGGCAGGCAATCGTTGAATCGCTCGGTGTATTCGACGAGCCCGCAGCCGATCTGGCGGAGATTGCTCATGCAGCGCAGTCGGCCGGATGCTGCGCGGGCATGCGAAAGAACTGGCATCAGGAGCCCGGTGAGGATCGCAACGATCCCGATGACCACCAAGAGTTCGACGACGGTGAATCCCGCGGTGGAGGCGCGCCTCACTTCACGGCGCGCTCGACGGTGGAGCGCGGGGAGTGTCGAGGCAGGGGTCGAGGTAGGGGTCGAGGTAGGGGTTGAGGTCGAGCAGGCAGTCGACACTTCAGCCGACACTTCAGCCGACA
>JAIXVI010000136.1 GCA_027483065.1 Planctomycetaceae bacterium
GCACCCGACCGCGAGGCCGCGCGCATCGCACTCGCCGCAGAACGCTTCCGTCGCGCGGAAGGGCGAATGCCGACCTCGCTCGACGAACTTGTGCCGAAGTACCTTCGTGAGATCCCGCGCGACGTGAAGACAGGGAAGCCGCTTACGCGAGTGAACGAAGCCGTTGATCAGGCAGGTCACGTCGCGCGTGAAGATGCACCCTGAACATAGAAGTTGTGATCACAGAAGTTTTGATGACAAGCTTCTTGATCACGAACTTCCTGATCACGAACTTCCTGATCACGAGCGCCCTCAAATCACCAGAATTCTCGAGCGTCAACGCACGGGCTTTCGCCGACGTGAGGATGCAGCCGACGACCGCAAGGTTCAGCGTTTGTGCGAAGTCACTGTTGCAATCGTTGAGTATCGCGCGGCGCGACGAGCAGCACGATCGCAGCATCTTCGCCTTCTGGCGGCAGTCCAGCGGCGAGTGGGCGCGGTGGATCGAAGGGCTGAAGCGGATTCTCTCGCGTGTTGTCGAGGTCGAAGCGAACCTCAATGATGCTGCCTTTCGAAAGCTCCGGCGGATTGCGAAAGACGAGCGGTGCTGTGAGATTCATACGGAAATCGCGGTCTCGCGCGATTGGTGTTCGGCAGCCGTCAGCGGCAACGACATCGACCGCAAACCCGCGAAGAAAGACTCCGCCCTTCGCAACGACGCCCACGAGATCAAACTCTCGCGTGATCTCGATGTGCACGACCCGATCAACGCGTTCGCCTGCCGCGACGGAAAGCGGCACAACGCGCGCCGCGAGTGCTTCAACCGTTCTCGTATCGCTCGGCTGCGCGGTGAGCATTTCGACCGCGGGCTGTATGGCGACTTCGCGACCGATTGGTTCGACGGTGGTTTCGATCACGAGGTCGCCCGCAGGCAATTCGAAGGCAAATCCTGCAGGAAGCATGAACTCCGGTGCCGTTCGCGAGAGTGCACCGAGAGAGCCGCTTGGGACTTGGCCAACGTCGCCCATCGCTTCTGCGCCTGTTCCGTTCTCATCGAGGATGCGCGACGCACGTGCGGGATCCGCAGCCAACGAAACGTAACGAATGGGCGAGCGCGCAGGATTTTCAGGCGGAATCATGCGCCAGCCGCGAAGACGGATCGGCGCCTGGTGATCGAGCGGCGCGTAGAACGAGCGAATGCCCATACCGCCGCGCGCAGGAACACTCCACGTTCCTCGCGCGATCACGCGACCCGCGGACGGCGAGGCGACTTTCGGCGTCGCGGATGCCGACGCGATTTCAGGGAATGCTGCGTTGACTGACGCTTCAGAATGCAGCGCGTTGAGAAGCGTCCTGCGCTCGTCTTCGGAGAGTGCGCCACGTCCAGTGTGTGCGGAATCGATCAACGCGAGCGTACTTTCCGCAGATGCGGGCGGCATGGAACGATCATCGACGAGCGCGCGCATGAGTGCGCGATGCCGAACGATCGCGGCGGTATTGTCGAATCGAATCGGCGCTGGGCCGTCGGAGTCGTGGCAGGAGAGACATCGAGCGACAAAGATGTCTGCGATGTCTGCGATGTTTGCGATGTCTGCCGCAGTTGGCGAAGGCAGTTCGTTCGGCGGTGGCGCCGCGGAACTCGTGACCGAAAAACTCACGACTGAAAAACGAATGGCTTTACAAATCTCAGCTCTTACACGCGCGAACGAGAACTTCAGCGGGAAGATTCGATGAAGCATCCGACTGCCTTTGGAAAGGGTTGCGCGAGTGGTTGGCCCGCAAGGCATGTGTCGATCGCGTCACGGAGATCGTGCGACGAAATCGACGGTCGTCTGCGACCGATGCCGACGTAGAGGTCGTTCACGCGGCCGCGGTAGACGAGTTCGCCGCCGCCGCGTCCATCGCATCGAAAGATCGCAGCTTCGGGAACGACCGTGACGCCAGCAAGATGTACGAGCGTGTGCGACGGATCGGCGAGGAGCATGTTCCGCGCATTCGTCGCAGTCGATAAACCGAATTCACGCGCATGCGCGAGGAGATCTTCGCGCGTCTGCCAAGTCGATGGATATACAAGATGAAACGCGACTCCACGCTCGGAAGCGTGCTTCGCGATTTCAACAAGATCAGGCAACATGGCATTCGCGATGGGGCACTCGGTTGAAACGAAAACGAGCGTGACCAATCGCCCCTGCGGACCCGCGAGCGCGCGAACGGCGGTGCCATCGAAGAGGCTCTGCGGTGATGGATCCACCGCAGAGGCGATCGTGATGGGCTGGGAGACTTCGCTCTCAGTCGCGCCTGAAACAACGGCTGCAGGTACCGAGGAATCGGTGTTCGTTGTTGGCGAAACAGATGTTGTTCGGAAGTCTGCGGAGCAACCCAACACGCAGAGCAAACTTGTCAGCGCGATCGAGCGACACCAATGCTCAGCGACTCCACTGCGGTGCGGTTCGAATGTTCGTATCAACCGGTCCATGCCGCGAGCAGAACCGCAAGATCGGATGCGCCCGTTGATCCATCTTGATCAAGGTCCGTCGCGCCGGCGCCACCCCAGTTGCCAAGGACCGCCGCCAGATCAGCGGCATTCACTGCGCCGTCGCCGTCGATGTCGGGCGATGGCGGCGGAGCGACCACGGTGATCGTGCCTCGCATGCCGCCTCCGCAGTGCGGAATGCAGTAGTAGGAAACGGTCGTACCAGCGACTGATGACGGAACCGTCCACGTGAAGCTCGTGCTGGTGGCGTTCAAAGGCGCGTTGAAGAGCCCGCTCGCGGTGCAATTCGCGCCACTGGTGACGGTGTGGCTACCGCCCGTACGCACGAAGCGCACGGTGTCACCAGGTGCAACGGTGAGTGTGGAAGGGCTAAACGCGAGCCCGGACTGTGTGATGGTGTGCTTGGTCGCGAACGCGCTCGAGACTGCGCCGAAGAGGACAGCAAGCGAGACGGTGGCCGAGAGAAGGTGGGTGGTTCGCATGGATTTCTCGATCAGGTTGGGGATCGTTTTGGGACCGTGACTGCGGCCACGCTTCGGATCATGTTGGGACCTAGATTCAAACCGATCGGCGCGCGCAAACCAATCAAATTGTGGGCGCCTCGCGATTTTTGAGGTGCGCGCGTGAGGTGAGCACGGTCGCAGGCTTGAGATTGCGGCCATTTCGTTATCCTGCGGGCATGATTCGGCAGTCCAATCTTCGACTTGGTCCGTCGCGGACGGGTGCGTCCGCACTTCTCGTCTCAGTGTGCCTCGCAGTTTCAACGCTCGGGCTCGCGGCTTGTGACAACACCACGGGTGGCTATCCACCGCCGCCACCGCCGTACGAGCCACCTGCCGCTGCACTCGATGCCGCGAAGAGCGAGAAGTTCCAGCCGCTTGTGAAGGCACTCGTCGCGCAGCGCGCGGCGGCGAAAGCGCTCGCGGATCACGCGGCGTCTGGCGCGGCCGATCAGCAGAAGTATCAAGAACTCTTCGGCAAGTCGCGCGCAGCCTCGAAGGCCGTGGGCGAAGCAGTTGCCGCAGCGAATCTCGACGACAACGAGAAGAAACTCTGGAACGACATCACGTCGCTCGATGATGCGAAACTCGCGGAACTTGCGAAGTAAGCGCGACGAGTGCGCGACTACGCATGCCGTGGCGCATGTCGTGGCGCATGTCGTGGCGCATGATTTCGAACAGGCGACACATCACGCAGCAAAGAAACCGCCCGCAGACATGCGGGCGGTTTTCGTTTGACTGATTGTCGGAGGCAACGCCGCGTTACTGAATCTCAGGCCGAATGATGCCGGGCAAGAGAATCGTCGTCATGAAGCGGTACGCGGGGCGTACGCCCGTCTCCGTCACTTCGTGGAGCGGCGCTTGGCCTGGATTTGGCTGCATTTGCAGCGCCAATTCCTCGTAAATGATGTTCGGCGCATCGACCGAGCCATCCATGTACGCGATGTTCACGCGGCCAGTATTCCACAGAGCAGGTGTGTCGATCCAGAGGCCGCCCGCGCCCGTCGGTGGGCGAACTTCGATCACCCAACCTTGGAAGTTGTAGCCAAACGCGTCCTCTTCCGTGATCGTCGCGAGCGTGCGCGACGGCTGCGGAATCTGCGACATCGTCACGGTCTTGTACTGCGTGTTGCGATAAGGCTCCGGTGTGTCGGGGCTCTCGGGATCGGGGAAGTCGTACCACTCATCCGCACGGTGGTAGTAGTCGAGATCGCCTACACCCACGAAACCGCTGAACGAGTAACTGCGCACGCGACCGGTCGGATCCATCGGCGAAACATACGCCTCGGCATTCTGGTCGACGTACGTCCAGAGCGCGCCTGCTTCGAGACTCTTCTGCGTTTCTGCGCCGCTGACAAGCGCGCCAGTAGCGGCAGTGTTGACCCAACAGTTGCTCACGCCGCGCATACCTGAGTCGGGTGGGAAACTGTTGGTGCGAGGACTGACGAGGCGACCAGCGTTGTCGGTCGCGTAGGTTTGATTCGCAAGCGCGAGCTGACGCTGGTTGGAGAGGCAGTTGAGCGCGCGTGCGCGGGTCTGCAATTGTCCCATGCCGACAAGCACAAGCGCCACGATGATCACGATGATCGAAATCGTGAGCAAGAGTTCGACCAAGGTGAAGCCGGCAAGCGGCCTTCGCTCGGTTGCAGCAAAGTGTCGTTGGAAATCGGGCAGTGTCTGCGGCGTCCGCGACATCGTCATGAGTTCTCCAGTGCTTGAGGCGGGCGGAGTGTACTACGGAGGTCATGCATTCCAAGGCAATCGCAACCGCGGAAACGGGAGAAGACGCTGTGGAATGCAGGTGTCCGAACGCTGAGGTCCCGCCATCCGCGAGCGCAGCCCTCGCGTCGACCGACTCGC
>JAIXVI010000219.1 GCA_027483065.1 Planctomycetaceae bacterium
CTGCAGCGCTTCCTACGGCGAGACGGCCAGCATCCTTGAGAGGCACATCGCAGCGAAGTTGCAGGCGCATCGGATCGTAGAGAGCGATGGGAGCTTCAACCTCGGGACCAACGTGTGCGCCGGGTGCGACGCGTCGCGCGAGGATAGTGCCGGAACTTGGTGCGCGGATTTCGCTGCGTTCAACGGCGAGTGCTGCGGCATCCCGTGCCAATTCCGCAGCGGTTCGCGCTTCCAAACGCGCGATCACTTGTGCTTCGCGTTCCGCAAGCGCGAGTCGCGCGAGAGGACGTTGCGTATCTTCTTCGACAGCGATTGCGAGAAGTTCTTGCGCAGCGCGCACGGCCTCGCGGCGCGCCAAGATTGCAGCTTCGAGTGCGCGGCGCTTCGCATCAAGCGCCGCAACGCGTTGTGTGAGCCTCGCGACTTCGCCGACCGATGCGCCGCCCGTGGAGATGAGTTTCTCCTTTCGTGCACGCTCGTCTTCTGCTTCGTCTCGGAATGCCGTCGCTTCGGCGATTTCCTCGGTCAGTGCGCGAGCATCGCTCTCTGCGAGTGCCAGCTGAGCTTCGTATTCCGCGCGCGCCTTCCGAGACTCGATGCCGCGCTCAAGATCCAACTTCGCGCGATCACGCTGTAGCGTTGCAATTTGCACCTCTGCGTCCGTGGCGCGGAGAGCGGCTTCGCGATCGAGGAGCGCAAGTCGTTCGTCTTCACTCGCGAGTGAAACAAGTAGATCGCCTGCGCGCACGGCATCGCCTTCGAGGACGTGGACCGTCGACACGACGCCGCTTCGACGCGACGGAACCGCTGTTGCGTAGGGCGCAGGCTCGATCCATCCGGCTGCGAGAAGCCCGTCGGATGCTGCGCTTTCAGTCACTTGACGCGTGGTTGAAACGACGGCGACGGGCATCACACGAACGGTCGGCACTGTGCGCAGTGCGTCGTTACTTGTCACGATCAGGAGTGTGGGCGCTCCGCCCAGTATGGCGATCGGGACGACGTAACGCGCGAAGATCCGGCCGAGCGGCATGCTGGGTGCGCGTGAGGTGTTGCTTTCGCGTGTCATGGTGCGTCTCCCGTTGCGCTCTCGCGTGCTTGAGTCGATTGTGCGACGAGGTTCCCTGCAACAAGGCCGTGTGCGACGAGGCCGTGTGCGACAAGGTCGTGCGAGTTTGATTTCGTCGTCGCGATTTCGATGAGAAGCGCGCGCTCGTAGGCTGCACGCGCCTCACTCTCGTGGACGGCCGCGTCGGCGGTCGCTTGCATACGAACTGCGTGCTCGGCCAGTGCTTTCTGCAGGGATATTCCAGATACTTCGCCGGCGGCGTATGCGGCGCGCATGGAAGTGATCGCGATGTTCGAGGCGCGCGTCGCGTCACGGGCAAGCTTGAGTTGCGTCAAGGCACTCTCGAGTGCACGGACGCGTTCGCGGCGTTCAAGATGAGAGACTCGCGTTGCTTCTGCAAGCGCGGCTTCTGCCGCGTCAACTCGCGCTTGTGCTCCGGCAACTTCATGCGATTGGCGGAAGAGCGGCAATTCGAGCGCAAACATCAAGTTCACCGACTCGCGTCCCTCGAGATCGCGCGAGAAACCAGCACCGACACCGTCGTCGATGGAAAATGGGTTCATCGTGCGTTGAAGCGAGCGCTGCGCCTCCGCAACGCGTGCGCGTGCAGCGATGACCGACGGCGCTTCGAGTTGCGGCGTGTCCTCGCGGGGCACATCCGGCACGCCGACGATGTTGGTGCGCATCGCGGCGGCGAGAAGCGAGAGATCGAGCGCGGATTCCTCGAGAGAGAGCAGTGAAGCGAGCCGAGCGTGTGCGAGCGTCAGGGATTGCCGTCGCGCTTCGTATGCGCGTTCGGCTTCGCGGAGCGTGGCTCGCGCGTAGACCGGCGCATCGGCGCGTGCTTCGCCGAGCTTTGCAGCAGATTCCTCTGATTCGAGCATCGCGGCGAGGGCTGCGACGTGTGTCTTCGCTGCGTCGTTCGCCTCGGCCGTCGAGAGGGCAACGCGCGCAAGATGACGCGCTTCGGCGGCGATCTCTGCCGAGAGTGCGACGAGTGCGCGAGCCTTCTCTGCGGTCCGCGCTTCTGCTTCGGTTTGCAGCGCGTCGCGATTGAAAATCCAACTGATTCCCGACATCAGCGATGCAGAGAACGCGTCGCCACCCATGCCATCCACGGGAATTCCGAGCGAAAGGGCAAGGATCGGATCTGGCGGAGCGAGATCCGCGCGAAGATCGGCTTGAGATGCCGCGAAGAGGGCTTCAGCCTCTTGAATGCGATGCGAGTTCTGCAGCGCTCGGCGAACAACGTCATCGATGGTTGTTGGCTGGAACGGAACGCGTTCGTCCGAAGCGGCCGTGGTTTTGCTCGATGGAATGCTCAGTGAAGAATCGCGCTGCGGGGCGCAGGCGGAGGTCGCTGCAATTGCGCTGAGCAGCGTGAACTGCACGCCGAGCGATCGCGCGAAATGCGCGACGCGAAGATCGAAAGATTTCATGGGAGCTCTCGTGTGAAAGAGGAATGAAGCAACGCACGGCCAAAGACCGCGGTTGTTTCACACGCGCCAACGCGCAGACACGAGAATCGTGGAAGGAAGGCCTCGCGGGCACTCCAATGCAAGACCAGGTGGTCTTGGCGGAGGAGATGCGGACAACTCTGCGCGATCAAGCGCGCAGCAGAGTCGTGCAAACAAGTTGCTGAAGTCGAGCGCGCGATGAGATTTCTGAGCGCCCGATTCGGTTTCATCAAGGGAAACCAGTGTTCGGGAAGGCGGCTCGCAGAACTTGACGCAGCATGCGGTGCAGCAGCCACGGGGGTGGTGGCACGGGCTGTCTTGACAGTCGCCCTCTCCACCGCAGGGGTCGTCTCCACCGCAGGGGTCGTCTCCACCGCAGGGCGAGTGGCCCTCGAGTGGAAGGTCGGTCGCATCGGATGCTCGTGAAGCAAACTCCGCTGTTCCCGCCGCAGAGGCCCCGGAGTTCTCGGTCGCACAGCAACCGCAGGGCCCTGATTCGGGTAAGGCTTGAGAGCTGTCGTCGGCGGTCATGAGGCCGTCCGCCGCGGGAGCGATCCACGCCGCCAGTAGCCGCTTTTCGCAGCAACAAAGCAGCGTCCATGCGGCCAAGGCAAGGATCGCGGTCGAGCGGAGGAACTGTCGTAGACACGGGGGCATACGCGTGGGGTGCGTCCTGACGTGAGTGACTCTCGACAAGAGGGAACAGCGTAACCCCGATTTCGGCCGTCGCGCGGTTGAATTCCAATCTCAAGTTCGAATCCCAAGGCCTGATGGGGCGAATGCCGCAGCCATGACTCGGAACTGCAGGCCCCAATTTCGTACCCCGGACGCGGCGACGAGCCACGAGTCTGGACGAGGCGGGACTCGCTCGATTCAGCCACGTGAAGTGCGGTCTCGTGCGATGCGGAGCGTCGCGTGACCGACGCCACGAACTTCCTCGATGCGCTCCCGACGCACCTTCGCGAGCGCGTCTCGGTTGTTTCGGGCCAATCGGCTTCGGTCGGCGGTGCGCACGTTCTCTATTGGTCACACCACGCGCTTCGCGTCGACGAGAACCCAGCACTTGAGATCGCGGCGCATCTCGCTGTCAAGCTTGACTTGCCGCTCCTCGTGTTTGTTGCAGTCTCGGGATCGCATCCACACCTCACCGATCGGCATGTGTGGTTCTTCCTCGAAGGTGTTCAGGACTTCGCGGCAGATCTTGCAGAACTTGGCGTCCCACTCGCTGCATCACTGGAAGCAAGCGCGCGACCCGATGTCGCGATGGACCGTCTCGCGTCTCGCGCGGCAGTCATCGTGACGGATGATTTTCCCGCGCAGCCCTATCCCGACTGGATTGCGTCCATCGCGCGACGTACCGCGCGTCCAGTGCTTGCGGTCGACACTGCGTGCGTAGTCCCGATGAACGCAGTCGAAGGCGTGTACGACCGCGCATTTGCATACCGTGACGCGACGTCGAGCGAGCGTTCGCAACGCATCTCGCGTTCGTGGCCCGCATTCGATTGGTCGCAGCGCGCGTGGCCAATGGCGGATCACTCGTTGGTCGAAGTGGATTGGACGAAAATCGATATCAGCGCCACCGTCGCTGCACTTGAAATCGACCACTCGATCGGCCCCGTCGTCGACACGCCGGGCGGCTCGCGTGCGGCAATTGAACGTTGGAATGCGTTTCGAAACGCTCGGCTCGATCACTATGCGCGCGACCGAAATGACGCGGCGATATGCGCCACGTCGCGACTTTCACCGTACCTCCACTTTGGCATGATTTCGCCGATGCGTGTCGCGCGAGAGGCAATCGCCGCGGGAGGCGAGGGCGCGGAGAAGTTCCTTGATGAGTTGCTGATTTGGCGAGAACTTTCGTACCACTGGTGCCGTCACGAGCCCGCCCATGCGTCGTTTGAAGGCCTGCCGCTTTGGGCGCAACGTACGCTGGAGAAGCGACGTCGCGATGCGCGAGGCGTGTTGTCGCGCGATCGATTGATGCGCGGTGCAACAGGAAATCAACTTTGGGATCTCGCGCAGCGGTCGCTCTTGGTGCATGGCGAGTTGCACAACAACGTGCGAATGACGTGGGGGAAAGCGATTCCCGCATGGACGGCGTCGCCGGAAGCGGCGGTTGCAACGTTGCTCCACTTGAACAACCGTACTGCGCTCGATGGCGCTGATCCTGCAAGTTACGCCGGGCTTCTCTGGTGTCTTGGTCTCTTCGATCGCGCGTTTCAGCCTGAGATTCCGGTGCTCGGTGCAGTTCGACCGCGGACACTCGAAGAACATGCGGCGCGGCTCGATGTCGACGGCTTCGCACAGATTGTGGGTCGGCGGACGCGAGGAATCAAAGTCGCGATCATCGGTGCAGGGATCGCGGGTTCCGCGTGCGCGAGGGCGTTGGCAGATCACGGAGTTGACGTGACGATGATTGAAAAGTCGCGTGGCGCCGGTGGACGCATGAGTACGCGCCGTGGCGAGTTCGGCGCGTTCGATCACGGCGCGCAGTACTTCACGGCGCGCGACGCGCGATTTCGCGAGAAGGTTTCTGGTTGGATCGAAGAAGGCGTTGTTCGTGCTTGGGAGGCGCGATTCGCGGAGTTCGGTGTCCACGGCGCACAACGGATTACGCCGCCGACGCGCTACGTTGGCGTGCCCTCGATGAGCGGACTGTGCGGATATCTCTCCGAAGGAATACCGCTCGAAACGTCATCACGTGTTGTCGGTCTCGCTCGTGATGACGCGGGTTGGCTGCTGCGCACATCGCAGACGGATGGTGCGGAACGTCTTCTTGGGCCGTTTGATGTCGTGCTCTCGACGGCGCCGGCACCGCAAACAGCTGCGCTCTTCGGGCCACAATCGCAGGCGTTGGCATCAATCGCGTCTCGCATCGCGATGCGCGCGACGTGGTCCTTGATGCTCGCGTCTCCGCAACGCATTGAACTTCCGTTCGATCATGCAGAGGTGCTCTCGGGAGCGGCGGGCTGTGGCGATGCGCTTGCGTGGATTTCCCGTGTTTCCTCGAAGCCTGGGCGAGACGCGAACGGGCTCGACCGATGGGTTGTTCTTGCGCGACCAGAGTGGTCGGAAGAGCGACTCGAGCGAAATCCAGCCGATGTTGCGCCGGAAATCTTTGCAGCGTTTGCTGAGCTCTGTCGAAGCGCGAGAGTTGAGCTTCCGCAGCCATCGCATCTCCTCGCACATCGTTGGCGCTTCGCGCTCGCCTCACGTGAGGGCGGCCCGACGAGTGTGTTCGATCCGCAGCAAGGTCTCGGCATGGCAGGCGACTGGCTCCGCGGAACGCGGGTTGAAGATGCGTATCTCTCCGGAGTCGCGCTCGCAGGGCGCGTGCTTGGTGGAACGATTGCGCGGGCGCGCGAATCGCTGCATCGAGAGAGTGTTCACTCCGTTGCGGTTCACTCCGTCATGTCGCGCGCTTGAAGTTGGACTGTTTCGTGGCGCGCCCGTCGCATGTGCGCGCTGCGCTCGTGCGGCGCAGTTGTGTGGAAATCACGCGTGACTCGGACGCTGTTGCTGCATGCGCTCATGTTGACGATGCCGACTGCGCAAGAACAGATACGCCGGAATACTCGCGAGAGAAATGGCCGCAATCCAACAGATCAGCGCGGCAAGCGCGATCGGCATCAGTGGAAAGAGTACGGC
>JAIXVI010000175.1 GCA_027483065.1 Planctomycetaceae bacterium
AGAAGCAGATCGATCAGCCGCACGGCATCATCTTGGTGACTGGTCCGACGGGTAGCGGAAAGACGACGACGCTGTATTCATCGATTCGCCAGATGGATACACGGCGTATGAACATCTCGACCGTCGAAGATCCGATTGAATACAACCTGCAAGGCATCACGCAGATTCAAACGCACGAGAAGATCGGCATGACCTTCGCGAAGGCGTTGAAGGCGCTCTTGCGACAAGACCCTGACGTTGTGATGCTCGGCGAGATTCGCGATCTCGAGACGGCGTCGACCGCGATTCAAGCGGCGTTGACTGGCCACCTCGTGCTTTCGACGCTGCACACGAACGATGCGCCGAGCTCGATCACCCGCATGATCAATATCGGCGTCGAGCCGTTCCTCGTCGGCGCGGCGCTCAACGCGGTGCTTGCGCAGCGACTCGTGCGCAAGATTTGTCCGAAGTGCGTGGAAGATCGTCCGATCGATCCAGACATCGCTGATTTCCTCGTGACGCACGGCATCACGGGCCCGACGATTCGTGCTGGTCGCGGTTGCGGTGCGTGCCGTCAAACTGGGTACGCGGGCCGCTTGGGCTTGTACGAATTGCTCATGCTCGACGACTTCCTGCGTGACAAGATCGCGGCAAATCCGAACGTGGTCGAGTTCCGTCGCCTCTGCGTCGAACGCGGCATGACGACGTTGCGTGAAGACGGCTTCGCGAAGGTTCGCTCTGGAAAGACGACCGTGGAAGAAGTCCTCAGCGTGACCGAAGCGACGATTTGAGTAGGCGAGCGCGACGGGTGTTTCGAGTCTGCAACGCAAACAGGGCCACCCGAAGGTGGCCCTGACTTTGTGAGCGTGAATGTCCGTGGCTGCGTGATCGTTCGCGCGATGAACGAGCTGTGCGGCTGCCGCGCGGCGGCCGCGCGTGGCGTTAGTTGCAGGGGCCCCACGAACTCAACAGGATCGTGAGGTCTGCGCCGTTTACGATGCCGTCCGCGTTGATGTCCGCGGTTGGGAAGACCGTGATCGGCCCCCAGAAGCTCAAGAGGATCGAGAGGTCGGCACCCGCCACCTGGCCGTCCTTGTTGAGATCGGCGATGCACTGGCATTCGTCAGGAATGCCGTCCTGATTGATGTCGGGCGTGCCCTTTGCGATTTCGCAGATATCGATCGTGTCGTTGGCGTTGCAGTCGGTCGCCGTGCCTTGCGCGACTTCAAACTCGTCGGGAATCGCGTTTGAGTCGCAGTCGGTCTGGCACGAGTCGGGCACGCCGTTCTCATCGACGTCTGCGGCGCCGCGCACGATGTCGCAAGAGTCCGGAACCTTGTTCAGGTTGCAATCCTGCTCGTCACCCGTCTTGATCTCGTACTGGTCGGGTACGCCGTTCGAGTTGCAGTCGGGCTCGCAATCGTCGGGGATGCCGTTCGAGTTGAAGTCGGTGCTCGATCCTTCAGCGATATCGCAGGAATCGGGGAAGCCGTTGCCGTTGCAGTCAGGAGTGCCGTCGGCGATGTCGCACTCGTCGGGGATGGCGTTCGAGTTGCAATCGGTCGACGCGCCCCACTTGATGTCCGAGTCGTCGGGGTCGCCGTTCTCGTTGCAATCGGGCTGGCACTCGTCGGGGATCGCGTCGCCGTTGTCGTTCTGGCTCGTGCCGTTCGAAATGTCGCAGGAGTCGGGGACGAGGTTCGAATTGCAGTCTGGGACAAGCTGATTCGCGAGCGCGTACTCGTCGGGAACTCCGTCCGAGTCGCAGTCGGTCTCGCACGAGTCGGGGATGCCGTTCGCGTTGATGTCGTTTACGGTGCCCGACGCGAGGTCGCACTCGTCCGGCACGCCGTTCGAGTTGCAGTCGAGGCTCGTGCCGAGGCCGATGTCGGCGCCGTCGCAGATGCCGTTGTCGTTGCAGTCGGTGCCCGAGCCGAAGATGTTGTTGCCACCGTTCGACCAGTAGTCGTAGAAGTCCTGCGGAGCATTCCCGCAGAACGTCGAGTTGTAGACGTACGGATAGCCGCAGGAGCCGTTCGAGTTGTAGACCGCACCGCCATTTGTGGCGACGTTCGACGCGAAGAGGCAGTTGTTGAAGGGCAGTGACCAGCAGCCGCAACAACTGGTGAGGTATATGCCGCCGCCGTTGGTCGCGATGTTGCCGTAGAACGTGTTGTTCGCGAGCTGCGAGTTGTACATGCAGTAGCCCTGCAAGAAGAAGCCGCCGCCGGCGTTGAAGGCGAGGTTGGTGTTGAAGACGGTGCCGGTCATTTGGAGGCGGCGGACGCAGCCAAGCCAGAGGCCCGCGCCATCGGTTCCCGTGTTCTTTTCAAATCGGCAATTGGCGATGTTGATGGGGTAGTCGTTGCCGTCCCACGTGTAGTACGCGCCGCCACCTTGCTGCGCGCTGTTGCCGACAAACGTGCAGCCTGTGAGATCCATTCGATAGGCGTACCGGTAGAGAGCGCCACCTTGCGTTGAGGCACCATCTGTGATGTTGTTTGAGAAGTTGCAGTTTGTGAACGTCGCGAGCTCGGTGTAGCCGCGTTCGATCCGCACCGCGCCGCCCTGAGCGGTACCGGTTGGCGTCGTCGCAGAGTTGGAAATGAAGTCACAGCCGCTCCACTGACCGCCAAAGCACCAGATTGCGCCGCCG
>JAIXVI010000292.1 GCA_027483065.1 Planctomycetaceae bacterium
CGCACAGGTCAGGGGCGTACAGGTCAGGGTCGCACAGGTCAGGGGCGTACAGGTCAGGGGACAGAAAAGAACGGATCACCGCGCTCTGCGCATGTGCACGGTGTTCACTTGTGCCCACGCCGTCGCACTGATGTGCATCGCACCAACCGCAAGCGCGGCGATGACGGCACCGCCGCCGCTCTTGCCTCTCGAGAATCCAACGAGCGTGAGCCCGTGGATTCCAATCAATGATCAGACGGATGAGTCGGATGAGCTCGGGTGTGCGCAATGGATTTGGGATCGCTATCCCTTACGAATGTTGGGAGAACCGACTCCGCCGACTCCCGTCGATTTCACGAATGGGCGCCCCGCGGGGTGGCGAGAACTCAGATTGCACGGGAAGTCGCTCACGGGTAGGTATGAACTCGCCAATGACTGGTTTGGCTTTGCTTGCTGGCTCTGCGGCGCGACCGACGACACTGCAGACGCCACCTTCGGTGATGCCGAGCGTGACGGGTTGCTTTACTGGGTTCCGGACGTATCTGAAACAGGTCAACCACTGCCAGGTTTGCCGACAAGAGTGAGGATCGTTTCGACGGCGTATTTGAAGGGATCCATCGAACTCGATTACGGCATTGTGCTCGCGGGTGAGACGACACGGCTTGCGATGGGCGGCTTGAGGGCTGAGGTCAAGACGACGGGTGACTCCTTCGCAAAGAAAATCGATGACGCGATTGCGAAGTCACCGTCACTGATTGTTGTGAACCCAAACGCAGTCCATGCATCGGCACCGCAGTCGACGAGCCTTGGAGTCGGTCTTCAAATTGGTACGGAGAACGGTGGGCAGGCGTCGGTTGGTTGGACGGGCGGCGGAACCGTCGCGATCATGAAACTGAACTTGCCGCTGAAGTGCATCGCGTATGACTGCATTGCGCCGGGACCGACCATGAGAAACTGGTACTTCGCGCAAGAGGCGGGTGTGCTCATTGATGCGGGATTGACGTACGGTCATCACTCGACCGTCGACGCAACTGTCGAGTTCCGCGACTTTCACTTCGAGACCATGGGGTGCGACAGTTGTTCCATGCCGGGAGTTGGCGGCGGACCGATCTCGACAGGAGATCTGCAATGACTCACGCCGCTTTTGAGGACCACGGCGCGCCTGTCAAGATGTTGAGGGCTTCACGGTGCTCGATTGGTTTGATCGCGTGCGCCCTGCTGCTCGTACCGCACGGGACCGTCGCTGATGCAGCGCAAGTCTCGGTGACCCCGACTGCCGCCGCCGCGCAGTCACCGTGGAAACTCGACGATTTGCTCGCGCAACCCGCGGCGAAAGAGGTACTCGAAACGGGTCAGCCGAAGCGCATAGGGCTCAAGTTTGGTCAGTCGCGGATTGAGGCTGTTGTTTCGTTGCGACCGGGAACGTCGCAGCCGGCGAGTCAAGCTGTGCCGCAATCTGCGCCTCAAGCTGTGTCTCAAACTGTGTCTCAAACTGTGTCTCAAACTGGGCTCCAGATTGGGCCGATTTGGGTGATCTCGATCGATGGCCTTCCAGAGATCGATCCGTTGCTCCGCTCACTTCCCTTCTCGGTTGTGGTTGCAAGAGAGCTCGAATCGGATGATGCCGCAAACGCTTGGCTCGTCGAGCCGTTGGTTGCGGGGGAACTTCCTTCAACAACTCCAATCACGGCTCCATCAAGCGGACAAGATGCAACTTGCCTTGAGCCTCCGCGTCTTGCCGATCCCGCGTTCAAGTTTCGACGCGCATGGGATGACCGCACTTCGGCACGGCTCCATGCGAAAGCCATTGAAGGCTTGGATCTCGCGCGCAAGATCGTCGCGATGCGATCCCCGAGCGATACCTTGCATACAGCGGGTGAGATTCCAGAGTCCTTGAAAGACGAGGAACAACGGGCTCGATTGCGCGCTTCGGCGAACGAGTGGCTTGAAGAGCCACTTCCGCTGATTCCGCCTTGCGGTAGCCCGCTCATCGCGTTTGTGGAGCTCGTTGACGCAAGACAGGCAGTCATGCGTAGTCTCGGTCGCACCCAAGAAGCCGACACACTCTTTCGATGGCTCCTCGAGCGGATGAGCCGCGCGAATCTGCATGCGCTCGTGGCGCGGCTCTCCGAACGCGTTCCTTCGGGAGCGTTCGGATTCGCATCCGCGACCTTTCACGCGTGTTGGCTCACCGATACGGGTGAGATCACCGCAGCCGCGCCTCATGTACTAGACCGTCAGCGCCGCTTTGCGGAAGACCTTGTTGCACAGTTGCAGGCACTGAAGCCCTGCGACGCAAGTTTGATCGAAGCGCTCAAGGAGCAATCGGAACTGCTCGTTGGTCAGTTGCCGATTGGTGCGCGTGTTGATGATGCGGTGACAGCCATGCTCCGACGCCGAGTCGACGACTTGTGTCGCACGAAACCACCGATCGATCCGATACTTGTGCGCGATGCTGCGATGGCATGCGCGCTTCAAGCATGGACGGCCGCTTGGACGGCGCCCGGTGCGCGGGATCCGACGAGCGAGGAAGGGTGGCGCGCTTGGCATCGGCTCATCATGGCGACGACAGAACGCCTGTTCGCAACAGAGCCTATTGCTTCATGCATTCCTGCGCCGGAAGTCCCGCCGGTGCTCGACGCCATCTCCGCATACATGACGAAACACCTCTCATGTCGCGCTGAGTATCTCGGGGCCTTCACTCCAGATGCTCAGACATCACAGATGTTCGAAGCGAGACTCGCGCACATCTGCGGCGAATCGACAAAGGAGGCCATCTGCGGGTCTTACACCGACTACGAAAGAGAATTGGAGCAAGAACGGTCACGTCGTTTCGGCGAGCACGCTAAGAAGTTTTTGGACGCAGCACTTCAGTCCATGCGCCAGGAAGTCATGATGCTCTGGGCATCCGATGTGCTGCAAGCAATGCTGGAAATTGCGGAGAGCAGCCCTTCGAAGAGTTACCCCGAACCTTTTCCCTTCTGGGCGGGCAGCTTCGTTTCGATCGGCGATCAATACAACTGGGGTATCTCGGGTGGGGGGATTTCTGGCCCCGAGTGAGCTGATCCGATGTTCTCTGCGTGCTATCGCCACTCATGTCGCGGATAGCGTCGTCGCAGTTCGTTGCGCATCTCGGGGTAGAGCACACGCCAGAAGTTGGCGAGATCTTGCGTCACTTGTAGTGGGCGATAGTTCGGGCCGAGGATTTCGACGACGAGCGACACGCGACCGTTTGCAACTTTCGGTGTCTCTTCAAGGCCGTAGAAATCTTGGATCTTCGCACGTCCTCGCGGCGGCTTTCCGAGTTCGTACTCGACTTTCATGTTGAAGCCGCGCGGCATTCGAATCGCTGCTGGCGCCATCTTCTCGACGAATTGGACGTCATCCCACGAGAGCACGCCGCGCACCGCATCGATGGCGGGCTTCGCTTCAACTTCGCGCGCGCGCACGCAGCCTGAGCAGAGTTCTGCGCGCACGACATCGAGTTCGTCGTCGGCGTAGGTGATGAGTCCGCGCTCCGGAAACCACTCTGCAACGCAACGAACGCGCGCGATCCATGGTTCGCAATGCTCTTCCCATCCTGTGGGCTTGATCTCCCCCGACTTGATGCGCGCGACGAGTTCCGCATCGACTTCCGGCGACGACTTCGCAGGGCGCGCGCGGCGCTCGACGACGGCACCGTGAAAGAGCGACTCTTCTGCGGTCTCAACGGCGCGTGACTCCGCGTTCCACCCTGCGACGGATCGCGTGGTGAACGCATCAGGCAGCGCATCTTCGACGAGCTTTCGCGGCACAGGGTGCGCGACGGGAATCGACACAAGTCGATCGTGGTCGGGGCCAGACTCACGGACCTCGAGCGCAATAAGGAATCCCCCGTCGTGCACGAGAGATTCTTTCGCGAGTTCCACGCGCCGTCGACCTGCGAGCGCGCAGTGGGGGCGCGAAGTTTCGAGTTTGAACGCGATGCGATCGGGGAACCCTGCGATGAGCGCGCGATCGACGGCGTCATTCGTCGTGTTGTGCTCGGTGCGCGAAGCAAGGCGCTCGAGACTGCGCGTGAGTTGTTCGACGACGAGCACTGCCTCGCGACAGGCCATGCGATCCGCGGCCGCGTGGAACTCGCGGCGTTGCGCCCGCGCGAGGAGCTTCTCGCGAGCGAGTGCGTCGCTGCGCGGATCGCCTTCATCGAGGAGATCGAGCAGCGCATTCACGGGAACACTCTCGGCTGGATCGCGGTCAGAAAGTGCAGCAGCGATACGCGCGACTCGCTCGGCGCAACCGAGTCGCGCCGCTTCAACGAGTGCGCGCGCCAATCGAGGATGCGTTGGGACGCGCGCCATCGCAGCGCCTTCGTCGGTGAGTCGCGTGTCATGGATCGGTGCGTCTGCGCGAATGGCGCCGAGCGCGACGAGCGTGCGACGCGCTTCATCGATACGTGTTGCGTCGGGAGCGTCGAGCCACGGAAACCGCGCAAAATCACGCACGCCAAGTGAAAGTGTCTCGAGCATCGCGCTCGCGAGGTCGATGCGTGCGACTTCTGCGACCGTGTGCGCTTCGCGTCGTTCATGTTCAGCAAGCGACCACAGTCGTTTCGCGCGCCCGGGTGCGGTACGGCCAGCACGGCCTGCGCGCTGTTCCGCGCTCGCTTTCGATACAGGCTCGACGCGCAGCGTGTCCATGCCACGCAGCGGGTCGTAGCGGTGGATACGTGCGAGGCCCGCGTCGATCACGGTGCGAACGCCTGGAATCGTAAGGCTCGTTTCCGCGACATTCGTTGCAACGATGACGCGACGCCGTCGCAGTGGATCGACCGCTGAAACCGCGCGATCTTGTTCATCGGGCGTAAGCGAACCATGCAGTGGAAGTACTTCAACATCCACTCCCGCGCGCGACGCTGCAGTACGTGCACGCTCACATGTCTTCATGATTTCGTAGGCACCCGGCATGAAGATGAGAATGTGGCCCGGATCATCGGATTGGCCGCGCGCGTATGCATCAAGGATGGTGCTGAGCGCATTTGCCGCGAGATCCCACGGTGTTTCACGCGAGGGTTTCGCGAGATACTCAATCTCCACGGGAAACGATCGACCTTCCGCGACCACCGTTTCACAGCCGAGAAAACCTTCGAGCCGCTGTGCTTCAAGCGTGGCGCTTGTCACGATCATGCGCAGATCCGCGCGGCGCGACTCCTGCGCGAGTTTCACCAGTCCGAGCGCAACGTCGACCGCAACAGAGCGCTCGTGAAACTCGTCAAGGATGACCGCGCCAACTTTCGAGAGCGCAGGATCGCGCTGCATTTGCCGGACAAAAAGGCCGTCGGTCACAAACCGAATGCGCGTTGCTGCTCCGACACGACGATCGTGGCGGGTCTCGTATCCAACGATGTCGCCGAGTTCGCTGTTGAGTTCCGCTGCAACGCGCGCGGCGAGCGTGCGCGCGGCGAGTCGTCGTGGTTCGAGTACGACGATGTCGCCACGCACAGACGCGTGATCGAGCAAAAACTTCGGCAATTGCGTTGATTTTCCCGAGCCCGTCGCGGCGACGACGACGAGGCGATTTGACGCGTGCATCGCATCACGCACGCGTTCGCGTACGCGCTGAATTGGTAACTCTTCAGGAGTTGGCGGCCGCGAGGATGTCGCCATCAGATCGCGCTCTCATGCCACGACTCGCCGCCGCCGCGTCGACGGTGGCGCGGTCCGCCGCGCGTTCCGTCACCAGAGACGCGCTCTTCGGCGTCGGTTTCGAAGCGTGGCAGCGTTGGGGCAACGACGCGCTTTCCGGTGTGTGCCTCCCACACGATTTGCACCGCTTCATCGACGCTGTCGGTGAGACTAAAAATCTCGAAATCGCCGGGGCTCACGGTTTCATACTGCTCAAGCAGCGTGGTCTTCATCCATGCAACGAGCGGATTCCAGAAATCTTTACCCACGAGAACCACGGGAAACGGCACGATTTTCAGCGTTTGAATGAGCGTGAGCGCTTCGAAGAGTTCATCCATCGTTCCAAAACCGCCTGGGAAGATGATGAAGCCGCGCGCGTACTTCACGAACATCACTTTGCGCACGAAGAAGTAGCGAAACTCAATGTCGACGGTTTGAAACGGATTCGGGCGCTGCTCCATCGGCAGCACGATGTTGAGGCCGACGCTTGTTCCGCCCGCTTCTTTTGCGCCCTTGTTCGCGGCTTCCATGATGCCGGGCCCGCCGCCAGTGATGACGGTGAAACCCTTCTCAACCAACATGCGTCCGCACTTCTCCGCTTGTTGATACGCAGGATGCGCTGATTTGAGTCGCGCCGAGCCGAACACGGCAACGCCGGGCGGATACTTCGACATTGTTTCTACGCCGTCGACGAACTCACTCAAGATGCGGAGCGCGCGCCAGCTTTCGAGCGCGAGGGACTGCTTGCGTTCCATGGGATCCATGGCGGAAAGAGTACGGGAGGCAGGGGGCGTTCGCCCGCCCGCCGCGCTGGCGTATAAGTCTCTTCTACAAAGGTATTTAAGTGCAGAAATTTGAATCGCTGCGGCGTTTTCGCTATCCTTCGCTTCCTATGGCCAAAGACAACTCCGCGCGCGGTTCTTCGCGCAGCGTTCACGGTGCGAAAGTCGGCAATCCAAGCATTTCTAAGGGAAATCCCGCAGTAAAGAAGGCGCCAGCGAAGAAGTCGGAAGGTGCGGCAAGCAATACCTTGGGCAATACCTTGGGTAATACGGTGAGCAACGACGTCGTGCGCGAAATCAGCGCTGGCACGTCGTCGCGATTGCCGAAGGTGCCGATGCGCGCCGATCTCGCGGCGAAGCCGCCCGCCACTCCAACCACGAAGAGCGGAGCCAAGCCGGATTCCAAGCCCCAGGCCAAGATCGAAACCACTGCGGAAGCGAAGCGCGCAGTCGAGAGCAAGGCTCCTGCCAAGACCGCCTCTGCCGCGCCAGCGAAGGCGACGAGCAAGTCGAGCGCGAAAGCCGAAGCACAAGTCGATGTGAAGGCAGAGGCGAGCATCGAGTCGAAGTCCGCGACCGATGGTCGCACGATCTCTGAATCGACCCGTCGCGCCATCGCCGCCGCGACGCCGCGTCACTACGTCGATCAGCCGCCAGCGCGTCAACTCGGTTTGCGCGCGACGCGACCGGAAGAGACCGCAAGTGTTCGTCCACTTGAGATGAAGTCGTCGCGTCCAAGCGAAGGACGGACGCCCAAGGGTTCCGCGGATATCAACGGATATTCCGCTGCAGTGCGATACCTCCTCGAGCGCACGGATTTCGAGCGCATGCGCGCCGTCAAGTACAACGAGACGACATTCAAGCTCGATCGGATGCAGCAATTGCTGTCGAAGCTTGGCAATCCGCATCAGCAGATTCGCACGGTGCATGTTGCAGGTACGAACGGGAAGGGATCGACCGTCGCGATGATTGCATCGATGTTGCAAGCATGCGGCTATGCAGTTGGCGTGTACACCAGCCCGCACCTTGTTGATCTTCGCGAGCGCATTCAGATCAACGGCCAGATGATCGAGAAGTCCGTGTTCACCGAGATCATGAAGCAAGTGGCGAAGGCCGCGGAAAAGGCCGCGATTGAGCCGACTTTCTTCGAGGCGGTGACTGCTGCATGCTTCAAGCATTTCGCAGAACAAGCGGTGGATATCGCCGTTGTGGAGGTTGGTCTTGGCGGCCGCCTCGATTCGACGAACGTGATTCGCCCTGAGGCGTGCGTTGTGACTTCGATCGACTTCGATCACACGAAGCTCCTTGGGAATACGCTCGACGAAATTGCGCGTGAGAAGGCGGGGATCTTCAAGAAGGATGTGCCTGCGTTCATCTTCGAGAGCGATCCTGCAGTCGAGAAGGCGATGATTGAAGTCGCGGAGAAGGCTGGCGCGCCACTCAAGATCGTCAACAAGGACATCGATTATTCCGCGCGTTTCTGCGTGACGGAAGATCTTGGGCCACACACGCGTGTTTGCCTTTACACGAAGAATTCGCGCCTTGAGCACTTGCCGGTGCCGCTGCAGGGCGAACACCAAGCAGCGAACTGCGGGCTTGCGCTTGCGGTGGTCGATCACCTCAAGACGGTTGGCTTCGACTGCCCGGAGGACAAGATCACCACGGGCCTCGCGGCGACGCGCGTGCCGGGCCGTATGCAACTCGTGTGGGATCGACCGCGCGTACTTGTCGACGGCGCGCACAATCCTGCGGCTGTCGGCGCGCTCATGCGTTGCGCCGGCGCGCACGTTCCGTACGACTCGATGATTTGCGTCTTCGGTTGCTGCAGCGATAAGGACGTGCCTGGTCTCATCGATAAGGTGAATCTCGGCGCGGACAAGGTGATTTTCACGCGCGCCGCGGGAAATCCGCGTTCCGCCGACCCTGAAGATTTGCAGAAGCTCTTCAACGAGCGCTCGGGCAAGATGAGTCAGGTTGCGAAGACGCTGCCTGAAGCTCTTGAGATGGCGACGCGCGCGGTGAGCCGTGAGGATCTTGTGTGCGTGACCGGGTCGTTCTACCTCGTCGGCGAGACGCTGAAGCACATTCAGCACTTCGATCGCTCGAAGGGCGGGAAGATTCCAGCGCAGGTTCCGGAAGACTGAAACGGTGCCCGGCACGTGCCAGGTACCGACTTTCTGGGCACCGACTCTCTGACCCCTCCCGCCGGCGCCGCCACAGGTCGCGGCGCTGGCTGCGCGTGAGTCTCTTGCGCTTGCCCGGGTGCACGCAATCCACCTTTCGTGCGGATCATCAGACCCGAAGTGGCGTTGCGATGACCGCTTGAGCCCGCAGTAGCTTTGCGCATGGAACGCTACTCATCACCCGAGGATCAACAAGGCAAAGCGTGGCGTCTTTGTCATTACTTTGAAGAAACGTGCCCTTTGATCTTGACTTCTCGTTGGTTTGAGAGATCTGTGGCGCGAGTCCCGGGCGCGAGTCCCGGCGCGAGTCCCGGGAGTTTGGACTCGTCAGGAGAGCTGGAATGAGATTCTTCTACTTGCGGGGACTGGTCGCGGCGGCGATACCGCTGTCGATCTCAGTTTCCGCGACCGGACAGGTCGATCTGACAGGGGATGGTACTTGCCCGCTAACCCGGGCGGACATGTTGGCCCGTTTTCACGCGCAAGAGGCTGGCG
>JAIXVI010000107.1 GCA_027483065.1 Planctomycetaceae bacterium
CGGAACGGCCGGTCGGCGACCAGCACGCCGGCGCCGAAGAAGTGCGCGATGGTCTCCCGCGACGCGAACGCGACACCGAGGCCTCCGATGCCGATGCCCGCGAGCACGTTCGACGCGGGAATCGAGAAGCCGTATGCAATCGCGATCCAGCAGCCGATGATGATTCCCGCACGCAGGCTGCCGAGAAGGAGGTTCACGGCGAGATCGTCCACCGTCGAGCGCGAGCGCCGGGCGGCGCGCGTGAGCAGCAGGCACACGATCGTCACCCCATGCCATGCCACGGCGGAGATGGAGATGCTGAGCGCCGCACCGGCCAGCGGCGCGCTGTACGCGCGAGCGCGCTGGGGAATGCCCAGCAATCCCGGGGTCACGAGTAGGAGCGCAACCGCGATCAGCACCGTGAGGGCGATCGCGAACCAGCGTGGGTGAGGCACCATCGATCGCGTCGCGCGCTCGAGAAGGCCGCTGAGCGTGCGGGCCAGGAATCGCGCCGCGAAGATCGCGGATGGAACGGTCAGCAGCAGCGCGAGAACCTGCCAGAGCTCGAAACGCGCCACGCGCGCGCGGAGTGCCGGCATGCCCTCGACCACGAAATCGCGAAGCCTGAAGTACGGGCTCGAGGGGATGATGCCGGGGGGCGCCTCCATCGCGGGGGCCAGGGAGGAAGTCCCGAAGTAGACCATCGCGATCGATCGGATCGTGCCGTCGGTGAACTGCCACGGCGCATCGGGTTCGGGGCCGCTCGGGGCGATGACGATCGACCCTTCGGCATGCTCGAACAGCACGAACGGATCGCGGTTCCCGGGGTCGTTCGGGATCGACTGCAGGCCGATGAAGCCGATCTGATGCAGCGCACGACAGAGATATCCCGCGGCGAGATCACCGTCGGCTTCACGGAGCGCCTCTGGAATCTCGTGGAGGTCCAGCGCGGAGAGCGCGAGCTTCCTGCCGCGGCCGTTCCAGTCGGCCATGCCCTCGAGGAAGGCGCGCATGGCGTCGCGAGGCGAATGCAGGCGCTTGAACGACTGCTCTGTCGGAGGCGAGGCGCCGTACATGGCGAGCAACGACTTCCGAAGCGCAACCAACTCGGCCTCGTTCGGCACGACAACGCGCCACTCGCCCGCACCATTGCGATGCAGCTTCAGCGGCAGCACGACATCCGAGCCCATCTGCCGAAGTTCGATCGTGAGGTCATCGGACGGCGCATCGGTCGCGATCTCCCACATGCGGAACGTTGTGAGATCGACGAGGTCGAAGAACTCCTGCAGGTGTTGAAGCTGCGCTGCGCGAGGCAAGGCGGCGGTCTCGGGATGGAACTCGACCGAGTCCGCGGCGCGCGCCCAGTAGTCCTCGAGCCCGCATCGCGCCTGGCTGGCGGAGAAGACGAAGTTCACCAATGCGTCGCGCGGCGTGGCGAGCTTGATCGCCGCCGGAGCCTCCGCCGAATTGACGCGGGCGCCCGTCCACCATCCCTGCGCATCGTCCCGGCCGGCGAAGGAACGCGCGTCGTGCCCGAGCACGATGACGAACTCGTAGCTTCTCTCGCCCTCGATCCTGCGTCCTTCGAGGCGATCGCCGCGGACCTTGCCCTCGACGCGCGACTTGTAGAGGGGGAACTCCCCTGTCACCGAGTCGCCATCCTGCTGCAAGGTGATACGGCCGCCACCGTCGGTCCAGATCGTGTCCCACACCCCCGTCCACTCACCCACATCGCGCGCGTACGCGGGCATGACGGCGAGCAGGCACGCGACAACGAAGGAATACGGGATGAATCGATGCATGGAGATGGACCACCAGTGGCCGGGAAGGGATGGGACGCCACGGCGGCCGAGGATGGGAATGTACCCCAACGGGTGTCCAACTAGGACAGGCAAGCCGAGGCCGACAAGCCTCGGCCCCCTGCCCCGGAAGTCGGGCAGTTTCAGGCTCAGCGAGTTCGGTGAGCTTCATGGACAGGCAACCCCGCGGGGACGGGGAGAATCTCGGGCAGGCAAGCCCGAGCCCGCAAAGCGGAAAGCTGGATAGGCAATCCACTCACAAGCCATTGCACAAGTGAACCAATCGATAGGGACCGCGCGAGGCGCTGGGTCCCCGATCACTTTGTCGGAAGCGCAACAGGCTTCATTGGCGTTGCCCATGGGTGGAGGTCCAGGTTCAATGTTCCCGAGGCGCGCGGACACGAGTGCATAAACGTCCGTGAGGGTCAAAACGAGATTCCGCATCCGCTCACCTGCGCTGCAGAATGCCGTGACGTAGAAAGGCTGGGTGTGACGGAATGAAGACCAAAGCACGGAGCGCTGTTGGATCAATTCTGGCAGTGGTCGCGGTCATGTCGGCCTGCAGTCAGAGTCATGAACCGAAGCCAGATATCTCTGCGAGAGCGTTCGCTGGAGAGTTGCTTTTGAAGATCGAGGATTAGGAACTTTCGGAGCGCCGCGCGCTGTATCTCTTCGGTGAGGCCTTTGACGCGCTGTCGGTCGAAGAGTGCTTTCGTGCGGTGGTCGGCGAAGTTCGCAATCACGCCAGAGAATAATCACGCACCTCGTGAGTGCTTCAAGCGCCATGCGCCATGAAGGCCCACGATGAGTGTGGTGTCGAAGGAGCCAGCGTCCGGCCCGCCCGAGAGAGAGAGAGAGAGAGAGAGAGAGAGAGAGAGAGAGAGAGAGCCGGAACCCCGATCCCGACGCGCCACGCGAAGTCATCCAATCCGCCTACAGAGCCGAAGCCCAAGCCTCTGTTCGAAACCTATTCTGCCCGCCTACTCACGCGCCGCGGCTCACGATTCCGCGACGAGGATCCTCACACGATGCGCCTCCCAGCACGACTTCTTGCTCTCCCGAACTCGGTACTCGCCATCCTCGTGAACGCCGTTCGCATGAATGCTGTCTTCGTGAGCGCCATCGTCGTGACCGCGATCGCCTCGACATCGTGTACGTCGACGCCGCCTGCACCGAAGGAAGATCAAGCCGCATCGACCACTCCGCCGCCCCGCGTGAAGGCGTGGATGGATCGCCTCACGGTGAAGCACGAGTACGACCCGACGACCGGATTCATCGTCGCGCGCGAGACGGTTGCGCTTCCGCCCTTGATCGGTGACGCGCCACCGCTCGACGCCGCAATCGCGCAAGCGGGATCGGCGCGCACCGTGATCGTGTTTGTCACGGCAGACCGCTGCGCTCCGTGCCAGCAATACAAGCGTGATGCGCTCAACGACCCGACCGTGATCGCGCGACTCTCCGACGCCCGTTTCCTCCCGACGCATCTTGAAGTCGATCGCTCGCCCGCGCTCGCCGACGCGCACCTCGGGACGCGATCGATCCCGATGACCTACGCCCTTCGCGACGGCAAGATCACCGCGGAACTTCGAGGGCAGCGCTCTGCGGCGGATCTCATGGCGTGGATCGACGCCCTGCCAGAGTGAGTGAGTGAGAGCGTTCGTGAAGACGAACTCAAAGACGTACAGATCGTCGCGCAGATCGACGCGCAGATCGACGCGCGGATCGAGGCGTGCATCAAGCATGGCACACGCGCATGTCGCGTGAGGTTTCGTTGGCGATGCGCGGACAAGGGCTGGTAGAAGAAAACCCCTCGGCGCGAGCGCGCCGAGGGGTCCTAAGTCACGGGTTCTAGTCACGGGTTCTAGTCACGGGTTCTCATCGACGGGATTTGAATTGGCGGCCTCGATGTGATGTGCGCGTTTGAAGAGCCTTCGCTGCTCAAACGCACACGTCGCAAAGCACACCCCTCAGCGGCGCAAGCGCCGCGTGAGATCTCGTCAGCGGCGCGAGCGCCGCGTGAAAACTCATCAGTGGCGCGAGCGCCGCGTGAGAACTCATCAGCGGCGACGACGACCAGCGAGGCCGGCGAGGCCGAGCAGCGCGATCGCGCCCGGCGCGGGGACGACGTTCGCCGAGAAGGTGACGGGCGCCGATCCAGTGAACCGAAGGGCTCCAACCGTGGTGAAGATGGTCTGGGTGTTAAAGACGCCGGTGCCGGTGACCGGGCCGACGCTGGCTTGCATGTTCCAGGTCTCGAAGGCGCTGTTGCCGAAGCTGACGACGTCGCTCTGACCGACCACGGTCAGGCCGACCC
>JAIXVI010000270.1 GCA_027483065.1 Planctomycetaceae bacterium
CATGCACACCAAAGCGAGCGAAAGCGGGCACCTGAAGCGAAGCTTCAGCAGCCCGCTCAGTCGCGAGCGCTCAAACACGCCGCTCAAACACGCCGCTCACTCCACAATCGGCCGAAGCAGAATGTCCTTGAACTCGATGTACGCGCCTTCAGATTGAAGCGCGATGCGACCCTTGTTCACTTCGACGTTCGTCGCGATGTTCTGCAAGAGCCCGTTCACCCAGAGTTCGATCGTGCCCTTGTTGACAACAATGCGGTACTGGTTCCATTCGCCGAGCGGCTTCTCGTTCGTGTCGCGCAACTTCACGGTGTGACGACCGTTCGTGCGCTTCGCATCGACCGTCGCCTTGTACTCACCGATGTTCCAGAAGTCACCCGCGTTCTTCGAGTGGAGTTGCGCTTCCATCGACTTTGGCCACACAACATCGTCGCCAATCGTGCGGAGCAACACACCCGAGTTTCCCTCGCCCTTCGCCGGATCAAATCGCCACGAAAGTTCGAGGATGTAGTTGTCGTAAAGCGCTTCGGTTTGGATGTACCCAATCGGTCGACCCGCGCATTGCAAGACGCCATCTTTCGCGCTCCAAACCGAGAGCGGGTCCTTGCCGTCCTTCGAGAGATCCGGCACGAACGCCTTCCAACCCGAGAGATCCTTGCCGTTGAAAAGCATGACCTTCTCATCGATCTTGATGGGTGTTCCATCGTTCATGAATTGCTGATTCGTTGCACCCAACTTCTGGCCTCCGCTCGGCGGAGCCAACTTCGGTGCTTCGTTGGATGGCGCGCTTTGCAACGCGGCAAGAAACGGAATCGATGCGGCGAACGCGATGGTGGCGGCGAGCGAGGTCGACTTCATGTGGAATCTCCGATTGTGTGGCGCACTGTAACGCGGCCGCGTTCTCAACAACTCGACTCGGACTCACGTTCTATTACGATCTTGGTCTCGATTTCGAAAACCAAAGGAAACTTCATGTTGACGCGCTTTGATCGACTGGGCCCCTCGTTGTTGCGTGCTGCATGTGTCGCGTGTGTCGCGATCGTCGGACTGGTCGCACTCGCGAGTGAGTCGCGCGCCGCCGATGCGCCTGCTCGGTCGCAAATTCCCGCCCAAGGCGCGAGCGTACAGCCACTTGAACTCTGGTACGACGAACCTGCGTCGAAGTGGACCGAAGCGCTGCCAATCGGCAATGGCGAACTCGGCGGCATGGTCTTTGGCGACGAATTCGGCACGATCCAAGTCAACGAGATCTCGGTGTGGGCCGGAAAGCCGATCGACCGCAATCGCACGCCTGCCGCGGGTTCGCTCGCGCGCGCACGCGAACTCTGGTTCAAGGGTGATGTTCTCGGTGCGCAGAAAATCATGCAAGACGAGTTCATGACGCCCGACTGGGTGCGCTCGTATCAACCGCTCATGACGGTGGGCACGCGTTGGAGCGCGCCGTTTGAGAAGGTGACGGATGTGCGTCGCTCGCTTGATCTCGCAACCGGCGTCGCGACGACCGAATTCACCGCCGACGGCGCGCGCTATCGCTACCGCATGTTTGCGAGCGCCGCAGACAACGCGATCGTCGTGCGATGGGAATCGCTTGGAGAGAAGCCGCTCGTCGCAGCGATTGCTTCGGGTCGCGATGAACTCGTTGATGGTGGAGCGGAAATCTCGACGGACGAAGCGGATGGCACGACGCGTTTTTTCCAAACACGCTACGGCACTGCCGTCAACGGTGAACATCGCGGTGTGCGATACGCGGGTTGTGTGGCTATGCAACTTGATGAGCTAGATCCGAAGCGCGTTGAGATCACGCAACTTCCTTCGCGCAGTCTCGGCAAGTCTGAAGGCTACGACCGCGTTAGCTTTGAAACACGCGCGTACACCGTCGCCATCACGGGTGCGACGGATTTCATCGCAGGGATCAATCCGACGGTGCGTGTTGCAGATCCAAAAATCACCGCAAAAAACAGGGCAAAAGAGACGCTGCAGTTTTCGTTCGACGAGTTGCTTGCACGACATACAAAGCGCTACAGCGAAGTGATGCAGCGCGTGAGTCTCGAGATTGGCTCAACGCCGCAAGCGACGAAGCCCACCGATGTGCGCCTCGCGGAATTCCGAAATGGCGCGGATGATCCCGCGCTCCTCGCACTCTATTTCCAGTTCGGTCGGTACTTGCTCTTCTCGAGTTCGCGCGCAGGAGGCCTGCTCCCCGCAAACTTGCAAGGCTTGTGGAACGAGCATCTCGCGGCACCGTGGAACGCCGACTACCACACGAACATCAACATTCAAATGAACTACTGGCACGCGGAGTCGACGAACCTCGCCGAGTGCCATGAACCGTTGTTTGCATTCACCGATCGATTGATTCAAAACGGCCGTGTTTCTGCGGAAAAACTGTACGGCGCACGCGGGTCGGTCGTGCATCACACAAGCGACGCATGGGCGTTCACCGAACCGATCGGCCTCACCGTGTGGGGCATGTGGCCGCACGGCGGTGGTTGGCTGACGCGGCACTACTTCGAGCACTATGCGCACTCAGGTGATGAGCTCTTCTTGCGCGAGCGCGCGTGGCCTGCGCTTGCGGCGTGCGCGGAGTTCTACCTTGATTACCTCTGCGTTGATCCTGCGACTGGCAAGCTTGTTGCTGGTCCGAGTTCGTCACCCGAGAACACGTTCATAACGCCCGATGGTCAGCACGCGAACATCGGTATGGGGAACGCGATGGACCAAGCGATCATTTGGGATGTCTTCACGAACTTGCTCGACGCCGCAAAGGTGCTCGCGCGCGATGACGACGAACTCACGAAGCGCGTGCGCACGGCGCGCGACAATCTCGCGTGGCCATCGGTCGGCGCAGATGGACGCTTGATGGAGTGGGCGCGTCCCTTCGGCGAAGCGGAGCCAGGACACCGACATATCTCGCATCTCTTCGGCCTTCATCCTGGTGCGCAGTTCAACTGTGACACCACACCAGAACTCCTCGCGGCAGCGCGCAAAACGCTTGATTTCCGACTGGCGAATGGCGGCGGACACACGGGTTGGAGCCGCGCGTGGCTCATCAATTTCTTCGCACGTCTCGGTGACGGCAAGGCCGTTGAGGACAACCTACGTGCGCTACTTTCGAAGTCGACACTGCCCAATCTCTTCGACGATCACCCGCCGTTCCAGATCGACGGAAACTTCGGCGGAACAGCCGGCGTCGCCGAAGCACTCGTGCAATCACACGTCGCGGAGAAAGACGCGTTCGAACCGGGAGCGCTGCCCCGCTACATCATCGACCTTCTTCCCGCGCTGCCAACCTCGTGGAAAACGGGCGAAGTGCGCGGCCTTCGTGCGCGCGGCGGCGTGACGGTGACGCGCCTGGCGTGGGCAACCGAAAGTGAAGTCGCGAAGATCGATGTCGAGTTTGAAGCGATCGGCCGCGACGAGATTCGCGTGCGTCCGCCGCTTGGGTGGCAACTGAGCACCTCGGAGGCGAACAACGTGGCACGCGAAGGTGATGGTTCCTACGCACTCAAGCCGCAGCAAAGCGGTTCGAAGTTCCGCGCTGTGTTCACACGTATTCCTTCGAAGGAATAGTGTTTACGCCACCACCGCTTGCGCGTCGCCGCGACAATCACTCGCGGCGATGTACCCATGCGGAACACGCTTGATGCACTGTGCACGCCCGAAGGTGATCGACTTCTCCAGAGCGACTTTCACCTCGTGCCCACGCGCACGGAGTTCCGCAAGCGTCGTCTCTGCGAATCCTGGCTCCATGTCGAGTTTCAGCCCGTCACTCACCTGCCACCGCGGCGCATCGAGTGCGGCCTGCGGATTTGCGCGCGCATCTTCAAGTCGTGAGGCAATTTGCAGTTGTCCCTGTGGCTGCATGTAACCACCCATACAACCAAAGGCGACATGCGGCAGCGCAGCGCCCTTCGCATCACGCTCGATCAACATGCCTGGAATGATCGTGTGATACGGCAACTTCGAAGGCGCGTATTCGTTCACATGGCCGCGTTCGAGCGTGAAGCACGCGCCGCGATTCTGCATCGCAATGCCCGTACCGGGAATCACGATGCCTGAACCCCAACCGGTGTAATTCGATTGGATGAGTGACACCATGTTGCCGTCGCGATCGGCGGTGCAAAGCAGAATCGTGCCACCGGTCTTCGGCGGGCCGTGCTCGAAGTCCTTCGCGTGCGCCGAGTCGATTTCAGCGGCAAGTTTCGCAAGAAACTCGCGCGCCAAGAGATCCTCTGGCTTCACGCGCATCGCGGATGGATCACCAACCTCGCGATGCACCGTGCGAAACGCGAGCTTCATCGCTTCCGCGGCGAGATGGATGCTGTCGGCGCAATCGGGCGAGAGATCGGCAAAGCGCGGATTTGCGCGGCATTCATCGAGAATTCCGCGCGCGATTTGTGCGGCGATTCCTTGTCCGTTCGGCGGAATCGCGAGCATCGTTGCGCCAGCGAACGGCGCTTCGAGTGGCTTCACCCACTGCGGTTGATGCGCCGCGAGATCTTTTTCATCGAGAAATGCGTCATCCGCGCGCGCGGCGTCGGCGATCCTCTTCGCGATCGCGCCCGTGTAAAACGACGCGCCCTCGGTTTGCCCAATCTCTTCGAGTGTCTTCGCGTGATCGAGAAACACCACGCGCTCGGCGGCAAACGGCGCGCGACCCTCGGGCGCGAAGACGCGTTTCCACTCGTCGTGCCGTGACATCGACGGATACGCGCGTGCCCAAAGTTCCGCCGTACGTGGCGCGACGAGATAGCCCTCGCGCGCAAAGCGCACCGCAGGTTCCATGAGATCGGCGAACGGCAATCGACCGAAGCGCTTCCAAAGCGCAACCCAACCTGAGACGGCGCCTGGCACCGTCACCGGACCCCAACCACGCATCGACATACCCGCCTGTCCATCGAACACGCTCCGCGCTTGTCGCGCAGGTGAGCGACCGGAAGCATTCAGCCCCACGACTTCGCCGCCGAAAATCCCAAGGACGAACGCGTCGCCGCCGATGCCGTTGGTGGTCGGTTCGAGCACCGTCATCGCGGCCGCGACCGCAACCGCCGCGTCCGCCGCCGATCCGCCGCGTCGCAAGATTTCGACTCCGGCCTGTGCGGCAAGTGGCTGACTCGTTGCTACCGCCATCGACCCGCAGACCGCCGGCCGCCGCGCGTCGTGGGGAAGCGACCAGTCGAAGGACGGCGCGGGTGCGATTTCGCCACGATCGGGAAGGTTCTCGGCGCTGCGTTCCATGCGGCGCAGCCTACTCTCTCGACCCTGCGCGTCGGGCGACGCGGGCCCTGTGGTACAACAACCGCCCCGCGGCACGCCGCGTCAGAAGGAACCACTATGGCCGGAGTCAAGCAGCCCACCGACAAGAGCCACTTCCTCCTCCCCGACCTCGGCGAAGGCCTCGCCGAAGCGGAACTTGTGAGTTGGAAGGTGGCGGCCGGCGACACCGTCAAGGAGTCGCAGACGCTCGCCGAAATGCAAACCGACAAGGCGCTTGTCGAAGTGCCATCGCCGTGGGCGGGCACCGTCAGCGAACTCTGCGGGAAGGCTGGCGATGTCATCAAGGTCGGCGCGGTGCTCGTGCGCTACGGCGCAGCGAAAGCCGCGGCGCCTGCGAAGGTTGCACCGGCTGCAGCAGCGGCCGCAGCCTCTTCAAACGGCAACGCGTGCATGTCAAGCCAGATCGCCGCTGGCGCGAAAGCCGCCGAGGGCGATCAAGGCACCGTCGTTGGCACGATGTCGGGCACGCTGACGGTGAGCGACCGCTTTGCGCGACGCGCGCCTGAAGTTGCGGTCGCTGTGCGCGATGGCAAGGCACTCGCAACGCCCGCCGTGCGCGGACTCGCCAAGAAGTTCGGCGTCGATATTCAAAAGGTGCCCGCGACTGGTCGCGGCGGTCGCGTGACCGCGAGCGACGTGGCCGCGTTTGCAGAGGGCGGCGTTGCCGTTTCCATAAGCGAATCCACGAGCACAGGCTTCGCGCCGCGCGCGGCGACCATCGCGCCTGGCTCTGTCTACATCGATCAAAACGATGTCGCGCAGCGCGTGCCGTTCCGCGGAGTTCGCCGCAAAATCGCCGAAGCGCTTTCGCGCAGCGTGCAAACCGCTGTCCACTTCACAGTGGTCGACGAAGCAGACGTCACCGCGCTCGAGGCAAAGCGGAAGGAATACTCGAAGGTTGTCGGCGAGAAGCTCTCGATGCTTCCCTTCATCATGACGGCAATTTGCCGCGCGCTGAAGAAGCATCCATCGCTCAACGCCGTCGTCGACGATGCGAAGGGCGAAATCATCTTGAAGAGCGCGGTCAACCTCGGTTGCGCGGTCGACACCGACGCGGGACTCATGGTGCCCGTCATCAAGAACGCGGGCACGATGGCGCCTGTGCAACTCGCGCAGAGCGTGAAGATGCTCGCCGCGAAGTGCAAAGACCGCACGATCGCGCGTGAGGATTCACTCGGCGGAACCTTCACGATTTCGAACGTCGGCAGTTACGGCGGCATGTTTGCGACGCCCGTCATCAACTACCCCGAAGTTGCGATTCTCGCGGCGGGCCGCGCGAAAGAGCGCGTTTGCGTGAAGGACGGCAAGTTTTACGCAGGTCTCGTGCTGCCGCTCTCGCTCTCCTGCGATCACCGCGTCGTCGATGGCGCGGAAGGCGCACGCTTCCTCAACACCGTTGTGAAGTTGCTCGAAGATCCGGACGCGTTGTTCGCGTAAGGATCCAGACGCGTTGTTCGCGTAAGGATCCAGACGCGTTGCTTGCGTGAGTTTCCATGCGTAGTTTGTGACAAGAGGAACACCCTATGCAGATGTCGACGCAACACTCGAGTACTCATCGTTCTGCGCTCACGAGTGTGCTGGTTTGCGTTGCGATCGCTGCGCCTCTTGCAACCCTCGCTGCCTGTGGAAACAAGCCTGGGCCGCGCATGGCTGTGATGCGCGTCACGCATCGACTCACGGAAGATAAGAAGCACGAGACGGAAGTTCCTGTCGGCGGCGAACTCGCGAATGACCTCCCGTTCAACGCAGGCACGGGTTACGCGTGGACTGCGAAGGGCTTCGACACGAAGGTGCTCGCGCTTCAGTCGCAAGAGTCGCGCTCGGAAACGACCGATGGCCGCACGGGTGGCCCGATGATCGAACACTTCGTCTTCAAAGGTGTGAAGGAAGGCGAAACGACCATCACATTTGAACTTCGCCGTCCGTGGGAGAAGAACGTCGCTGCGAACGAAACGCGCACCATGAAGGTGAAAGTGACGAAGCCAAGCGGCGCGAAGTAATCGCGAACTCATCGCTGATCGCGGACTCCCGCGAGCTTTGAAGCACAAACTCAGGAGGTCCGGGTGGAACACGCGCACGACGTGGCGACAACGCATATCGCGGGCGAATGTCGCGTTTTCCTCGCGTTTGAAGTTGGTTTTTCGATCGACCTCGCGCGTGCGACGACGAAGTTGCCAGCGTCGGCGCGCGAAGCGTTGCCCGCGAGCCGCCGTGTGCCTGCGGACTCTGACTTCGCGCAGAAGCCGCTGCGTGTTGTCATCGAACGCCGGTCAATCACGATCGGCGCGTGGCGCACGGAGGCCGCGGTCGAAGCAACGCTCTACGACTTTGGTGCCGTGTCGATTGCGTTTCGAATTCCATTTTCCGATGCGCCTGAAACGCTGCGTTCACTCGCTGCGAGTCTTTGGAACAACGCCGCGCTCGCGGCCGAGGCGCGCGCTGCGGTGGAAGCACTGATTGCAACCCTTGGCGATGCAGTCATGCGCGCGGAACTTCGCGCGGGCGCAGAGGACTACGTCGTCTTCACCGTCGATCCCGCGAGTTTCCACGGCGTCGCGCATGGTGCACTCTCAGTCGATGTCATTGGTGCCGCGCGCGCTGCCGCACTCTTGCGACTCGAAGACGGCGCGCTCTCTGCGCAGGGCGTGATCGACGCGACAAGCGACGCGCTCTCGTATGGCCCGCGCGATCTCGCGATGGTCGATTGGGCTGCAGCAATTGTGATCGACGCGGAACCAGCGACCACGCTCGCTGTGCTCGAACTCGCGAACGTGCAACTTGTCGAACTCAAGCATCTCGATGCAGAACTCGATCGCGGTCTTGATCATGTGTGGGCGATGGCGAGTGATCGCTCACTCTTCGCGCGATTCCGATTGCGTGCCAATTTGCGCCGACTTGCTGAACTCGAACTCGAAGGTGCGGCGCTTTTCGACGGCGTCACCAACGCGCTGAAACTCTTTGGTGATCAGCACCTCGCGCGTGTCCAACGCGCGGCCGCGCGACGATTTCGCATCGACGACTGGGAAAAGTCGATCGCGCGAAAGCTCGAAACACTCGGTGCGATCAGCGAACGCCTTGAAGCACGTCAATCGCAATATCGCAGCGAACTTCTCGAGTGGATCATCATCGCGCTGATCGCGTTTGAGATCATTCGGACGTTCGCGTAACCGCGACCCATCAAATCCTGCTTTGCGTTGCCGCCTGCGCCTTGCGCATGATGTGCGCTATGAAGCGCTTCCACGCGAATGCGACGAGCGCAGCTGCGATGGGGCCCGCACACATCACCGCGATGATGGCCCACAGTGATGGGTAGCGGAGGTCAATCGTTGTCCGAACATCCGCGATGTCGCTCGCGAAGTTCGCGCTCTTTCCATCGAGGCGTGCGGTGATGGTCCTCATCCAGTTCGCCGAAGCCTCTGCCGAAGTCGGCGGAAACGACGCAAGTTTCGTCGGAAGGGAGTCGAGCCATGCGCCATCGATCGCGCGCCCGTCGGGTGGTGTGAGCGCGACAAACCGAATCGTCCGACCATCGACAGTCGGTGGCGCGGCGAATGCGCCCGAGACTTCGCGAATCCAACCTTGCGCGCCATAGTTCGCATCGATGTCCGCAGCGATCTCCGCAACGACGGCGCGTTCAACGACTGTTGCGTCGGCGAGGATCGTCGCGAGTTCAGCCTCATGCTCATCGAAGAGTTCAACGAAGAGCTTTGCGTGCCATTCCAGTTTCATCACGCCGAGTACACCAACCGCATAGAGCGAGACCATGACGCACAGGACCGCAAGTCCCGTGCGCGCCGCCACGCGCGATTGTTCGGCTCCCCAACCCCACACGGGCGATACTCGCCTCGCGGCTCCGCACTCTGGACAGTCGATCTGCTCGCGCAGGAGTTGGTGATTGCAGACACCGCAGCGCGTTGGATCGAAGACGCGCCAATGGCACGCAATCCACACGATTCCACGCAGAACGAACGCGAATGCAATGAGCGGAACGATCGCCAGCACCACGCGAAGTGCGATCGGCATCTTCGAGAGCACCATCAATGCCATCGTGCTCGGCATCAACACGTTGAAACCTGTCGCCGCGATGAATCCAAAGACAACGCGTGCCCTTGAAGGTGGACGAAAGAGGAGCAGAAGATACGCAGCGAGCGAAACCGCCGCGAGGGTCACAAGCGCGATGAGGTTGTTGATTGGAAACGCAGTCCAAAACGCGCTCGTCGGTTTTGCGACGATGAAGTTCTCGAGCGTGTCGGCTGCAAGCATGTTCGTGGCGAGTATCGCATGCATCACCACAGCGTACCGCCGAAGAACGAGCATGAAGAACGCGCATCAAGAACGCGCATCAAGAACTCACGTGCTGCGCACGCGCTTCAACGCATCAGCCCGTCCACGCGTTGAGAAGCGCGGCCATGTCGGCAGCGTCCGTCGTGCCGTCACCATTCACGTCGCCGCCGGCGGTGCCCCACGCGCCGAGCAACGACGCGAGATCGCTCGCGTTCACGCTGCCGTCACCGTTGAGATCGCCGGGCAATCCGCAGATGTCAACTGCGCGATTGACGCAGAAGATGTCCCACTCGGTCTCGCAGCAGTAGACGTCGGCCGCGCAGACCGCGGTGCAGCACGACTCAATCGCGCAACCCGTCCCTGAGTGCACCGCGCGACAATCGCCTGCCGTTGGTGAGCCGCAACCTGCGCACAGCGTCATCGCGAGTTCCGCGCAATCGGCATCCCACTGGTAGTGACCGCACGTGCTGTCCACTGCTGTCACGAGCGCGCAGCACTCGGGCGTCGCGCAGCCGTGACCTGCATGCGGTGCGTAGCACGTGGCATCGGTGTCACCGCATTGCGCGCAGAAGTCGTTCGCTTCGTTCACGCATGTTTGGTCCCACGTTGTCTCGCAGCAGAATGGATCGATGCCACACACGGTGCCGCAGCAATCGAAGTTGTTGCATCCACGCACGGCGTGCACTTCGTAGCACGAACCAGTGCCGAAGCCGCAAAGCCCGTTCGACGTGAAGTCGTAGCGCAGTGTTCCCGTGAAGATCGCGTTCCCCACGCACGAGCAGCGGATGTAGTAGGTTTCGCCCGAGAAAACGGGGAACTCGACCGCCGACGCGTATTGCGACGCGCAGAACTCAAAACCGAACGTGCCGGCGTCGGTCGCGATACGTGTACCCGCGCAGGAATCTTCGTAGACCGCGAGCGTCGTCTCGGTCGTCGCGCTTGATGGACACAAACGCAAGAGCACACGTCCGTTCGCGGGTGCGACGAACTTCGCCCACACATCGTTGTAATCGCTGCCAGCGACGGTGTAGCCTGAGGTGCCGTAGTTCGTCGCGTGATCGTTCGTGACGTTGAGGAAACTGCCGTCCGCGATCGTCGTTGCTGAAATGCACTCATCGTTGTCGGGCACGGTGCTGCAGACGTAATCGCAGAAATAGGTGCGTGTGTTGCGGATCGAGCGCGCGTTGTCGCGATCTGCAGTGCCGGTGGCAACACCGTCGAAATCCACAAGCGGCGAACTGAAATACGGAATGCGTGTGCCTGGGTTGTACGCCATCACTGTGCGGTAGTTGTTCCCGCTCACACCCGTGAATCGATGGCCCACGGAATAGGTGTAGTACGCGTCCGACGTTCCATTACATCCACCGCCGTCGCCGGGCGCGTGGCAGCAGCCCATGTTGTGGCCGAGTTCGTGCGGGAAGGTGAGGTTCGAGATGGAGAAAGTCCACGAATCGACGCTGAACCCGCGGCTTGATGGAGTCGTGGATGAGCTCGTGAGCGTGTACGCAAGCCCCACGACGCCGCCCACGCCATCCACTGGATCATCGATGCGCATGAGTTTGATGAGATCGGCTCCCCACTCGGCGCGACTATCGGTGCCGATGTCGAAGAATCCATCGGTGGCATTTCGTAGGCGATCAAGATCCGTGCTGTAGTTGTCGCCTTGGAAGAGCTCGTCACCGATGATCCGAATACCAACGGTGCGTGCGCGAAGCGTGATGCCAGAGTTGGCGTACGCCTCATTCGAAACTTCCATCGCGAGAAGCACTTCGTCAAGCGCAGCCAAGAGGCCACCCATCTCAATGACAGCGTCAACATGCACAAGCGTGAAGACATCGACGGTGTTGCCGTCGTTGCATGTGCCAGCGAGCCCGCCATCACCGGTACCGTCGCCCCCATTCTCCGAGCCTGCGTCCTTCATCGGACCTTCACCATCCGTCGCGCTGCATCCACCGCATTCGCCGCGATCGATGTCGGCGAGGAATTGCCGAATCATGCGTCCATCATCAAGCGTGCGCACGCTCTCCGCGCTGCCTTGTCCATCGCGCACGACGGCGGTGACGCGCGGTCCATGCTCCGTGGTTCGCACAAGCACGTCACTCATCGCGCTTGGATTCTTCGGATGGCGGAAGTGGATGAACGTGCCGCCATCGCCACCAGCGCGCGTACGCCAAACGCGTTGACCGCTGCCGAGCAAACCCGCAAGGTCGTCGGGCATCTCATCGCCTTCGATGAGCACAAGCAGGGCTTGAGCGTCGACGAGCGCCGGTGCGACATCGTTTCGTACGTTCGCGAACGCTTCAATGCGTTTCACGAGTGCGCGTTCATCCTTCGCATCAAGGTGCGGAAACGGCGGAAGAGTCTGCCCAAGTGCAGGCATCGCGCAAAGCGTGGCGAGAGCAATGGCGGAGATTCCGACGATGGATCGCGTACTCATGTGGGGATCTTTCCATGCGCAGTGAACGCGCAAGGTCGACCATACTTCGACTCTGTGTGAGCGCAAATGCGATTTCGCACTCTGCGAATGATGCGGGCACGCGCGATAAATGGTCGAGGAGTAGCCCCGCACGGGCATTCCCATCATCGCGTGAGTCGCGCGCAGAAGACATGGATCGATGATGCCAGAGTTTTTGCGATGACAATGGGTCTCCTGAATACGCGAGGCAATGCAGGAAGAGGCGAGAAACTGCAGGCAGCGAAAACGCGCGAGACCCAGGCACATCGGTGCTGGGTCTCGCGACTAAAGAGATGCGATTGAGATTGATTAGTTGCCAAACCAGATTTCGAGATCAGCATCGGTCACCATCGCGTCGCCATCGAGATCGGCACGCAAGTCGAATCCACCGGCTGAAAGTGTCGCACCCATGTTTTCCAAGATGACTTGTGCGTCGCCCTCATTGATCTTGCCATCACGGTTGACATCGCGGAACTCGTCGCTTTCGACGAACTGTGCTTCGAGTTCTTCGAGTCGTGCGAGGAAAGTCGCCGTCGGATAGGTCTCGATTGATCCATCGGGCGAGGTCAGCACGATTTGTTCAGACACTCCCGTCGTCACGACACCCTCAAGAACAGTGCTCAGCATGCGCAACTCAAGGCGGCACAGAGAATCGAGACCTTTCACTGCAAATCCCGTTGTGTCGCCGTGACGGAGCTGCTGCAAGTCGAACGAGGTCGAATTGGTTTCGAATGCGCTTCCGGGGAGTTGCGTCGTCGTCACCTTTGGTCGGATGGACTCACAAAGGCAGTCGTTTCCGAGTTCCTTGCAAAGGCAGCTGATCTCGTTGCTCGTTTCGTTGGTTTGACCGAAGGTCAGTGTGCCTGGTTGGTAGCTCACGTTGATCATGATGTCGTCTTCCCAGAACCACCAACCCTTGCAAATCTGCACCTTGTACTTGCCACCGGTGTCAACGACGACCGCGCGAGATCGCGAGCATGGCTGTGAGTTCACGGTGAAGCTTGTGCTGAAGTCAATACCGTGAGAGCAACCAACACTTCCGAAACCAGGAACTCCGAGTTCGAGCGAGATTGAAACACTCTCGCCAACCGTGAAACTCACGGCGCTGCCACACATCACACCCGGAAGGTCACTGCCGTCCGGTGCTTTCAGCACATGGGTCTTCGGTGTTGCTGGGATTTCAATGGTTTGGCAGTCGTAGCCTGGTGCGAGGACTGCGGCCGATGCTGCATGCGGAAGTGCCGCGGCGGCGATAGCGAGGGCGAGCGAGCGAGTGACGTGGTTGGCAGTGATCTGTTGCATGTGAATCTCCTCAGTTTTTCGTTTTTGGGCCTTCAGGTCCCGACCCTCATGAGTCGGTCGACCGTTTGGTCACCACGCTCTTGAAGTGGAGATCACGGGAGATTCCGTACAGGTTGCAGACGAATTTTCTGAGAATCCGCAAGTACGATCCGGAGCCATGTTGGCGTGCAATCTCCGTCCCCTCACCACTGGCGCTTTCCGTCTTGATGGCGGCGGCATGTTCGGACTCATCCCAAAGACGATGTGGTCGAAGTGGACGGAAGCGGATGCAGACAATCGCATCGCGCTTGTGACGCGCTCGCTGCTCGTCGAAACGCGGGATGGCCTCGTGCTCATCGAAGCAGGTTGCGGCGACAAGTGGACCAACAAAGAACGCACGATGTATGCGCTTGCGCCGCGCACGGCAGTCGATGCGCTCGCCGAAGCAGGCGTTGATCCGCGCGAGATCGCGCACATCGTGCTCACGCATCTTCACTTTGATCATGCGGCGGGCTTGACGCGATTCGATGGTGCTGGCACGACGAATCTCGTGCCGGTCTTTCCGAACGCGAGAGTCCACGTGCAACGCACCGAGTGGAATGATGCGCTCGCGAACAAGAGCACGATGACGCGAACCTACCTTCGCTCGCATCTCGAACCGATCGCGCATGCAATCGAGTTGTACGACGGCGCGGCGGCGCCACTTGATCGGATCGAACTCCTGCCAACGCGTGGCCACACGTGGGGACACCAGAGCATCCTTGTGCGGCCGGCATCGGGCGAGACTTCGCCGTCCGTGCTCTTCGCTGGCGACGCGTGCCCGACCTTGCACCACGCTCATCCGGCGGCGAGCCTTGGTTACGACATGCTCGCCTATGACGCGATGCTCTCGAAGCGGGAGATTCTCGGGCGTGCCGCTCGGGAAGGCTGGCTCGTCGCGTTCGATCACGATCCGCATCACGCGCTTGCGCGGGCCACGGAGCACGACGGCCGCGTTGAGCTCACGCCGCATTCGTAGCGTTTCGACCGATGTCCCGGCGATTGGTGGGTGATGCGCGAGTATTCCGCGTGGGCATTTCGCGTGGGTATTTCGCGTGGGTGTTTCGCGTGGGTGTTTCGCGTGGCAGGCGCGACGCGCGAGGTTTCGTGTCCCGAACGTCGATCAGCCACCGCTCGCGGCAACGAATTGATCGCGCGTGTCTCGTGAAACCTCCCCGCAAACATCGCCGCAAACATCGCCACTCTGCGGCTTCCTTCCCGTATCCTGCGCCGATGCGCTTTACACGCTCTCTCGCCGCGTTCGCGACGACGCTCGCTGCCGCCTCCACTGCGCTCGCGCAGGAGTCGATGCCTCCACCGGAGCCCATCGGCCAACCTACGCCAGGTCCAGTTGTCGGCTACATCGTGATGGCGATCCTTTTCGGAATCATCGTCACGGTCTCGCTCATGCCGTCGAAGCGCTCGCACACCGACCTTTGATTGAGGCTTCGGTTACGGGCTTCCTTTTCGGGGCTTCCTTTTCGGGGCTTCCGATCTCGGGTCACGCCGTCCGCGGATTGCCCGCCTTGCGTAGTTGAGCTCGGAACTTTGACAGGCACGCGTTGCAGGCGAACTTCAAAGGTCGATCGCGTCATGATGAAACGACTCCGCCCACTTCCGCTGCTCATCCTCGCGAATGTCGCCGCCCTCGGGCTCCTCGCGACGGTCGAGTTGTCGAAGCCGGCAGGTGCGCAGGCGTTCCGGCCGCGCGGGACTTACACCGCAGCATCCGGTCGGATTCCCGGCACCGAGACGCACGCGGTCTACATCGTGGATGAAACGACTCAAGAGGTTATCGCGGTTCAATGGGATCCGCGCTCGCGGCAACTCCAAGGCCTCGGCTATCGCAACATGTCGACCGACGGCGCCGACAGCTTGCGCCCGCGTTCGAATTGAGCCGTTCGGTCTGCCCAACCCTGCCAAACCCCTTCAAACCCCGCCAACGCCCGCCTGACTCGACCTACTTCCCGATGAAAACGACCCACGCCATCCTCGCGACCAGCGCCTTTGCGATCACCGCGCTCGCGATCGTCGAAGCGGGTCGTTTGCATCCTGCGGCGTTCGCTTCGCCGATGGCCGCGGGAATGAACACGGGCGACAACGGCGTGACCGTGCTCACCGCGTCGACCGGCCAGGGTCCGGACGAAGCTCCATACGAGGCGCTGTTTGTCCTCGACAATCGCACCGAAATGATCCTCGTCTACGGGATCGAAAGCCCGACCGATCGCCGCCTTGTGCTCCGTTCGGCCGCAAGCCTGCCCGCTCTTTTCCGCGCCGCGCGCGGCGGCTGATCGACAGACGAATCATCAGACGAATCGACGGATGAACGGACGGACGCGATGGATCGACTCCGCGACATTTCTCTCCCCGCGCGCCGACCCGTCGACTCCGTCATGGCCGCGCGCCGCGCCGACAGTTTCGGCAAGCGCTCGATCAAGGCGTCCAGCAAGGAGTATGCGCTCCGGCTGGCGATTTCGATGACCGACCTGACCACGCTCGAGGGCAAGGATTCGCCGGAGAAAGTGCGGTCGCTTTGCCGGAAGGCGATTTCGCCGGCGCCGGTGCTCGATCGAGCATTGATCGCGATGGGCGCGGCGCCGGTTCCAAGTGTGGCGGCGATTTGCGTCTACCCAAACCTCGTCGCGGTCGCGCGCGACGCCCTCGCGGGGAGTGGCGTGCACATCGCGTCGGTTGCGACGGGTTTCCCAAGCGGCCAGTTTCCGCTCGATATTCGGCTCGACGATGTGCGCCGCGCCGTTGGCGACGGTGCGGACGAGATCGACATGGTGATCAGCCGCGGCGCGTTCCTTGCGGGCGAAGATGCGCTCGTCGCCGACGAAATCGCGCGCGTCCGCGAGGCTTGCGGCCCCGCGCACCTCAAGATCATTCTCGAAACGGGCGAACTCGAGACGCTCGACGCGGTTCGCTATGCGAGCGACCTTTCGATCCGCGCGGCACTCGCGGCCGGACTCGCGAAAGATGGCGAAGTGTTCATCAAGACCTCGACGGGCAAGGTCACCCCGGCAGCAACGATGCCCGTGGTGCTTGTCATGCTTGAGGCGATTCGCGATGCGTATCGCGAGACGGGTGTGCGCATCGGAATGAAGCCTGCGGGCGGTATTCGCACGGCGAAATCGGCGATTGCGCAGCTCGTCATGGTGCATGAGACGCTCGGGCCCGAGTGGCTCGCGCCGCATCTCTTCCGCTTTGGCGCATCGACGCTCTTAAACGATCTGCTGCGCCAGCTCGCGCGGTTGAAGCGCGGGGGCTACGCCGCGCGCGACGACTTTGCCGAGGCGTGATACGCCCCGCCCGGCTGCCTCCCAACGGTGCACGGCACGTGCCGCTCAGTGCCTGGCACTGCATGGCACGTGCCAGGCACCATGCACCACTCTCCACAACTCGTGAATTCACCGCGCTTTAGGCTTGCATAGTTTTGTGCACGGCACGTGCCGCTCTGTGCCGTGCACTGCACGGCACGTGCCAGGCACCAATGTTGGAAGGGCGCCGTTTCTCACGGAATCCACTGTGCGGCCACGCCGCCCGATGTCGCATGACCACATCGTGCACGCGCTCGTTTCGCCCGCTTGGCTCTTCCCACCCATGTTGCCCTACGACCCCTTCGCCCGCGAGTCCTTTCAAGTCCGCGTGCTCGGTGAACTCGGTCGCGGCACCTACAGCCGCATCCTGCACGTCGAAAACCTTCAAGCCGATGCAGCTCCAAAGGGGCGATCGCCCGCAGATCTCCCTCCGAGTCGGTGCTTTGCGCTCAAACGCGTTCGTATCGCGCCCAACCTCGATCGGCAGCAGGCCGCGCTCATCGAAGGGCGCATCTACGCGGAGTTCGATGTCGGCCAGCGTCACGCGCACCCGCTTGTGCGGCGTTACTTCGGGCATCACGCAGTGCGTCAGGACGATGGCACCGTGCAACACGACCTCCTCATGGAGGTGATTGACGCGCCACCACCCACGCGTGTGCCGTTCCCAGCCGCTGAAACCGTCGAAATCCTTCGGCATCTCGCCAACGCGGCAGTCGCGCTTCACCGAAACGGATTCGTGCACGCGGGGCTCACGCCGCGGGCGCTTTACCTCACCACACTCGGCCGCCCGCGACTCGGAGGCCTCGCCGACGCAGCACGCATCGGCGAAGTGAAACCCCTGCGCGTCGCGGTTCCGGGGTTCATCGCACCGGAAATCGCCCTCGGAACGCCCGCAACCACGCGCACGACGTCCTTTCTCTTCGCATCGCTCGCGTACGTCATGCTCCTCAACCGCTTCCCGCAAGCCGTCCGCCTGACGGGGAGAGCCTCGAGCCAAATCACGGACGCGATGATCGGCCCCGACGCGCCGCTCCACAGCCTCGTCGCCGAAGTCCCGGCCGCGCTTGGTGAGTTTGTGCGGCAAAGTCTCGTGGCTGAACCCGCAGCGAGGCCCGAACTTCAGGAACTCCTCGACACGCTGCGTTGGAACGACGCGGAGCAACGTGCGCGCACGCACGCCGACGACGAGCCACGCGCGGAGTCGCCGCTGGCGGTGCAACAACGGAGTTCGCGCAATCCACGACTCCCCGAGTTGCGCAACGATTACGAAGCGCATCGCGTCACGCTCGCGGGCCACGCCTTCGGCTTCCGCGTCGGCCGTTGGCTCGGCGACGGCGCGTGGAGCCGGATTTACCTCGTCGAAAGGCCAAACGATGGCCAAGCCTTCGCGATGAAGCATGTCATCGCGTCGCCAACGAAGAGTCGCCGCGCGCACGACCGCCTGCTTGAAGAGTGGAATCGCTGCCGACAGTTGTCCCACCCGAGCCTGCGACGGCTGCACTCGCTCGAATTCGTCGGTGAAGACGCAGAATCCGCGGCCATTCTTGGGCTCGTGATGGAGCTCCTCGACGCAACGCCGCTCGAGGAGCGCGCGATGCCGCGCGAGCTCCTGGTTCCAACGCTGCGCGCGGTCGCCAGCGCCCTCGCCTACATGCACGGCGAGGGCCTCGTCCACACGAACCTCAAACCGCGCGCCATCTTTGTGAGCGAACTCGGGCAAGCGAAACTCGCTGGCACGGGCCAAGCGGTCTCGATTGGCACCGCACTCGAGCGCTCTCGCGTGGTGCCAGGTTTCGCCGCCCGCGAAGTGGTCGCGGGCCGTCCCCTCTCCGGGGCGACCGACGCGTTCGCCTTCGCGGCGACCGCCTTCAACCTCACCACGGGCCTTATCGCACCCGAAGCGGCGCAGGTGGAAACGAAGGGCGCACCGATCCCGCCCAATTTCATCGGATCCGATCAACCACTCGACCACTTTGAGCCGATGCTCGGCGAAGCATTCGGTCGCCTCGCGAAACGCGCGCTTCGCTCGAAGCCCGAGGATCGTCCAACACTCGCGGAATTGCGAGACGCGCTGCGCTCGACGTGAGGACTCTCTGAACACGGACTTTGAAACCTCTACTCCGCCGCAGTCGGCCTCAACCGGCGTCCATCGGCATCGTCCGAATGTGATTCGTCGCAGGCCGCGCAGTGGTCTTTTCTCGATGTCATCGAAATCGACTCATATTGCACAAATTCCCGGACAGCCTGCTTTTGAAGCCATTTCCGTCAAATGTGGCAATATCCGGAAGATTCAGCCATTCTGCCCCAAAGCCTCGGAACCGAAGTCCAACTTCGATTATTCTCCGGGTTCATTTCTTCCGGTGGCCGCGCGCCGCCAAAGCCTCGTCTGGGCTTGCAACCTTTGGTGTGTCTTCATGTCGGTTCGTCGTTTCATTGACTTCGTCCGTTCGCTGCATTGGATCGGGCCACGGTGCTCCGGAGGCGCGCGATGAGCACGTCACAGAGTTCCCGTCCCGCGGCACAGCGGAAGACCGCCAAAGAACTTTTCGGCTATCGCGTGCGTCGCGTCGTTGGTGATGGCGCACACAGCCGCGTCTACGAAGTCGAAGACACCAAGTCGCACACGGCGTACGCGCTGAAGCACGTGATTTCGGAAGGCGAAAAAGAAGAGCGTTACCTCGACCAACTGCGCGCCGAGTGGCGCGTCGGAAAGGCGCTCAATCACCCCGCGATTCGAAAGTTGATCGCGCTCGAGGGTGAAGGACTGCTCAACAAACTCTTCCGCACGAAGTCGAATGAGCTCGGCCTCGTGATGGAGTTGATCGACGCACCGCCGTTGAGCGAGCATGTCAATCGCGGCACGCGCCCGTCGATGGCTGCGTGTCTGAAAGTCTTCCTCGACGTCGCGAACGGCCTTCAACACATGCACGACAAGGGCTTTGTGCATGCGGATATGAAGCCGCTCAACATTCTGTACGACGAAGACCGACGCTTCACCAAGATCATCGATCTTGGTCAAGCGGTCGACATTGGTACTCAGAAGATTCGTCTGCAAGGTTCGGCGGGATACATCTCGCCAGAGCAAGCACGCGAAGTGAAGGAACGCGTGTACGCCCCGGTCACCGAACGCACCGACGTCTTCAACTTCGGCGCGACGATGTACGCGATTCTCGCGCGGGGCCTGCTTGCACCGCAGAGCCAACACACGGCGGACAAGCGCATTCGAGTCGAGCCGGATCAACTCGGCCCGAGCCAACTGATGACGCTTGGAGATCCAGAAATCAAGCGTGATCTTTCCGATCTCATTGCGAAGTGCTTGATGGCGGAACCGGTGGGACGTTGCTCCATGAAGCAGGTCATTCAGGCGCTCTCAAGCCTCCAGCCTGCGCCAAGCCTCAGCCGCTGAGTTCGACTCGACACTCTTTACGCAAGAAAGCCTGCGTGCGCGACGTATCTCGTCGGCGCAAATGCGCGCTTTTGACGCGGGAAGCCCACGTGGAAAAGCCAAGCGGAAAGCCACGCGGAAAACCAAGCCGAAAAGCACCGTGTTCCCGCGTCAAAGTTCCGTTGCCGCGCCTGCCCATTCGTCGCTCCACACGGCATAACCACCAAGGAACGCGTTGGAGTTCGCGCCGAGGACGCAGCCCGCAGGCACATCTTTGAGCGCCTTCGAGTTGCCACCACCAAGGACCACGACATCAGGCAACAGTGCCGCGCGCAGGATTTTCACGCACTCTGCAACGTGGCCGCGCCACTTGCGCGTCCCGCTGCGCTCGCGACCGCGAATTCCAACGAAGTCTTCGAACGACTTGCCCTTCTTGTAGGGAAGGTGCGCGAGTTCCATCGGAAGCACTTGTCGGCCAACGACCATCGCGCTGCCAAGGCCCGTGCCGAGACCCAGGAAGAGCATCTTCTCGTTCGTCAGCCCTGCGGCAACGTGCGAGCCAATCGCCTGCATCGCCGCATCGTTGAGAATCTTCACCGGCACACCGAACGCGGCGCGGTAGTCGAAGTCCTTCCATCCCGGCCCAAGGTTGACCGGGTCCATCAGCGGACGTCCCGCGCAAATCGGCGTTGGCAAGCCAATCGTGATGCCGTCGACCTTCTCACCCGCGAGCAGCGTGGGCAGGTCCTTCGCGAGTTGCTCGGGGGTGTAGCCCGGACCCGACGGCGCCGCGCGCTTGTCGTCCCAGTGGGCGCAGCGCGCCTTCGCGTTGGTGCCGCCAATATCGAGCGTGCAAATGATGCGACGCGAACCCGCGGCGGACGATGGCGATCGGGTTGGGGATGGGGACGAGGCTTGGGACTGGGACTGGGCTGACATGCGCAGAGTGTCGGCAAAAAGAACCGCGCGGGTTCAGCCGCGCGGCGTGGAGAAACGGATTTCGAGAAGAAGCGAAGTTGGACGCGATTGGACTACGGCGTGTCGCGACTTTCGCGCGGGATTACGCCGACTTCTTCCGCACTGGAAGCTGCACTTCCGACCACTTCACGCGGTTCGCGATGTACGGCCCGTTGTAGTGGAACGCGCGCACGTCGCCCGCAATCTCGTACTCAGGATGCTCCTTGAGCCAGTCGTGCAGGAGTCCGAGCCCCTTCTCAACGACACCTGTTCCATAGGGGCCGTTCATGCCGATCGCAAGAACCTCGACCTCGGGACGGTCGGTGATGAGGACGCTGCCGTCCTTCCCCGTTGGAGCGAGTTCCGCGGTGCGATAGAGGAAGCTCATCGTCCACGACATCGAAGACTTCTGCTCGCGCTTACCGGTCGCAGGATCGAACATGTCGCGATAGTCCATCTCGACAGGACTCGTCATCGCGATGTCCTTCTTCTTGATGTGATTGAATAGCGGGAAAAAGCCCATGTTCATGCCGCTCGCAGGCGAGCCGGACGACACGAACTCCGCGCGGCGAACGGACGGGTAACGCTTGAGATCAATCGCGCCGGGCGGCGTTGGCTCGGGGTAGCCCGCAGGAAGCGGCGACTCGATGCGCGACGGTCCGAAGCGGTAGACGCCGTCGATGATTTCGATCGACGCTTCCTTGTCGCCACCGACGCGCGTGATGAGGCTTGGCGTGCGCACGGCGTTTGGCTCTTCAGCGCCTGGCTCGGAGGCGCGTCCCGAATGCCCTGACACCGAGTGACCCGAGTACGCGGGCTGCGCCGCGGCAGCCGCGGCATCATCGACAGCACCGACCGATTCCTTGCTCGCAGGTGCGGCCTGATCGGTCACGGCGCCTGGTGCAGAGTTCTGTGAAGCCTGCTGGGCAGCCTGCGCGTTCCCCTTCACCGGCTCCGGAATCTTGTTCGGATCGCTTTCAAACGAGGCGCAGGCAGTGAGTGGCAGCGTGACGAGTGCAGCGAGGCTTTGGAAGAATCGAGTCATGCGGCGGACTTCGCCAAGACCCGCCTGCGAGATTCGTCGCTCGCAAAACGGCGCGAGACCGCACCCCCGCCCCCGCGCCGTTAGACTCGCTTCCGTGACGATCTCACCCTTTGCCTACGCCCCCGCGCCTGAAAGCGTGCGACCCGCGCTCAAAGCCTCGTACGGGCTCTTCATCGGAGGCTCGTTCGTCGAGCCAAAGTCCGGAAAGTACTTCGAGTCCATCAATCCAGCGACCGAAGAACCGATCGCGAAGGTCGCGGATGCGGGCGCGGAAGACGTCGCGCGCGCCGTCGCCGCGGCGCACAAGGCGTTTCCGAAGTGGTCGAAGACGAAGCCTTCTGAACGCGCGAAGATTCTCTTCCGCGTGGCGCGCCGCATTCAAGAGCGCTCCCGCGAACTCGCCGTCCTCGAGTCGATGGACGGCGGCAAGCCAATCAAAGAATCGCGCGACGAAGATCTGCCGCTTGTCGTGCAGCACTTCTTTCATCACGCCGGTTGGTGCGACAAGCTCGCATACGCCTTCGCGGGCGCGACGCCGAAACCCGTCGGCGTCTGCGGCCAGATCATTCCGTGGAACTTCCCGCTGATGATGGCGGCGTGGAAACTCGCGCCAGCGCTTGCCTGCGGCAACACGTGCGTCCTGAAGCCCGCGGAAACAACGCCGATGACGGCGCTCTTCCTCGCGGAGATTCTCGCGGAGTGTGGTGTTCCTGATGGCGTTGTGAACATCGTCACCGGCGGACCCGATGCCGGACGCGCGATCACAGCGCTTGCCGGAAAGAACGGCGGCAAACTCGGCATTCACAAGATTGCCTTCACAGGCTCGACCGATGTTGGCAAAGCGATTGCGAAAGCCGTCGCTGGAACCGGCGCGAAACTCACGCTCGAACTCGGCGGCAAGAGCCCGAACATCGTCTTCCGAGACGCTGCACTCGATCAAGCGGTCGAAGGCGTTGTCAGCGGCATTTGGTTCAATCAAGGCCACGTCTGCTGCGCGGGTTCGCGGCTCTTCATCGAAGAATCGATCCATGACGATTTCCTCGCGCGGCTCGAGCGACGTATGCAGCAACTTCGCGTTGGTGACCCGCTCGACAAAAACACCGATGTCGGCGCGATCAACTCAAAGGCGCAACTCGAAACGATTCAACGCTACTTGAAGGCTGGTTCCGACGAAGGTGCTCAGAAACTCGAGGTTTCTTGCACACTTCCGAAGAAGGGCTTCTGGTGTAAACCCACGATTTTCACCGGCGTTCAACCATCACACACGATCGCACGCGAAGAGATCTTCGGCCCTGTGCTCAGCGTGATGACCTTCCGCACGCCTGAAGAAGCGGTGCAACGCGCAAACAACACGACGTACGGATTGAGCGCAGGCGTGTGGACTGAAAAAGCCGCGCGTGCTCTCGAAATGTCGAATCGTTTGACTGCGGGTGTTGTCTGGCTCAACACGTTCAATCGCTTCGATGCGAGTGCGCCGTTTGGCGGCTATCGCGAGTCGGGCTTCGGTCGTGAAGGTGGACGACAAGGACTTTCCTCGTACGTCAAAGTCGGAGGTGCGCGATGAGTGCGACGAAAGAATCGACACGCGTTGAGGTGACGAAGACGCTGAAGTTGTTCGTGCATGGCACGTTCCCGCGCAGCGAGAGTGGTCGCACGGTTCCCGTGAAGGACGCGAAGAAGCGCGTCGTCGCGCATGCATCGCACGCAAGCCGCAAAGATTTGCGCGATGCAGTCGAAGCGGCGAACGCCGCACAACCAAAGTGGGCGAGCGCCACCGCGTACAACCGCGGTCAAGTGATTTATCGCCTCGCAGAAATGCTCGAAGCGCGACGCGCAGAGTTTGTGTCGCTCATCATGTCGATCGAGGGGCGAAGCAAAGCGGATGCAACGCGCGAGATTGATCGCGCGATCGACCGCTGCGTGTGTTACGCCGGTTGGACCGACAAGATTGCGTCCGTTCTCGGTGGCAAGCAGCCCGTCGCTGGTCCATACTTCGTGTTCTCGATGCCCGAAGCAACGGGCACTGTTGCGGTCGTCGTACCTGACGGCGCACAGTTGCTCGCGATCCTCTCACTCGTACTTCCCGTGATTGCTGCGGGAAATGCAGCGATTGTTGTGACGCCGATTCATGCGAACGCGCCGCTCGCGATTGCGTTCGCGGAGGCTGTGGCGACGAGCGATGTTCCTGCAGCGATCATCAACGTGCTCACAGGTTTGCGCAGCGAACTCTGTCCGTGGATTGCATCGCATCGCGATATCGCCGCAGTCGCTGGCGCGCATCTTTCAAACGACGACGCCAAGGCTCTTGAACTCGGCGCCGCGGAGAACTTGAAGCGCGTGTGTCTCTTCAGCGACGCGCCAAAGTTTGATGATGACTCGTTCTGGAACTCACCCTTTGCGATTCAACCGTTCGTTGAGATCAAAACGGTGTGGCATCCAACTGCTTTGTAAGTGAATTGCGCTCGAACTCAAATCACGCGCTTCACGCGCGTGGCTGAGCCGTTGAGCGAACACTCAACGCTGGCAGCACGCCGTTTGGTGAAAATGCACAGATCTCATTTGCACCAACGCGCAAGTGTGACGCTGTGAGTTGCAGCGTGCGACGCAACTGTGATTTCTTCGCAGTCCCGATGCGCTCGCCACTCACGCCATCGAGCACCATCGCTGGTGCGCCGTTCACAAGAATCGTCGCGAGTTCGTCGACTGGATGCTCCACAACCAACGCGGTGTCGCGTCCAGAAGTCGGCATCGCTTCCATGTGAAAGGTCCAGCGGAACCACGTCGGCAGCGCGGCCGTCGAGTGCGTTGTTGGCATCGACGACGCTGACTTTCCACGTCGAGCAAGCGGTTGCGCGAGCGACCAACTCGAAGGCGAACTCACGCGCGCAAACGCCCAAGTCGCCGCGAAATCCTCTCGAAGTTCGAGGAACTCCATCTCCTTCGCCAGTCGCTTCAATCGAGCATCGTCAAGCGCCGCGTGAGGATCGAGATCAAGCAAGAGTTCGTTCTCGCCTGGAATCAACTTGATGTTTCGGCCCTTCGGTGGTTTCTCGCCCTTCGCAAGTGGAGCAGGCCGCATCGGCGAGAGCTTCGCACCATCGAGGAGTACCGTGTTCGTTGCGTGGAGTTCAGCATCGAGGAGCGCGCCGTTGAGTCGTATGCGATGACCCATGCGCGCGTGGCCTTCATCACTCCACCACGCAGGAACTCGCAACACGACTGCGCCCGTGCGCGCCGCAAAAGTCCATCGCACCGTCGTCCGTGCGCCCAACGCGCCGCGAGGTTCGTAGCCCCACACAAACGTGCCGAGCGTCGTCGCATCGAAATCAGGAAGTTCAACGAGTGTGCTCTTCACGCCCTTCAACGGTTGCACTTCACAGAGTGCTCCTTGAAGACCTCGCTCATACAACCCAAGTCTCTCGTCATGATGTCCGCCGAATGCGGGCAACACCTGTGTGCCGATTTCAAAAACCCGCGTTTCGCTGCCCTTTTTTGAGGTGTTGCGATGCTCTGTGCGCAAACCACTCGCGAGCGCGAGCAACTCACCGCCCTTGCGCTTCGGTGGTTGAAAGTATGCGCGGTAGTACCCATGCATCGTCATCAAGCCGTATGCGCCCAACGACGATGGCGAAGCCACGCTCGCAAATCGCGGGTGCGAACCATCGATGAGTCCATGTTCAACGAGCGCAATCGGTGATGAGAGCGTCACTGCACCGGAGAGTTCGCCGCGCGATTGAGCGGTGCTTCCCTTCGATGATTGCTGCTGGGTCGATCCTTCTTCGACGACACCGTTGCGACGAATGCGCGCGAGCACTTCGCCCTCACGATCTACAAACTCAAGTCCGTCATCGACAAGACCAACACCGCGCGCCATTGCAGACGTCACGGCCGCAAAACGTAGCCCACGAACCTTCGTGACTTTCGGTGCGCGTCCTTCCGCAGGAACGGTGAGGACGACCACGCTTCCATCGACTTTGACCGTGACTTTCGTGCGTGCAGCGCCTGCGACCACGACGAGGTCGCCAAGAAGCGCGACGAGTGATCCGGTGCATCGCTCAAGGCGCGCCGTTCCAATCGGAAGATCACTCGCGTAGAAGTCCACCGGGGATTCCGTCGAGGGCGCGATCGTCTGCGTCGAGCCATCGGCAGCGTGATGCGTGATCTTGACAACAGGCGCGGTCTTCGCAGTGGTGCGCTTCGTCGCGGGCTGTACGTTCGTCGACAACTTCGCGGTCGTTCTCGCACTTCCGGTCACACTCGCGTTGGCATCGGCACTTTCACCCGTCAAACCAAGCACCACCGTGCAGCGTTCTGTGCGTTCGCCTGCGAGATGAATCGCGGAGAGGTTCGCTCCCCCTTTCTGCATCGATGTTTGGATCGCCGACGGTTTCATCGCGGCGAAAGTCTCCGCAAACGTCGTTGCGAAGACGAGCGCGCGACGCATCAAGAAGGTGTCGATCGCGGGTCGCTCAGCACAGCCTGTTGCGCTCGTCGCTTCGGTGTGGCGCGTTCCCACAACGTCGCACACGAAGTCGGCGCGCGATGCGATCGACTCCGCCACCAGCGCCGCGGCAACATGATTCGAACGACCGAGAGAAACCACGCCCTCACGCTGGAGAGGATCGTGCATCAGAAACGGCGGCGCATCAGGCTGCACTTGGCGAAGCTCATGCGCTGTGCGCGTCACCGCGCTTGGCTTCTGCCACGCATCGAGCAATCCGTCGTGCGTGTACCAACAGTTGTTGGCGGTGAAGAGCGGAACGTCGATCCCAACCTCTCGCGCGAAGCGAACAAGCGCACCGAAGTACGCATCGCCGACCGCTCCGTCGAGGGAGCGCCAGTCGTCCTCGATTCCGACGGCGATCACCGCGCGCGGAGCGTTCGAACCGTTCCGCGTGGCAAGGAGGTCGACAAACTGCGGGCTCAACGCGCGCCAGAATTGCGACACCCGCGCGAGGAACGTGGGATTCGCCTCGCGGAGCCGCGGCCCGACAGTGTCACGGAGCCACACGGGAAGTCCGCCGCGCGCAAAGGTTCCACCGACGCAGGGGCCGATGCGGAGCATGACTTTGAGTCCCGCGGCGACGGCGAGTTCGATCGCGCGGCGCAGGTCGCAGGCACCGGTGAAGACGAATCGGTCGGGCGTCGGCTCATGGAGCGCCCACGGGACTCGAATCACGACCGCGTTGAAGCCTGCGTGCCGAAGCTCACGGAGCGTGACCTCCCACAGGATCGGATCGACCAAGGTCGCGTCAAAATTGGCCGCAGCGACGGTAAAGCGGCTCGCGCGGCTGCGCGCGCCGTCGAGGAGGAAACTCAGGGAGTCGAAGGAAACCGATGGCATCGAGGAAATCCGGCAACAGCAGCAGCGCGGGCCGCCGAGCCGCGTTCTTCGCGGCTCGACCAACTCGGACGCACCGCGACGTTCTTCGAAGAGAACTCTCCCACAATCGTGCCGCACCGGCAAAAAGGTTGGCATCTCAGATCGAACTCTCGACGAACGGCGCAGCGCCCAAAGGGCGAGCTTGGTAGTACCCTTCCCACCCCGCATGGTTCCGACCTCACACACCACCGATCGTCGATTGCATCGCACCAACGCCCCTCAGGCGGGGGTCGCGGGAGTGGCGGCACGGAACACCGGGGAAGCGTTGCGCCGGACAGGCCGCGCGGGATTGCTGGCGGGCCTTGGACTTTCTGTTGTGCTCGCAGGATGCGAGTCGGGCTTGCGGTCGATCGACCGTGCAACCACCGAGAAGCTCCGCGAGAGCGCGGAGGCGATGGGCGGCGGAGCGATTTACCCGGATATTGATCCGAATCGTTACGAAAGTGGTTCTTACTTTCCTGATTTCCCTGAGAACGTGGATCGACCTCCGACCGCGAACCCGCCGGCGAACGAACTCCAGTTCACGCCGATGCCGCAGGCCCAAGAGGACGCAGAGAGCATCGCCGAGCGCTTCCGAAAGATGGCGGAAGGCGACCCCAATGCGAAACTGTTCACGTTCGACGACGCCGTCGCCTACTCCATTGAACACGCCGACGAGTACCTCACCGCCGAGGAGGCGTACCTCATTGTCGCGATTCGGCTCTTGGTCGAAGAGCACCGTTGGACGCCGCTCCCCGCCAACGTCACCAGCCTGAACTTCGCCAACGACGGCACCAACGGGCGCTTCAACAACGCGCTTTCGATCGTGAATGACCTCGGCGTCGCGCAGCGCCTGCCGTTCGGCGGCGAGGTCAGTGCGTCGTTCGTGGTCGCGGCCACGCAGCAACTCGACGACTACCTCGCGAACACCGACACCCAGTCGGCCGACATCGTGCTCGAGGCGGCGATCCCACTGTTGCGCGGCTTCGGTGATGTCGCGCTCGAGCCCCTCATCCAGCAACGCCGCAACCTCGTCTACGCCGCCCGCGAGTTCGAGCAGTTCCGACGCGACTTCTACTTCGACCTCGCGAACGACTATCTCGGGCTTGTTCTGCAACTTCAGGCGATCGCGAACGCGGAGCGCCAGGTTGAGCGCAGCGCCGCCGTCGAAGAGCGCACGAAGGCGCTCGTCGAAAGCGGCCGCACCGAGCCGTTCCAAGCAGATCTTGCCACGCAGAACACGCTCTTCGCGCTCGACCGTTTGACGACGCAGCGCGAGGTCTACCGCTTGAGCGTCGATCGTCTCAAGGCGCGCATCGGTATGCCGGTCGAGACGCCGATTGAGATCGAACCGACGCGGTTCAATCTTCCGGTTCCAACCATCGATCCAGCGCTGGCGCTCGACCTCGCGTTCCGCTACCGGCTCGATCTGCAAACGTGGCGCGACCTCGTCGATGACTTCTCGCGCAAAGTCGACGTCGCGCGCAACAACTTGCTCGGTGATCTCGATTTGATCCTCGCGAACAATCTTCCGACCGATCCAACGCAGGCGCAGTCGGGGCTTGATTTCACGCCTGGCGACAACGAATTCGCGGCGTCACTCATCTTCTCGATGCCGCTCGATCGCGTGACGGAAGACCTGCAGTTGCGTCAAGCGCAAATCTTCCTCGAGCAATCGAAGCGTCAGTACTTCCAGCGTCGCGACGATGCCGCCGTGCAAGTGCGACAGTCCGCGCGTGGCATCGAGACATCGCAGTTCAGTCTTGTGATTCAAGAGAAGAACGTGCAGGCCGCAATGAATCGACAAGCCGCGATTGACGCGGCGCCCGATCGTGCGACTGCTCGTGACCGTACCGAAGCCGTCGACCAATTGCGCCGCGCGCAAGACTCGCTCGACAACGCGCGCAAGAATCTGCAGGTCGCCATTCTTCGCTACCTCAACACCACAGGCCAAATGCGCATCTCGCCCGACGGACGCCTCGTGCCACCGACTGGCATGGACGTCGGTGAAGAAATGGGGCCTGGCATCATCGATACGACCCCGTGACTTTCCCTGCTTTCCCGTTATCTCCAGTGATTTGCTGCGCGTCTCACGACTTCCAATGATCTCATGGCGCCGTGCCGATCGTTTGCACGGCGCATCGAACTCGAAGTGACTTCTCATGCGTAACGGAACCACCATCTCTCTCGCCCGCGCCGCTTCGCTCGCGCTTGTTGTCTTCGCATGCGGAATTCCCGTTGGCTGCGGCGGTTCAGCGCCAACCGAGCAATCCACGATCGGCGCGCGTGACTTGCACACCGTCGAGAAGTCGTCGTTCGACATGGTGCTTCCGGTGAGCGGAGAACTCGCCGCGCAGCAACAGGTGGAGATTCGCAACAAGCTCGAGTCGCGCGCGGTGATCACCGAGATCGTCACGGAAGGTACGCGCGTCTCGAAGGGCGATGTTGTGGTGCGTCTCGCGCAAGAAGAGTTGATCGACAAGATCAAGGATGCGCGCGACAAGGTGAACAGCGCGCAAAGCGCGGAAATCGCGGCAAAACAAGCGCTCGCCATCAAGCAAGGCGAAAAGCAAAGCGAACTCGACAAGGCCGACGTCACCGTGCGCATCGCGGAGCTCGCGCTCCAAGGTTGGCAAGAAGGCGAAGTCGTCAACAAGCGACAGCAACTCGCGCTTGCGAAGGAAACCGCGATCATCAACTTCGATCGTCTCAAGGGCCGCTTCGAAGAGAGCGAAAAACTCGTCGCGGATCGCTACATCGCGAAGGACGAGTTTGAGAAAGATCGTATCGCGATGATCGAAGCCGAAGCGAAAGTGAAGCAGGCGGATCTCGATCTTGAGGTCTACGAGAAGTACACCTTCTTCCAAGACGAAGCGAAGAAAAAGTCGGATCTTGATCAAGCACGTGCCGAGCGTTCGCGCGTTGAAGAGAAGTTCAATGCGGAACTCGTGAAGGCGAAGTCGGATCTCGAAAGCGCGGAGTTCCAACTCACCAGCGCAAAGGACCGCTTGACCAACCTCGAGCTGCAACTCGGTTACACCACCATTGCGGCGCCCATCGATGGCCTCGTGGTGTATGCGACGAGCATCGACAGTTCGAACGGCGGCCGCGGTGGCGGCGATGCGCAGCCTCCGCAAGTGGGCACCGAGCTTCGTCCGAATGAACTCATCATTCTCTTGCCGGATACGTCGCGCATGGTCGCGAATCTCAAGGTGAGCGAAGCGTTGTCGGGCCGCATCAAGCCGGAGCAAGCGGTCACGGTCTACAGCGACGCGTTGCCAAACCAACCCGTCGGCGGAAGCGTGACGACGGTGAGCGTGCTCGCGGCAAGTGGTGGTTGGCGCGATCCGAATCGCCGTGAATACACAGTGAAAACCGCGCTCCAAGCGGATCCGTCGATGGGTCTCAAGCCCGCGATGCGCTGCAAGGCGGAGATTCTCCTCGGCCGCGTTGAGGATGCGATCAACGTTCCCGTGCAAGCGATCTTCCGTCAGGGACCGGTCGCGTTCGTCTACGTGCAAGACGGGACGGGATTCGCGCAACGACAGATCGAACTTGGTCGCGCGAGCGAACTCCTCATCGAAGTGAAGAAGGGCATCGAAGCGGGTGACAAGGTGCTCCTGCGCGAGCCGAAAGCCTTTGAGATCACGTCGAAACTCGACCCAAGCGTCTTTGAGATGGCGAATGCCTCTGCGCCGGGCGCAGGCGGCGGACGTCCGCCGATGGGCCGCGGCATGAACGCGAGTCCGGCAGAGGGCGGAGCCGGCGCGGGTGCCGGGCCGCGCGGTGGTGCTGGTGGCGGCGCGGGCAGGCCACCGTCAGGTGCTAGTGCTGGTGGGCCAAGTGCTGGTGGGCCAAACGGCGCAGGTGGGCGCCCAAGCGGCGAGCGCGCTGTAAGTCCAAGCGCGGGCAGCTAAACGCACACATCGTGACGTACGCGCGCATCGCAGCGCGGCACGCGTCAGCGCGAATTCACTGCGTGATCGCGCGCAACAACGCGGGAAACTCGAGAAGCGTGTCGACGATCACTTCGGGCGCCGGATCGAGTTCTTCGACCGGCCGCCCGTGGTTGTATCCGCCGCGCACCACGA
>JAIXVI010000126.1 GCA_027483065.1 Planctomycetaceae bacterium
TCGCGAGTGAATCGCGACGGGCTGAGATGAGTCGTGTTTGAGCGCTCGCGACTGGCGGGCTGCTGAGGCCCCGCTTCGGGTGCCCGCTCTCGCTCGCTTTCTTCAGCCTCGTCGCGAGTGAATCGCGACGGGCTGAGATGAGTCGTGTTTGAGCGCTCGCAACTGGCGGCGGGGCGAACCTTTGGTTCGCGACCGCCGCTTTTGCTCGCTCTGGCCGGCCTCGTCGCGAGTAAATCGCCGCGGGCTGAGATGTGTCGTGCTGGAATTTGCCGAAGGCGGAGCAAAGCGAAGCCTGAGAAGGCGACGCCGGAGTCCATCGTCGTTCCGTGTGGCACTACCCCCCTGCGAAGCAGGAGGTAGTGGCATGACGCACCAACGCAGATGACGATCCCATCGACGCTTCACCGCCCACGCGACACTTGAGTCTCTCCATCACCAGGGGTGATGCCACACGAGACGTCCCGTTCGGCCCCGAATCACAAGCTCGCGCTTCGCTTTGCTCCGCGCTCGTCACCGCCCCACACTCACCCGACGACCACAGACGCCTCAAACACGCGGCCTCGGCGCACGCGTCGAATGAGTACATCGACGCCGTTTCGTCGAATCGTCTGACCGCCCGACGGTGCCACGCCGAACTCTTGCAAGATCTCTGCCTCAAGCCACGTCGCGAAGTTTGCGTTCGAAGCCGCGAGCACGCCGCCCGTCGCCGCAGAAACCTCGCTCATCGGCGTACCTCCGCCAAACATCCACGTCCCCTTCGACATGGCGTGCGCGTACTTCGGCAAGCGATCGAATTCATCACCGAGATCGCCGAACAACTCCTCCATCATGTCTTCAAGCGTCACAAGCCCGAGCGGCTTTCCATCGGTTCCGCGCACGATCGCGATGTGTTCGTGCTCATCAATGAACACTTTCATCAAATCGGTTGCCGGACAACCTTCATCAATGAACGTGATCGGCCGCATGACGCCCTTGAGCGTCGGATCCGCCGGATTCGTGCTCATGAAGTAGATCATCTCTTTGAAGTTGACGTAGCCCTGAATCTTCGTGCGATCACCATCAAGGCACACGGGAAATCGCGTGTGCGCATCGATGTGCGCCGCAACGATCGCCTTCGCGAGCGACTGCGACGTCGAAAGCATCACAACTTGTTCAATCGGAATCATGAGTTCGCGCACTTTGCGCTTCGAGAGTCGCGCTGCACCTTGGATGATGCGCTCTTGATGGATGTCAATGTCTTTCGTCATGCGCGCCATCGCCGCGAGTGATTGAATTTCATCGACCGTTGCTGGTGCGTCATTCGCGTTGCGCTTGCCCTCGAATGGGCGATTGAGAAGATGCAAGAGCCACACGAATGGCTCAGCGATACGCGTCGCAACAGCAAGCGGAACAGCGACCACCGCCGCGAGTTGGCGGTTGAACTTCACACCCAACGTCTTCGGAAGAATCTCCGTGAATTGCAGCATCAAGAACGTGAATGCGAGCGAGAACACCCAGATCCACTGATCGCCAAACAGTTCATCAAATTGCGCACCTGCGACCGAGGCACCGATCGTGTGCGCCGTCGTATTGAGGATGAGAATCACCGCAATCGGTCGATCGATGCGCTTCTTAAAGCCGCGCCAAATCTCGCCGGCACGCGGATGCTTCTGCGACAACTCCGCGACTTGACTCGGCGTCAAGCTGAGAAGCGCTGCTTCCATCAACGAACAAAGAAACGAGATGCCGAGCGCACAACCGATACTCAAGAGAAAGAGGGTCACGCCGCGCAGTATACGACCCAAGGCGCGCACTCACGCATCACCCATCACTCATCGCTCGACGATCCCGATGCAACCGCGGCAACCTGCGCGGCTTCTTCTGCGTCCTTCATTTCTCGGCGTTCCAAATGCAAGAGCGCGCGCTCGCGATCGGCAGCGAACTGGTTTGTGTACAGCGCGAAGTACCGCCCGCGACGCGCGAGCAATTCGCGATGCGTTCCTTGCTCGGCGATCCGGCCCTGCTCGATGACGACGATCAAATCTGCCCGACGAATCGTCGAAAGTCGGTGCGCAACGACGAACGAAATGCGCCCGCCGCTGTCGCCGCCGTGCAGAATTTCGTCGACGCCCTCTTGCACGAGACGCTCAGTCGCCGCGTCGATCGAACTCGTCGCTTCGTCCATCACGAGAACTTCAGGATCACGCAGCACAGCACGCGCGAGTGCGACAAGTTGGCGCTGGCCTGTCGAAAGCCGTTCGCCGCCCTCACCAACTTGCGTGTCATACGCGCTCTCCAAACCTTCGATAAACGCATGCGCGCGTACGCGCCGCGCAGCGGCTTCGACTTCCGCATCCGTCGCTTCGAGGCGACCGTACCGAATGTTCTCACGCACCGTTCCCGCAAAGAGATGCGCAACTTGCGGCACGATGCCAACGCGCTCAATGAGCCAATCGAGCGGCAAATCGCGGTAATCGACGCCATCGATCGTGATGCGACCTGCGCGTGGTTCATAGAAACGGGTCGCGAGTGACACGATCGTCGACTTGCCACCACCCGTGGAGCCGACA
>JAIXVI010000067.1 GCA_027483065.1 Planctomycetaceae bacterium
GCGTCGGCTACCGCTTCGCGGACGCGCGTGCTGAAGAAGGCGAGTGAGGAGACAACCAGCCGTTGCACGGAGTGAAGCCTCAGGGCTGACGCCACGTTTGGGCACCTCGGGCACGTGCCTCTCGCGAATACTCGCTTGACTTCTATGCTCAGCTCGCACACGCGGTCCTTGTGCTCCACACCTCGCAGGCCCCCTGATCACGCGAGTATTCCCGCGTACGATGTCAGCCCCGATGCAGAGTTCGGCAGACAACTCCACCGTAACCGCGGCGAATCAAGAGATTCGTGGCGATGCGATGGCAACGCGGGCTTCCGGCGAACAAGCGAATCTTGGCTCATCTGCAACGAATGTTCAAACCACCGATGCGACGCTCGACGCATCGACGGCCGCGGCCACCGAAAACGCAAACGCTGCGACCATGGAGAGCGCGAGCGCGGAATTGGGTGCAGGCGGAAATCCAGCACCGCTCGAAGGCGACATCAGCGCAGGTTGGCTTCTCGCGGGCGCGATCGCACTCGCTTGGATTGTCTCCACATGGGTTCGCCGCCGAAGTTCGCGCGCACTTCGTCAAGCACTCGCGCACGATCGTCCGCAGGAGGATCCTGATGCGGGCTACCCGCTCCTTGAGACCATCGCCAGCGCCGCGTTTCGCCGCATTCGGGCAGAACGCGAACGCCAATCGCGGCTTGCCGATCGACTCAGCGAAATCGAGCGCGTTCTTCGCGCGACGCCCATTGCGGTCATCGCACTCGATCATCTCGAACGCGTGATCTCCGCAAATCCCGCAGCGGAACGATTGCTCGGCTTTGACGAGCGAGTTGCTCGAGGAAGGTTGCTGCAAGATTCCGTCCGTCAACCTTCGCTCAATCGCGCGATTCAGTCGGCACTCTCGACACAAGAGCGTGTGACTGGCGAGCTCCACTTGGAGTTCGACGCACCACTCGAGGTGCAGTTTTCGTGCGAACCGCTGCATCAAGACGGGCAACCGCCGGGACTCGTCGTCAGCCTTGTCGACGTCACACGCATGCGTCGGCTCGAATCGATGCGCAGCGAATTCGCTGCAAATGTTTCGCACGAACTGCGCACCCCGATCACCAACATCAAGGGTTACATCGAGACGCTGCTTCAAATCGATGATGCGGAACCCGCGCAAACGCGCCGATTTTTAGAGATCGTGCATCGCAACACCGTGCGACTCTCAGGAATCGTCGAAGACATTCTCACGCTCGCATTCCTTGAAGAACCTGAAGCAAAGCACGCGCTGCCGCTCGACCCGATTGTGGTTCACGACGTTGCACAGCAAGTCGTGGAAGACCTCGGCTCGGCGGCGTCTGCGCGCGGCATGAATCTTGTCGTCCGCGGAGAGAAAGATGCGCGCGTCGTCGGCAATCGCTCACTTCTTGAGCAGGCACTCGCGAACTTCGTCTCCAACGCGATCAAATACTCCGCGGAAGGAACCACGGTCAAAATCGAGATTTTGGAGGAGGCAGCCTCGCTCCGAATCTCGGTTTCCGACTCTGGGCCAGGTATCGCGCCCAAGCACCTCCCCCGCATCTTCGAACGCTTCTACCGCATCGATAAAGCTCGCTCCCGCACTCAAGGCGGTACGGGGCTTGGACTTGCGATCGTCAAGCACATCGCCACGATTCACGGGGGTCGTGTCGAAGCCGCGAGTGAACTGGGCCGCGGAAGTCGGTTTAGCCTGATCCTGCCTCGGTCTATGGATGATTCTGTTGGCGCGATGAGCGGGACTGCGGCGAGTTCTGCAAAACGCGCGGACTAAACTCTCTCGTTGTGTATCCTTCGCGTCCGTCCGATCGGAAACGTGCGCGAGATCTGATGTGTGCCGCGCACACAATGTGAACTCGATCTTCGTCCACCATCAGCGGAGCTTGAAGAAACTTCCCGTCGGCTGCGTGAGGGCATCAACAACCGCAAAGGTCCTACTCGCATCGCCTGCACGCCTCTTGATTTTGCCATTTCGGTTTCAACAGAGACTATCGAACCATGAAGATCTTCCAGCGCCTTTCCCTCGCGTCGCTCGCACTCACCTCTGCCGCGTTGATCGCAGCCGGCCCACAAGATTCGGCGGACCTTTCCAAGCTGAAAGGCGCGATCAAAGTCGATGGCTCATCGACCGTGTACCCGATCACAGAAGCAGTCGCTGAGGAGTTCAATAAGGCTGCGCCCAAGGTCCGCGTCACCGTGGGTGTCGCCGGCACCGGTGGTGGATTCAAGCGCTTCATTGCCAACGAGATCGACATCGCCGACGCCTCTCGGCCCATCAAGAAGGTCGAGGACGACTCCGCCAAGAAGGGCAAGGTCGACTACATCGAGCTGCCGATCGCATTCGACGGCCTCACCATCGTCGTGAACCCGAAGAACACTTGGGCGACCTCGCTCACGGTCGCGCAGATCACCAAGATCTACAGCGCTTCCGGCGGTGTCAAGACATGGAAGGACGTCGACCCCAAGTGGCCGAATACCCCGATCAAGGTCTACTCGCCAGGCACCGACTCGGGCACCTTCGACTACTTCAAGGAGGTCGTGGTCGGCAAGGATGGCTCGATCCGAAGCGACATCAGCGTCTCAGAGGACGACAACGTGCTCGTGCGCGGCGTCGTGGGCGACGAGAACGCGATCGGCTTCTTCGGCTGCGCGTACTACTTCGAGAACAAGGCCAAGCTCCGAGCCGTTCCCATCGACGGAGGAAAGGGGCCGGTGGTGCCGACCGTCGAGTCGATCGAGGATGGCACCTACGCACCCTTCAGCCGGCCTCTCTTCATCTATGTCAGCAAGACCAGCGCCGCGCGACCTGAAGTGCAGGCTTTCGTCGACTTCTACCTCAAGGAAGTCGGCGCCCTCGCGGGTGAGGTCGGGTATGTCAAGCTCCCTGACGCCGTCTACACGAAGGTCCGCGCCAACTGGAAGTCCGGCCGCACCGGATCCCAGTTCATCGA
>JAIXVI010000221.1 GCA_027483065.1 Planctomycetaceae bacterium
TCGGCTTCGATCGGCGTCGGGACGCTCGATGGCGTCGCGCTCCCGAGCCCACTTTCGGGCCACGTCGAGGATTTGGAGGAAGGCCCCGCGGGCGCGCTTGTCATCAGTCGTCCGCACGACGGCCCTGCGCGACGTGAATTGGTCGCTGGCGAAACGCTGCATCTCTCGATCGCGGCCGACAGCGGGTTCCACCACGGCGATGTCGAAGTGATCGGGCGTTGGACCGCGGGCCTCGGAGCGATGAAACGCTACGGCTACCGCGTCACCGTTCCGAAGGCGTTGGTCCATGAGGAACGACGCTCCCTCCATCGTGTACCGGTGGCCTTCGATCTTGCGCCGCGCGCGCGACTCTGTCGTCCGACTTCGCTTGCCGAGGTTGGCGAAGGAACGGTCGTCGATGTCTCCGAGGGTGGCCTCTGCTTGCGGGTCGAGCTTGCGGGTCTGGTGCGTGCGGAAGAACAGGTGGTCGTGCGTGCCGACTTTCCCGCGTTCTTTCCGGTGATTCACACTGAAGTCGCCATCGCGCACATCATGCCCGCGCGAAAGGCGGGCCTTTCCGATGTCGGTTTGCGCTTCATCGAGCCGCAAGTCGAACTTGGTCGCGCGATTCGGCAACTCGAATTGCGCCGCGTCAATCGCGCCGGCGCCGCGTAAAACCGCGGCGAAACCCGCCACTCCCGTCGTTCTCAGGCTTCGGAAGTTTCGTCCGCTCCCTGACTCTCTGGCGAGCCTCGATCGCTTTTCTCGGCGCGATACCGCGCTCGTCGCGCCGCGTATTCCTCGGGCGAGGTCGGCAAATCCATAGGCTTCCCCTCGAGATGAAGCGCATGCAACTTCTTGAGGAACGGCACGCACCACTGACAGCCCGTCCCCGCGCCCAAACACTCCGAGATCTGACTCGCTACGCGCGGCTCTTCGCGTGCGATGAAGTTCGCGATCTTCCGGAGCGACACGTGGAAGCAGAGGCAGACGTGGTCGTCGGGGTCCATGCAGGCAGCGTATCGAGGGAGGGAGTTCGTCGAGAAACCTCGCGAAATTCTCCGCCAAAGCGATGCAAGAGCGCGAAGTGGTTCGTGTGCCACGGGTACCATCGCAGAACCCTTCGAAGGAGGCCGTCATGGATCGAATTCGCCAACTGATTGCGATCGCCCGCCGACGTCAAAAGCTGCGGTTGTTCGTCGCTGATCTCGGCAACGGACTCGTCGCGGCGGCGATCCTCGGCGTGCTGCTCGTCCTCTTCGCAAAGTTCGCGCCCGAGAGCGCGTTTGCGAGTGAAAACGCACCGCGCGGTTGGGCGTTCGTTGCGATTCTCGCGGCCGCCGTGGTGCTCACCGTGATCATCTTGATGGTGTTGCGCGCGTTCCGCGGTGTGCATGCCCAGGTCGCAAGTGACGAACTCCAAGCACTCGCCATCGATCGCGAACTCAAACTGGACGAACGCTTGGTGAGCGCGCTGCATCTCGAGCGCTCACAAGATGCTTTTGCCCGCGCGGCGGTTGCTGATGCCGTCGAAGTTGCGTCGAAGCCAGAGATGCCCGCGAAAGTGCGCGCAGCGTTTCCAGTTCCGATCGCGCAGCGCGCGTGGTGGTCGCTCGCGGCGATCGCTGCTGCCGTCGCTGCGTATCTCTACGCGCCGCGCTACGAGTGGCCCGCAGAAGAAGTTCCGCCGACGGAACAGGCGCGCTTGGCCTCGAAGAAAGTGACCGAAGAGGCTCTCGAGCGTGTGAAGGCGGAAGTTGAAAGCGCGAAGGCGCTTCCTCCCGAGTTGAAGGATTCGATGAAGCAACTCGCCGAGAACGCAGAAGCGAAAGTCGGCGGCGAATTCGACGACGACGCACGTCGTGATGCGATTCGTCGAATGAGCGAGATTCAGCGGAAAGTCGATGATCTTCGCGATCGCGCCGAGGTGCGCAAGGCCGAGGCGCTCAAGAAAGATCTTGCCGGTCTTGAGAAGCAAGAGGGCGAGACTGCGAAGTTTGGCGAAGCGATGGCGAAGGGCGATTTCGCGGCGGCGAAGGAAGAGCTCGGCGAACTCGCGAAGAAACTCGACTCAGGCACGATGAGCGAGGACGAAAAAGCCGCCGCGCGTGCGGCGCTTGAGAAGATGGCGAATTCGCTCGAGAACCTCGCGGAGAAGCAAGAGTCACTGAAGGATGCGCTTGAGAAGGCTGGACTCGACAGCCAACTCGCGAACAATCCGCAGGCACTCGAGCAGGCGATCAATGAAGGCAAGGGTCTCACCGAGCAACAGAAAGAAGAATTGCGCAAAGCGGCCGCTGGTGCGAAAGCAAGTCAGCAAGCGCTGAAGAACATGGCGAAGTCGGTGCAGAAGGCTGCGCAGAAGCCACCGCAATCGAAGCAGCCGGAGTCCAAGCCGCCCCAACCGCAAAACCAACAACAGGGTCAACAGCAAGGTCAACAGCAAGGTCAACAGCAAGGCCAGCAACAGGGCCAGCAGCAAGGTCAACAGCAAGGCCAGCAACAGGGCCAGCAGCAAGGCCAACAACAAGGCCAACAGCAAGGCCAACAGCAAGGCCAACAGCAAGGCCAACAGCAAGGCCAACAGCA
>JAIXVI010000164.1 GCA_027483065.1 Planctomycetaceae bacterium
TCGAATCGCAGATCTTGCAAGCGAAAGCAAGTGCTGAACTCGCCTACAACGCGTGGCGCGGAACGCTCGTGCGCGCGGTTGCAGAAGTCGATGTTGCGATTTCGTCGCTCGTTCTCGCGCGCGATGCAGATGTGCGGTATTCGAAGGCCGTCGTGAGCGCGGGCGACACGTATCGCCTCGCGAAGTTGCAATACAACGCGGGCACGACGACGCTCGAAGATTTGCTCGAAATCGAGAATCAGTACTTCCGCGCACAAGATGCCGAAGTGCAAGCGCGCGGACTCGCGGCGCGTTCGGTGGTCGACCTCTGCCGCGCACTCGGTGGTGGCTGGGAGAGTGCCGTTCCTGTCGAGAAGAACGCGATCGACGAATCTCGCGCGGCCGTAGCCACTTCGGCCGCGGAGCCGTTCTCGCGCAGTCCACTCACGCGCGACAAGAATGACGGGAAGAATGACGGCAAGAACGACGGCAAGAACGACGGCAAAACCGCCAACACGAATTCGGGCGAAACGCCAACCGCGCCGCAGGCAGAACCCGCAAGCACTCCCACCAACGCTACTCCGTGACGCGCTCCAAACGCCGTGACACCCTTGTCACGCCGACCCGCGCGCACTGCGCACTTCCACAACGATCCAACCGACGCACACGCGTCCATCTGAGAACCGACATGCACGAACTGAATCGCGCTTCATCGCGCAACGCTTCCAACCGCTCTCTCTTCCACTTCGCGGCCTATGCCCTCGCGAGCATCGCAGCCGTCGCCACGCTGGCCTCGTGCCGCAGGGCCGAGCCACCACGCGCGGCGCCCGAAGGCGTCGTCGTGCGCACCGCCGCGGTCGCGACCGTTGATATCCCGCTCGCGTATGAGTTCCCCGCGACGATCCAATCGCCGCAAGAAGTCGAGATCAACGCGCGCGTGCCAGGCTGGCTGCAAACGCAAGCGACGCCCGACGGCGCGCGTGTGAAGAAGGGCCAGCTGCTCTACACGATCGACCCGTCGCAGTACCGGATCGCGCTCGACGCCGCGCAAGCGAAACTCGCGCAGGCAACCGCTCAAGAAGAAGTCGCGAAGGCGCGGCTCGACACCGCAACCGCGCAGCGCACCTTCGCGCAGTCGACCTACGACCGCAACAAGGATCTCGTCTCGTCCGGTGCTGTGAGCCAAGAGCGCTTCGATCAGATCACTGCGCAACTCGCGGAAGCAAAAGCCGCAGTCGAGCAGGCAAACGCCGACATCGCCAGCGCGAAAGCGAATGAACTCGCCGCGCGCGCGGACATCGCGAATGCTGAACTCAATCTTTCGTACTGCACGGTGTCGAGCCCGCTTGATGGCTTGATGGGTCCATCGAAGTTCTTCGAAGGAACGCTGGTCGGAAACGCGGGACAGCAAACGCTCAACAAGGTCGTCCAAACCGATCCGATGTGGGCAGGCTTCAGCCCGAGCGCGAACTACCTGCCCGTGCTGCTCGCGAATCAGAAGGCTGGCACGCTCACCGCGCGCGTGCTGCTTGCGGGCGCAACGAGCGCCGCAGAGCCAGGCACGCCGCTGCGCGTGACCGACGCCTCGCCAACCGCCGAGGGCAAGTTGGTGTTTGTCGACAGCATGGTCACTGGAAACAGCGACACCGTGCTGATGCGCATTGAGTTTACGAATCCTGAAACCGTCTTCCGCGCTGGCGCCTACGCCACAGTCGAGATCGGCCTCGGCATGCAGAAGGATGCGATTGTCGTGCCAGAAGAAGCGATCTTCGCGCGGCAAACCGAACTCTTCGTCTGGCGCGTGAAGTCCGACGACACCGTTGAAAGCATTCGTATTGACGCGGTTTCGAAGGACAAAGACAACATCGTGATTGCACCTGGAACGATCGCAAAGGGCGATCGCATCGTGGTCGCGGGAGTCGCGAAACTCAAGGCTGGCGACAAGATTCGCGAAGCGAAGGAAACGGGCGCGACGACGAGCACGTCGAACAGTGCTTCGACCAGTGCTTCGACGAGCACTTCATCCAGCAACACTTCGAAGGCCGAAGGGAAGTAATCACGCATGTCCTTCCGCTTCTTTATTGATCGCCCGATTTTCGCGACCGTCATCGCGCTTGTGATGACGCTGTCGGGAATCATCTGCGCGTATCTCCTTCCGATCGCGCAGTTCCCAAACATCGTGCCGCCCACGGTGCAAGTGACCGCGACCTACAACGGCGCAGACGCAGACACCGTCGCGCAGGTCGTCACGCTGCCGCTCGAACAACAAATCAACGGCGTCGAAGGCATGCTCTACATGAGCTCCACTTCGACAAGTGCCGGCATTTCGACGATCACTGTCACGTTCGAAGTTGGTTACGACCTCGATATCGCGGCGGTCGACGTGCTCACGCGCGTCAATCAAGCGATGCCGCAGTTGCCTGAAGCAGTGCAGCGCGTCGGCGTGAACATTGCGAAGCAGTCGACCAATATGACAGGCGTCGTGAGCCTGTATTCGCCGAAGGGAACGTACGACAGCGCGTTCCTTTCGAACTATGCGAACATCACGGTTGAGCCAGTGCTTTCGCGCGTCGATGGCGTTGGCAACACGACGATCTTCGGTCTCGAGCAGTACGCGATGCGTATCTGGCTCGATCCAAACAAGTTGACCCAACTCGGCCTGACGGGCGACGACGTCATGAACGCCGTTCGCGCGCAGAACTTGCAAGCGTCGCTTGGCGCGATCGGCGCGGAGCCTTCGGTCGATCGCCCCGCGACGATGCTTGCGATTCAAGCAGTCGGTCGACTTGTGAAGGCCGAGGACTTTGCAAACATCGTTGTGCGCGCCGGTGAAAATGGCGCGATTGTGCGTCTTCGCGATGTCGGTGAAGTCGATCTCGGCTCGTACCAGTACTCGAGCACCTCGTCGCTCAACGGCGGCTCGACGGCGACGGTCGCCATCTATCAGCTGCCGACCGCCAACGCATTTGACGTTATCGAGAAGACGCGCACTGAAATGGATCGGCTCAAGGAGCAGTTCCCGCCCGACCTCGACTACGTCATCGCATACGACACGACGGAGTTCGTGAAAGCTTCCCTCGACGACCTCATCAAGACGCTCGTCGAAGCAGGCATTCTCGTGCTTGTCACGATCTACGTGTTCTTGCAGTCGTTCCGCGCGACGCTCATTCCGATGATCGCGATTCCCGTGTCGATCATCGGCACGTTCGCGATGATGCAGGTGTTCGGATTCTCGATCAACACGCTGACGCTGCTCGGCCTCGTGCTCGCGATCGGTCTCGTCGTGGACGACTCGATCATCGTGGTCGAGAACGTTTATCGCCAACTCGAATCGGGCGTGAAAAATCCAAAAGATGCGGCCGAAAAAGCGATGGAAGAAGTCGGTGGTCCGATCGTTGCGACAAGCTCAGTGTTGCTCGCTGTGTTCATTCCGGCAGCGCTCATGCCCGGCATCACCGGCCAGCTCTACAACCAATTCGCACTGACAATCGCGTTCTCGATCGCGTTCAGCTCGATCAACTCGCTCACGCTTTCGCCCGCGCTTTGCGGCGTCTTCTTGCGCGAACAACACTCAACGAAGTTCCCGCCGTTCGTGCTCTTCAATCGCGGATTCGATTGGGTTTCGCACCACTATGCGCTCCTCGTCCGTTGGCTCTGCCACCACTGGTACGCGATGGTTGTGATCTTCGTCGCGGGCTGCCTCGGCGTTGTGCACTACTTCCGCATCACACCGACGGCGTTTGTTCCGAACGAAGATCAGGGTTACTACTTCGTCCACTTCCAACTTCCGCCGGGTGCAAGTCTTCTTCGTACGCAAGATGTATCGAATCGCATTCAAGCGGTCGTGCGTGAAGACCCTGCGGTCACCGACGCCATTCAGATCAACGGTCTCAACTTCCTCACGAGTTCGCTTTCGTCGAATGCGGGCCTCGTGATCGTGACGCTGAAGAATTGGGACGAACGCAACGTCAAGACGGAGAACTTGCGCGCGATCATCATGCGCGCAGTTCCGCAGTTGATGGACATCGCCGACGCGCGCGTGATGCCGTTCCCGCCGCCGCCGATTCCGGGTCTCAGCAACGTCGGTGGTTGGCAATTGCAACTCGAAGCGCTTGAAGGCCAATCGTTCGATCAACTCGCGGCCGTCGCCGAAGACTTCATGGCGGAAGCAATGAAGCAACCGGCGTTGACGCAGCTTTCGACGCCGTTCTCTGATTCGGTACCAATGCTCGCGCTCGACATCGATCGCACGCGCGTCTACGCGCTTGGCCTCGACATGTCGACCGTGTTCAACGCGCTCGGACAGGTGATGGGCCAAACGTTCATCAACAACTACAACCAGTTCGGCCAGGTCTACAACGTCATGGTGCAAGGCGAGGCTGGCTCGCGCATGACTACGATGGATGTGATGCAGTTGCGCGTGAAAAACCGCACAGGCGAACTTGTGCCATTCGCGAGTTTCGCCACCGCGTCGATCGCCACTGGCACCGACAACGCCACGCACTACAACCTCTACAACACGATTCAAGTGAACGGCGCGACCACGGCGGGCTACGGCTCGGGCGATTCGATCAAGGCGATTGATGAAGTCGCTGCAGCGACGCTGCCCGAAGGCTTTAGTTACGAGTGGACGGGAACGACGTTCCAAGAAATCGAATCGGCAGGTCTTGCGCCGTACGTCTTCGGTCTTGCGATCGTCGCGATCTTCCTCCTGCTCGCCGCGCTCTATGAGAGTTGGCTGCTGCCGTTCAACGTGCTGCTCGCCGTGAGTTTCGCGGTGCTCTTCGCACTCATTGCGTTGCACATCGCAGGTCGATCGCTCGATGTCTATGCGCAAATCGGTCTCGTCATGCTCGTTGGTCTTGCGGCGAAGAACGCGATTCTCATCGTTGAATTCGCGAAAGTCCGCGCCGATACAGGCGAAGCCGTGATCGACGCTGCGAGTGAAGCATCGCGACTTCGCTTGCGCCCGATCATGATGACGAGCTTCGCGTTCATCCTCGGCATTCTCCCGCTCGTTGTTGCGACGGGCGCAGGCGCGCAAGCACGACAATCGATCGGTATCACGGTGCTCGGCGGTATGCTCGGCTCGACGATCATGGACCAACTCGTCGTGCCGACCTTCTTCTACATGTTCTATTCGCTGCGACGAAAGTCGGGCTTCGGAACACCGGAAGGTTCGTCTGGCGCCGCGCCGAGCGAGGCTTCATCCTCGACCGCCGCGCACGCACACGGCTGATTCGACGGCGTGACACTCGCGCGCTGCACACACCAGTTTCAATACACCCGACGCCGCTTCATGCGGCGTCGCGGTGTTTTTCGGCGCTCAGCGATCACACGCGAATCTCGCGTCACGTCCCCTTTCGCAGATCGACGATCGAGAGTTACACTCGCGCCACTATGGCCAAGAAGACGACCGACGCCGCTCCTCACACGCTTCTCTCTGGTATCGCGCTAGCAACCTACGCCGCGCGCCGCGCGCATGTCCTCAAGACGCTGAAGGATTCCGTCGCGCTTGTATTCGCAGGCGACATGGACGCGAGCATCCACGGCGAGTTTCGTGCGCATCCGCACTTTCAGTACCTCACGGGTATCGGCGATGAGCCAGGCGCGGTGCTGTTGCTCGATCCGCTCAATCCGGTCGAAGCGCGGCGCGCGATTCTGTTCTTGAAGCCGCTCAACCCTGAACTCGAAAAGTGGGATGGCTTCCGCGAAGAGATCTCGTCGAAACTCCGTGGAAAGTACGGCGTCGGCACGATCATGCGTACGACGGCTTTCGCGCGTTTCTTGCTCGACGCGACGAAGCGTGCGAAGCGTTTCGCACTCCTGCATCCGCTCGCGGCGCACACGGCGCCGGTGTCGCCCGATCTTGATGTGCTTCGGAAGAGCGCTGAGCGCATTCCCGGTTCATCGTTCGTCGACCACACGCAGCTTTTGGCCGTCATGCGCGCGGCGAAGGACGCGGAAGAAATCGCGCTCATGCAGCGCGCGGCCGACATCACGGCAAAGGGCTACGACGCGGTGCTGCGCGGGCTGAAGCCTGGCATTTCGGAATTCGACGTGCAGGAACTCGCCGAGCATGGCTATCGCACGAATGGTGCGCGTCGCGCGGCATATCACACGATCGCGGGCGGCGCGTTCAACGCGACGGTCCTCCACTATCACGGCAATCGCGAGCCACTCGCCGACGGCGACGTGATTCTGCTCGACTCGGGCGCCGATTACATGGGGTACGCCTGCGACGTGACGCGCACGTTCCCAGTGAGTGGCAAGTTCACGAAGCGCCAGCGCGAGATCTACGAGATCGTGCTCGAAGCGCAACTCGCGGCAATCGCTGCGACGAAGGCAGGCACGACGTTCGCCGCGATTGATAAAGCCGCGCGCGATGTCATCACCAAGGCGGGGTACGGCGACGCGTTCTTCCACGGCTGTGGTCACCACCTTGGCCTCGAAGTGCACGACATCACGCCGGAAGGCCCGATCCCCGAGAACGCGGTCATCACGATCGAACCCGGCATCTATCTGCCAGACGAGAAGATCGGCGTGCGCATCGAGGACGACATCCTCGTGACGAAGAAGGCGGGCGGCGTCAATCTCACGGCGGCGATCCCGAAGACCGTCGCGGAGATCGAACGCGCGATGGCGCGGTGAGATCGTCGGCAGAGTTCGCCGACAGAGTTCGCCTGATCGATCGATGAAGTGGCGTCGTGTCCGAAACTGAACGGCCGCGCGCTGTCTGTCGTTTGATTTGTCGGATCTTGACGGAGCCTTCATATGGTGCGTACGCACGCCCCCGAAGGTTCTCGCATGCACGGACCGCTTCCGACCGGCCCGCTTGGTCGGGCGATGATTCTCACAGGCTCCGTTGGTTCGGGCCACACGCGCGCAGCGCACGCGGTGCGCGAGGCGATGTTGCGTTGCCACGATGCTGGGTCGGTTGAAGTGCTCGACGTCTTGGCATTTGCATCGGCGCCGTTTCGTTTCGCCTATCGCGACGCGTACGTCTCGCTGATCGAACGTGCACCCGGTGTCGTTGGTTGGATCTATCGCTCGAGCGACAATACCCGTGGCGGCGCATGGCGGCGATTCGTGCAGCGGCAAGCGCTCGCGCGCATGCGGCGACGCATTCTCGACGATGCACCCGACACGATCGTGTGCACGCACTTCCTCGCGGCGGAACTCGTGCACGGCATGGTCGAACGCGGCGAATGGCGCGGGCGATTTGGCGTCGTCGTCACGGATCTCGACGCGCACGCGATGTGGGCGGTTTGCACAACCGCCGATCGCTGGTTTGTCGCACTCGATGAAACCGTCGAGATTTTGGCTGGAAAAGGCGTGCCGCGTGAGCGCATCGAAGTGACGGGTATCCCGATCGTCGGCGCGTTCGCCGCTCCGATGTCGGCCGACGCAGTGCTTCGACAAGCGCATGGATTTCCGGCGGAAGGCCCGATCGTGCTCGTTTCCGGCGGCGGCGTCGGTGTGAGCATGCTTGATCGCACACTTTCTGCGTTGCTTGCGATGCCGATTGACGGCGCGGTCGCGATCGTCTGCGGAAAGAACGAGTCGCTGCGCGCACGTGCGGAGCAAATCGCGTCGCACGCGCGTGCGACGGGTTCGCCGCGCATGCAATGTCGCGTGTTTGGATTCACCGATCGCATGCATGAATTGATGCGCGTCGCGTCGCTCTCGGTTGGGAAGCCTGGCGGCCTCACGACCAGCGAAGCGCTCGCGAGCGGACTTCCGATGGCGATTGTGCATCCGGTTCCTGGGCAAGAAGAGCGCAACAGCGATCACTTGCTTGAATGGGGCTGCGCGATTCGCTTGAACTCGCCGGAATCACTCGGTTGGCGCGTGACGGCGCTGCTTCAAAATGATGCGCGCATCGCGGCAATGCGTGACGCGGCCCGCGCACGCGCGAAGCCGTTTGCCGCCGACGCGATTGTGCGCGGCTTGGTCGAACGCATCGTGCGGCTGGCGCCGAACACCGCGAGCGACATTGCGGCGGAGAACGCTGAGGCCGCGCACGCGGATCTTCCGCGACTCACGGCGGCACGAGTTCGTGCCACGCGAGCAGGCACAGCGACCACACAACCGGCGACGCGCTGATGATCACAGCCACGTACGCGAGAAAGCGACCGGCGCTCCATTTGAGTCGGCCGAGGATTTCGCACGCGATGATCACCCAGAGCATCAGCGCGAATTTGAATGCGATCGCGCCGTGCATGCCCCATGTATCGATCACGAGTTTCGCGACAGGGTTCACTTCAAGCCCGCCTCGATCGAGAATCTTCCACGTGAGCATGATGTCGAGGCTCGACACGAAGACGAGCCAGACGTACGCATTTTGAAAGTGCATCTCTGGGCTGCGCGCGAAACCGAGCGGATCGCGACGAAGCGCCACGCCGCACTCGGGGCAGTTCGTCGGCCGACGCGCGACCGTTGGATCGAGCGTGTGACCGCAGTCGATGCACTTGCCGTACTTCTCGCGCTTCTGACGGCGCAGCGTGGTCGGTACTGCGACGGCGATCCACGAAAGGCCGCTCCAGAAAATGGTGTCGGCAGCGAACCCGAGCGGCAGCGGGCGCAGCGCAACGAGGACTTGCTGCCCGTCGATATCGCCGAGATAGACGTTCCAACGATGCTCCGGCATCGGCTCGTAGCCATCACCGCTCGCGCGTCGGATAAACCACGCTTCGCTTGCAAACGCGCGAAACGGCCATCCGGAGAGACCGGTGTCGATGCGCTCGTAGCGGTCGCGCTCGAGTTCGCTCGGTGCGAGGACGCAGCCCATCGGTGCCGCGCGCGAGATCGAAGCGATCGCGCGATTGGATGAGAGTTCTTGCAGTTCCTCTTTGGGCCAGAGGTGATCACCGCTCGGAAGTGAACCCGACTCGACGACGCACCAATCGCTGAAGATGCCGCGGCGGACTTGAAGCGAAGGTACGAAGGCGCTGTCGGCGGGTGGCGATGACGAGACGAGTTGTTGCGCCTGCGCGAAGCGCGACGCGGGGCCGAGGCCACGCATTGCGAGGAGAAGGGGCATGGCCCACGCCATGAAGAGCGTGAGCGCGACGCCGCTCAGGACGTACGGAACGAGGCGGGCGAAAATGCCGAGCGGCCGTCGCATGCGGGCATGATGCCATCTCTCGCGATACGTGCACGGCACGTGCCGTTCACTTCATGGCACTGGCTGGCACGTGCCGTGCACCAAGATATGCACGCGCAAGCTCTGACGAACAAGCGATTTCGCGCGAAAGTTGCATGGTGCCTGGCACGTGCCGTGCACTCCATGGCACTGAACGGCACGTGCCGTGCACCGCTTGCGAGAGGGCGCAAAAACACCGCCGCCCGCGCGGAAACGCACGGGCGACGGAAGCGATGCGAGATTGTTCAATCAAGCCCGATGAAAGGACTCAGCGGCGACGACGACCCGCGAAGCCCGCGAGGCCGAGGAGCGCGAGCGCACCTGGAGCCGGCACGCCGATCGCGGTGCCGAGCGAGCCAGTGTCGCTCGACGAGGTGAAGGTGACTTGCGTACCGATCGTGCCGACTGTGCTGACGACTGCGTTGTACGCAGGATCAAGCGCGCCGGCCGAGTCCCAGCCGTAGAAGAACGACGAGCCGCTTGTGGCTGCGCCGAACGACACTTGGCTCAGGATGCTGCCGCCAGCGTCGAAGAGGCATGCGCCGTCGCCGCCCGACGAGAGGCTAAGGCCCGAACCCGAGTAGTAGCCAACTTGGAGTCCCGAGATGCCGCCCCAGAAAGTGCGGAAGTTTGGGACGCCCGCGCCAGCCGCCGACTCAATGAAGATCACGCTCTCGCCAGCCGCGATCGAGCTGATGCCGTTGAGGGCGGCCGAAGCGCCGAAGTTGAACGAACCGTCATCCATGCGCCAGTTGGTGAGGCTGATGGCGGTCGCGCCGTAGTTGGTCACTTCGATCCAGTCCGGAGTCGGCGTACCGCCGCCGTTGGACGAGCTCATGACTTCGGTGATGCGGATATTGGCGCTCGCAACGGATGCGAACGAAGCCGCGAGCGCGGCGACGAGAACGAATTGCTTCGACATGGGAACTCCGAAA
>JAIXVI010000118.1 GCA_027483065.1 Planctomycetaceae bacterium
GCGAGATTCAATCCGCGAGCGGTTGGACCACCGAAGTCGTGTCGTTCCGCGTGAAGCGTGCTGCCGACTTGAACGATGACGGTGCGGTCGATGCCGCGGATCTTTCGACGCTTCTTGCCGCTTGGGGCAACGCAGGTCCCGCAGACCTCGATGGCAACGGCGTGGTGGATGCGCCCGATCTTTCGCAGCTGCTCGCCGATTGGGGCGCGTGCACGTCGCCGTGAGTGTGGGCGTGAATGTCGCCGTGAGCGTCGCCGTGAGTGCGGCTCGCGTCGAGCGTGATCTCACGCACCCCACGCTGCCAACATGAGCGCGAGATCTCCCGCCTCCACCACGTTGGCGAATCTCTGGCCAGCGCGTGCAGGCAAGTTCACAGTGAAGGGTTCGCGCCTTCGCGCGACTCGCCTCAACCAGCCCAGACGAACTCAATCGGCGCGTGGATGTCAGGGTGCAAACTCTTGTGCACGGGGCAGGTGTGCGCGGCGTTCTCGAAGAGTTCGCGTTGCGGATGATCGGCCGCGAGCGGCACGGTGATCGTCGTGCACAGACTCTTGATGCGCCGAGGTCCTTCGCTTGTCATCACCTTCTCGGTGCGTGCCGACATGCCGCGCACGTCGACACCATGGCGGTTCGCAACGATGCCGATGATCGTCATCATGCACGCGGGCAGCGCTGCGGCGACGAGATCAGTCGGCGAAAAAGCTTCGCCCTTGCCGTGGTTGTCGACGGGCGCATCAGTAAAGATCGTTGTCTTGGACGGCCCGTGCGTCGCTGCGCAGCGGAGATCGCCTTCGTATCGCGCGGTGACTTCAACCATGGTTGCGTTCCTTTGGTGCTGACTTTGGCGGGTTCAGGGTGATGTTTCGCGCGCTGGCAATGCGTGCGTGGCGGGAACGATACACGCAGCGCGCGTCTGTCGAAATCCCCGCGTTAGCTCGCAGTTCGCTCAAGTCGCGTGATTTCCGCGCGCGCGTCGCGCATCGCATCATCGAACTCACGCTTGCGCATCGTCGTCATGTAGATACCTGTGCCGTACGTCACAACGGCGAGTCCGACAGCGCTCGCAAAGGCGACAAGCCCCGTCATGCTGCGGCCTGCGAAGAGCGCCAAGGCGAGCCACGCGATCACGCCCAACACAGGAAGCGTGACGAAGATGCGCCAGAGCCACACGCGTTCGCGCGCGTTCTGCGCGATGTCGGCCTCCGCTTGCGTAAGTCGTTCGCGCGCGCGTTCGAGCGGGGTCAAACGCCGCACACTCGTTGGTTGATCACTCATCCCTCGCCACCTTGCACCAGTTCGATGCCAGGTTCGGTGAATCGAATACGCCGCTCGCGATACAGCGCGCCGATTGCTTGTTTGAAAGCCTTTTTGCTCACACCAAAGCGCGCGCGAATCGCTTCAGGATCGCTTGAATCGTCGAAGTTCAAGCGACCGCCGACACGCGCGAGTTCGTCGAGAATCACCTCTGCCAGCGGCGCGACACGCGCGTACCCCGCTTCATCAAGGCTGAGATCAATCTTGTCGTCTTCACGCACGCTCTTAACGAAGCCGCGCATCGACGCACCCGCCGTCAGCGGCCCCGCGAGATTCGTGTGATAGAGCAGCCCGCGATAGCGATGATCCACAATCGCGTTGTATCCAAGTGGTGATTCATCCGCGATGATGAGCGCGACCTCGTCACCCACGCGATACGGCGGGCGCGTCCGCGCGAGATGACGATTGACAAGCGCGCTCGCATAGATGCGCCGCGTTTCTACGTCGAGCAGCACTTTCACGAGCACGAACTCGCCAATGCGCACGCGATCACCCTGCTCGTTGTATGGAAGCAAGAGATCTTTCGAAAGTCCCCAATCGAGGAATGCGCCCGCGGTCGGATGCAGGTCTTTCACGCGGAGATACGCGAACTCGCCCACTTGCGCGCGCGGCCGCACAGTCGTCGCAACCAACCGATCAAGCGAATCGGTGTGAATGAACGCGTCAATGCGATCGCCCACGCGCGCGCCAGGCGGGATCAAGCGACCAGGCAGCAGCACTTCGCCAAGCGCACCCGCATCGAGGTAGAAGCCCGACTGCGTTTCGCGCAGGACGGTGAGGTTGGCGATGCGACCGAGTTCTGCCATGACGAACGACCCACAGTTCTGACATCCGAAGTGCGCCACTCACGTACGCGCCCCAACAACGACGCCGCCCCGGCAAGTCCGGGGCGGGTCAATTCATCGTTGGAAACGCACTCAATCTTGGAGCACGATTTCGGTGATCTTGTCACCCGCGCGAATCGCGTCGATGACTTCGAGTCCCTGCACAACCTTGCCGAAGCAAGTGTGGTTCCGGTCGAGGTGCGCGGTGTTCTCGCGGCAGTGGCAAACGAAGAACTGCGAACCACCGGTATCGCGACCAGCATGCGCCATCGAGAGGACGCCGCGATCGTGACGCTGGTTGCCGCCGCTCACTTCGCACTTGATCTTGTAGCCAGGACCAGCGGTGCCGGTGCCTTGCGGGCAGCCGCCCTGAATGACGAAGTTCGGGATCACGCGGTGGAAGGTGAGTCCGTTGTAGAAGCCCTTCGCGGCGAGTTCACGGAAGTTCTTCACGGTGTTTGGGGCGTCGGCGTCGTAGAACTCGACGTGCATGTCGCCCTTCGCGGTCTTGATGATGGCTTTCGACATAGGGCGAAGAGTCTACCCGAACCCCCCGCCGCCCGCATCGGCCATACTGCCTCCATGCGGCCCTCCCTTTCTGCAGGCGCGTTCCTTCGTTCGGTCCTTCGCGTGAGGGTGTTGGGCGTTCTCGTGCTCGGCGTACTCGGTGTGCTCGCCACCGTCCGCCCTGCGCGCGCCGACGAAACCGAGGCGTTCTTCAAGAAAGGCACGATCCCGCTGATCGAGTTGAAGTTCGACGAAGCTTCGGTTGGGTCGCTTCGAAACGAACCGCGCACATACGCGCGTGTGTTGATCCTCGTCGATGGCAAAGAACTCACGAACGCCGCGGGCGCGAAACTCAAAGGTGCCGCTGGGAGTTTTCAATCCTTCGATGAGCGGCCGGGCTTCACCATCAACCTTGGCAAGTTCGACGGCAAATCGCGATTCCACGGCATGCGGAAGTTTCATCTGAACAACGCCGTCCAAGATCCAACGCTGCTTTCCGAATGGCTCGCGAGTTCGATTCTGCGCGAGTCTGACGTACCCGCCACGCTCGTCTCGCACGCGCGACTCAAGGTGAACGAGCGCGATCTCGGCGTGTATGTCCTCAAGGAATCGTTCGATGAGGATTTCCTTCGGCGCAACTTTCGAAACGCTGCGGGCAATCTCTACGACGGCGGATTTTGCTCGGACATCGACAGCGAACTCGAACGCGATGAAGGCAAGGATGAAGGTAAGGATGTTGGCGAGAACGGCGAAACACGCGCGGATTTGCGTGCACTTGCGGAGGCGTGCAACGACCCTGACATGAAATCGCGCTGGAAGAAACTCGAGCAACTCGTTGATGTTCCAGCGTTCATCCGCTTCATGGCGCTCGAAGCGATGCTGAGTCACTGGGATGGATATTGCTACAACAGCAACAACTATCGCCTGTATTTCGAGCCTGCAAAACGCGCACGTTTCATTCCGCACGGCATGGATCAGTGCTTTCAAGATCCTGGCATGTCCATCCTCGATATGCCGCGCGCACTCGTCGCGGCAAGCGTGATGAAGAACCCAGAGTGGCGCAGCGACTATCGCCGCGAGATCGTGCGACTCCTGCCGGAGTTCGACCCGCAGCGGCTCATGAAACGACTTGAACCCGTGCAAAAGCGCCTGCAAGAGGCGCTTCGTGCGTACTCCAACGACGCTGCAGATCTCCAATCGACGGAAGCGCGCGCTCTCGCGGATCGCCTCGTCGCGCGCGCTCAGAACTTACTTGAACAGCGCAACGCGCCGGAGCCAAAACCGCTTGTTTTCAAGCCTGGAGTTGCTGTTGTGATCCGTGGATTTCACGGTATGAGCGAAGTCGAAGATGCGAACGTCGAGGAAGTCGATGAGAACGGCGCGCAGTGGTATCGCGTGACGGCCGGTCCGAGCGGTCGCTGCATCGCAGGATTTCGCCGCGGCGTTTTGCTCGAACGCGGCCGATACCAACTTGAGGCGCTCGTTCGCACCGACGGCGTCATCGCGCTCGATGCCCTGCAAGATGAAGGCGCTCCGGGTACGGCCGCTGGACTCCGCACCTCAGGCGCACCACGGGGCGAGGGCGCATCCGGCGGTGGCGAACGCGTCATGAAGTTTGAGTTCGAGGTGACGGAGTCCACCGCGGATGTGGAACTTGTGCTTGAACTCCGCGCAAAGCGCGGGACCGCCATGTGGCGCGCCGATTCGATCACACTCACAAAGCTTCGGCCACAAACGAAACCTGCGACCAAACCTCAAACTTGACCTGCACAATCGTCGCGCGATGGCTGCATTCCGCACGATCAACGCGCCGATACTCTGATCGCTCGAATTCTTCGCATGTCTACCGAACTCGCCATTCAACGCGCCCTCGAAGATGCACGCCAAGGGCGACTTCCACAGGCACTGGCCGCGGTGCGCAGCCTGGCGCAGCGAAAGCCGAAGTACATGAACGTCGCGCAAGTGCTCGGGTTGCTGCTCGCGTAATCGGGTGAATTCGAACAAGCGCGCCACCATCTTGCACGCGCGGTTACAGCGGAGCCGCGCGCGCCGGGCTTTCGCAACAACTTGGCAAACGTGCTGCTGCAGATGGGGCGCGATCGTGACGCCGCCGAGCAACTCGCGAAAGCGATCGAACTCGATCCGACGTATGCGCGCGGGTGATCGACATGCGTCACGCGTTGGCGTCAGTTTGCTTGAAAACGTTGGACTGCGAGAATGCATCGCGTACGACGATGCACAATTCGCAGCAATCTGCGCGGCTCTCGCGCGCGACGCCGCGCACCTACGCACACTTCGCGAAGGAATGCGCGAACGCGTACGGGTATCGAACCTCACCGATGCGAACGCGTATCGTGCGCATTTCACAAGTGCAATGCGAATGATCTGGCGTGAGCGCTGCGCGCAAGCGTGAGCGCTGCGCTTATGCATGAGCGCTGCGCCTCAGCATGAGCGCTGCGCTTCAGCGTGAGACTGCGAGCGGCGATCATCGCTTTGCTCTCAGCCGAGGCTCTTGTAGACCTCGCGCACAAGTTCCTCGCGCACCTTCGGGAATTTCCGCGCTTCCATCACCTTCGCATCGCAGAGAAAGCGATACCAGTGTGCGTGCAGGAAGTGATAGATACGCCCCTCTTCGCCGTCGAGAAAGCCGAGTTGCAGGTAGTAGCGCCAGAGGAAATACAAGCGTGATCGCCACGCGGAAGGAACGCGCGCGTACACCTTGGTCTTGAACCAACGAATGCGTTCTGCGTGAGAACCGAAGAGTCGCGGCTCCACAAGTCCGGGCATGCGAGATGCTGCTTCGCGTTCGAGCAAATCGAATGCTTCGCGATCGGAATACCAGTTGTGCTTCGCAATCCACCAACGAAGCGGCTTCGTATTGTCGTCTTTGATGTCGCCGTCGGCCCGCACAACGCGGCCGCGCACCACCATGTGTTCGTCCATCAACGCGAGTTCGCAGGTCACGCGTCCCGAGCGGAAAATGCGCACGTGATGTCGTGGATACATCCCACCGTGGCGAATCCAGCGTCCGAGGAAATACATTCGACGACAGACTTCAATGCCGTCGACGTCGGAAGCGACTGCACCGAGATGCGCTGCAATCCATGACGCGAGCTCGGGCAACACCTCTTCATCGGCATCAAGTCGAAACGTCCATGTCGTGTCGATACCGGTTGAGGCGAGACCCCAATTGAGTTGCTCCGCGTAGTTCCGCCACGGATGCTCGTAGACATCCGCGCCCGCTGCGCGCGCGATCTCGATCGTGCGATCGGTACTTCCAGAATCGACAACCACGACACGCTTCGCAAACGCACGCACACTCGCGAGCGCCTTCGGGAGGTTGTCCTCTTCGTTCTTCGTGAGAATGAGAATGGTGATGTCGGCTGGCATCGCGTTCGGGTGGCCTCTCGGCCTGTGGACTCTCAGTCCGTGGTCTATCGGCTTGAGGCCACGGGAACGTTCGGAAGGATTCGACGCGATCGTCGAACGACGAAACTTGAGCCTTTTTGAAGCGCTCGGCAATGAAGGACTCCACAACGCGTTCTTCACGGCCTGACGTATGGGGCGTCAGATCGTTTGAAATCGGCTGAATTGGGTGTCCCGCGGAGCCCTTCAGCACTCAAGAACCGCGGCCCATCGGCGATGAAAGTCGCAGGAATCCGGCCTCGCATGTGCGAGCCCACCTGCCTTCCACGTCTCAACATCACGGAAGGAATGTCATGCAACAGTTCCAGAAACTGCGCGGTTTTGCCCTGCTCACAGGCATCGTGACGACCCTCGCACTCGCCTCCTCAACGCTCGCAGAACCTCCTGCGCCGGGTGGCGGCGGCGGTGGCGGTCCTGGACAAGGTGGGCCTGGTCAAGGTGGGCCTGGCCGTGGTGGCCGTCCTGAGTTCAAGGACGTCGACAAGAACGGCGATGGCTTCATCACCGAAGATGAAGTCCCCGCCGAGCGCTGGGAGCGCCTGAAGAAGGCGGACACCGACGGCGACGGCAAGATTTCGGAAGACGAGTACAAGAAGGCACGCCCCGGCGGCGGACGCGGCCCACGTCAACCCGGTAGCGGTGGCGGTGGTGGTGGCGGCGGTGGCGGTGGCGGTGGCGGTGGCGGACCCAAGCCCGGCAACCCATCGTCGCCGAAGTAAATCGAATCGAGCGCCGCGGCTTCGCGCCCCAATGTGCACCGCCATGCGCGTACGCGTAAACCGCGCGACGAGCGAAACCGCGGGCAAATCGGCAGCTCGCTCGTCTCACGAACAACGCGCCGCATCGAACGATGCGGCGCGTTGCTTTTTCGATTCGCGATCACCACGACGAACTCAAACCGTGCGGCAGACTTCGTCGTACGAAAGACGCGGGAGACGCGGATGCAACTTCGCACGATCTCCGTAACCGAGGTTACAGAGGAGAAGCGAGCGCCAGGTGGTTCCCTTCAAGAACTCCACATCGACCTTCGCCTTGTCGAAGCCGCCCATAGGGCCGCAATCGAGGCCAAGCGCACGCGCGGCAACAAAGAGATACGCCGCCTGCAAACTCGTGTTGAGCGTCGCCGCCGCTGCAATCGCTTCGGGCTTGCCTGCGTACCACGGCCGCGTGTCCACGGGCGGAAAGAGCATGCCAACTTTCTCGTAGAACTCCATGTCCATCGCCACGATGACCGTCACCGGCGCGCTCATCGCCTTCTCAACGTTGCCGGGCGCCAAGCACGGCTTGAGGCGTTCCTTCGCGTCAGCACTCTTCACAAAAACCAGTCGCATCGGGCAGCAGTTTGCGCTCGTTGGGCCGAGTTTCACCATCTCGTAGAGTCGATGGAGCAGTTCGTCGCTGACAGGCATTGGTTGCCACGCGCTGTAGGTGCGGGCTTCGGTGAAAAGCTGGGCGAGCGGGACGAGATCAGTGGCGGCGTGGTTTGTTTCAGGCATGGCGGCAGAAGAATAGCGAAACCAAAAGAGACCGCGCACGGCGTCGGAGTCGGCGCCGTGCGCGGTCGGTGGAGCGCAACGAGTTCACGCAGATTTCTGCACGCAAGTCATTGCAGCGTCTTCACGCGGAAGCGTGAAACGAGCTGTTGGAGCGAAATCACCTGAGACGCGGTTTCCTCAGCACCCGAGGCAAGTTCCTCGGAGTTCCCTGCGGTCGACTGGACGACCTTGTCCAGCTCCGCAACACCCGAATTGACCTGCCCAATCCCCTTCGACTGCTCCTGCGATGCGGCTGCGATTTCCGCAAGGATCTCGTTGACGCGCGCGGTCGCCGTCACGATCTCATCAAGCGAAACTGAAACTCGACCCGCGATGTCCGCTCCGCGATCGGCGCGTGCCGTCGCTTGATCGATCATCGATGCCGTCTCGCGCGCGGCTTGCGCCGAGCGTCCTGCGAGATTGCGGACTTCTTCCGCAACAACGGCGAAACCCTTGCCAGCCTCGCCCGCACGCGCAGCTTCGACCGCCGCATTGAGTGCGAGCAGATTCGTCTGAAACGCGATCTCATCGATGACCTTGATGATCTTTGCGATTTCGCCGCTCGATGCCTTGATCTCTTCCATCGCACGCGCCATCTCGCGCATCTCGGTCTGTCCCTTATCTGCAGCATGCTTCGAATGCGCCGACATGCCGCTTGCCTGCGTGGCGCTTTCGGCGTTGCGTGCCGTCATCGCGGCCATCTCTTCCATCGAAGCGCTGATCTGCTGAATGCTCGCCGCTTGTCGCGACGCGCCCTCTGCCAGCGATTGACTTGCAGACGAAATCTGCCCAGTTCCAGCCTCGATTTGCGCCGTTCCGGATTGCACCTCGCCAACGAGCCCCGTGAGCGAGTGAGTCATGGTGTTCATTGCACGAATCATTTGCGCAACTTCGTCGTGCGAACGAACTGCGACTTCTCCACTCGTCAGGTCGCCATCGGCAACGCGACGGATTCCTTCGACCACCGTCGTCACGGGGCGAACAATGCTGCGCTTGATGATGACGCCGAGCGCGAGCGCAGCCGCCACCGAAATCCCGGCGATCGCTGCGATCGAAATTTCATTGATGTTTCCCGATTCCGCAGCTTCCACAGTGACCCGCTCGCGGCCAGCAGCGACCGATGTCATGAGCGTCTCTGTGTGCGCTCGAAGTTGTGGGCCGACCACGCGCAGCGCTTCATTCGTAGCGAGTGCGAGCGACTTCTCGAGTTTCACCACCTCATCGACGCGCTCGGCATAGAACGCTGCAGCGTCTGCAAACGCGCGCAAACTCATCGCGAACGATGCCTGTGCCGAGTCCAATTCCGATGCCATTGTTCGCGCGGCATCGCGAGCCTCGCCGGCCAATTTCTGCGCATCATCTGCATCGCGCGCTTGTCCACTTCGGAGATAGCGGAAGAACGCGAAGCGCGCTTCGAGGAAGCGTTCGTCGATCTCAGCCAACCGGAGCGGATTGAGCGCCGAGTCACTCGACATCGATGATGCGCCTGCCTTCGTCACAGCAATCGCTTGCGTGATCAATGACTCAAGACGATCGTTCGCGGCGCGCGCAACAACCGTCATTTGACTATCCACAGTGCCGTTCCGCTTGTCCAAGAGTTCCACGGCCTCACGAACGCGGGCCTCGAACCGATCGGCCTCGGCCGTCACGTCACGCAGCGTGAAGCGCACCTCCGCGTCCTCGATCGCGCCTTCAGCGCGCGTGATTCCTGCACGAAGCGTCGCCATCGCATCGCTGTACGCCGCGAGATCTTCTGCGCGCTCATGTGAAACAAACTCGGCAACCGCGAATCGCGCAGAACCGACTTCGCGTCGCACGATCGCGAGTGCCTCGACTTCTGCGCCCGCGTCGACGACTTCTGAGAGCGCCCGCTGCGATGTCGTCGACGATCGCATGCTGAA